>JBFENN010000194.1:0-6289 GCA_041551115.1 Anaerolineales bacterium
AAGGTTTCGCACCATTCTGGCACCTCAATAAGAACCAAGACTCAATGTATGCTCTCGTGATTGGGCAATTATACATCTTGATTGAAAGAGCTCATCGACATCGTAGTGCATAAAATGTGATCACGCACCAGGGGGTTAACCCGTAAATTCACCCCAATTTCCCCCGGCTGTGGGATTGTGGAGACCTTTTTTCCTGTCTATCCTGGTGAATGGAGGTGCATAATGAGCTTTGAAACGTGCAAACTGCAACCGCAGACATTGATCCAAGGCATGAATTATCTTCTCAGCATGGGCAATCCTATTAACCCTGGGCATCATACTGCGATTGTGGAGTTTGTCGACTATGATCCTTGTCCAGCGATCGTCATTGTCAAAACGAGTGACGGTGGAAAACTGCGCTGCCAGCGGTCTTCACTGCTGTGTGCCAATGGCATGAGGGGATGAATTATGGACGCGGTGTTGATGGCGGGTTAAGGGATACGTGCTGCAGGAAATTTTGCAGCGGTGTCGTGGGGATGTCTCCGATTGGAATAGTGGAAGGGTTGCCATCACGCCAGGCAGAGTAAGCTGGAGAGAGGATTTCAACGCCGGCGGCATTGAAATAATCTTGGATGCTTTGGTGGAGTTCGGAATATGTTGTTGCCATGAGTTCAGGCTCACGCGTGTAAGCGTTGATCTCATAGGTGATATGGAAGTCATTCAGGCTCGTTTGGAGTACAAACGGAGACGGGTTTTCAAGGATATGCTTGGTAGCCAATGCGGCTTCGATGAGCAGCATATGCACCTGCCGCCATGGTACGTTGTACCCGATCGTAACCTTGGTATTGAGGATCAGACCCCGATTTTGAGCGGTTGAACTGAAGTTGACGATATGGCTGTTCAGCACAATCCCGTTGGGTATCGTAATAACGACGTGCTTGATGGTGCGGACGCGCGTGGCAAGCAGGGTGCGGTCTACGACATCACCCACTGTTTCACCAATCTGCACCCGGTCACCAACTTTTAAGCCGCGCGTATAGGTCAGCACAATGCCGGCAATGATATTTGCAACTAGTGAGGTAGAGCCAAGCGACAGGAGGAAGCCGATGAAGAGCGATATATAGCGAAAAGCTGGCGAATCCGATCCGGGGATGTATGGATATGCTGCAACCAGAGCGAGGGCAACAGTTAAAAAGCGGATGATTTGGAAGGTGGGCTCAACCAAATCGGGATGCAGTCCGATCAATTTTACCCGCCCACCCCGGAAACCTTCCGAGAGGAAATTCACCAACCGCAAAGTGTAGCGAGTGATGACCGCGATCACAATCAAAGCCAGGATATTCGGCAGCAATTCTAGAAAGCGGGCTCCGGCGGACTTCAGGATCTGCAGGGCTTGTTGAAGGATTTGCTGAATTATCCCTTGGGTGTGCGGAACGCTGTTGAGCAGGACAACAGCACTGACAGCCACAATGAAGAAGATGACCAAGCTGCGTGAGAGCCGCAGGCATGCAATCAGCGCCTCGGTGAATTGATCTGGCACAATCAATTCTAGCTGCAAGATACATACTTTGCGCAAGTGGGTCTGCCGCCACTTGTATACCAGCGGGATGACCTTGGCATAGGTTTTATTTATCAGGGTGATTAATACGGGCAGCAGTGCCAGCCAAAATAGGAGCAGCATGAAGTTTATATTCCAGTATCCTGTAAACATAAGCGTTTGCGATACCAAAGGCAGGTTTTGTTGGCAAAGCTGGATAGATCAGCCCGGGAGCGGTGATCCCCTACGGTGCCTGATGGAACCCGATTAGTGCCGGGCTTCTTCCATCGCTGTAACCGGCATTGTTAAAGAATCGTTTGCCTGGTAACCGTACTCACAACCCGAGATCTATTACCTGCGAATACCTATTCTGCCATACTCCCCTAAATAATTCGGTTACAGCCCCATTAACCCTACGTTAAACTCTCTTAAGGGTGGCGCGCGGAAATGTGAATTTCGCTATGATTAAGCCAGAGGCCCCTAACTGCACCGGCACAGCTTCAATACTGCTGTGAGGAAACGAATGGTACACTTATTTGTGCTTGTGGAAGCAGATGTTTTTTGTAAAGGATAATAGGTATCACGCTGTGAACTCAGCAACTCCCAGAAGTGTCGGAAAGACTCAACGGGTACTGTGGTAACCACGAATTCATCGTAGAGGAGTTGTGCAAAAGATGTTATATTCAGCAGATGGACCTTACATTGATGCAAGGATGATAACAGGGTATATTGGGATAAGATAATTACATGCATGTATCATTCAAATATATCGGGGAATCTGAGCCATTGCGCGGGAGAGTGTCCTTATGGATGAGCAGATGAAAAACGGTTATTTGCGGTTTCTGTGGCTAACGGTTGCCATGCTGGCTGCCATCGCCAGCGTTTGGGGCTTGTTAATGTTGGCCCAGTTTACTGCAGTGGCGGTTCAAGCAGCCCCGATTGAACCGCCCACAGGATATCCGAAACTGAACCAATCCAGGATGACGGTCGATCCGAGTCTGGCGAACGTCGGCGGAGCGCGCCTGGAGTACGTCATTGAGATCATCAATACTGGGGCGTATACTGCTTCCGGTGTCAGCATGGTGGATGAATTGCCGGTTGAGGTAACATTCCACAGTGCATCCACAAGCTCGGGGAATCTGCCCGTTTATGAAGCGGGTGAAGTGTCATGGTTTGGTGAAGTGGGGTTTGACTCTACGGTGCTTATCACCCTGACGGTAGACGTTGCCGGCACTTTCGAAGGGATTCTAGAAAATCAAGCCGTGATTTCCCACCCGGATATTGATGAACCCATCTGGGTAAGTGCTGAAACGGTTGTCACAGATGACCCCTTGCTGACCATAACCAAATCCTCAACCCCCGAGAAGCCGGGTCCGGGCAAGCTGCTGACCTACATGCTAGAGGTCAGCAACATCGGTCAGCCAGCGAATGGCATACAGCTTAGTGTCAGCGATCAACTACCGGACAATACAAGCTACCAGGATGCTGATCCCGATGGGTCTTACAACGACACAACCAAAGATATCACCTGGAACCGGACGACTGACTTGGCAACAGGTGCGTCTACTGTTTTCACCTTCAGCGTCGATCTCAACAGCGTTATCAGCGGCACCGTCATCAGTAATGTGGATTACGGGGTTAGCGCAGACCAAAATACGGTTCCGGCATCTGGAGAAGTGTACACCGTAACCGTGGTCGATCCGATTCTCTACATTGCTAAGACCACCCAACCCGACCCGCCGGGCTCCAACCGCGAGATGACTTATACCCTGACCGTGCTCAACAAAGGTTCTGAAGTCACGGATCTCGTCGTGAATGATGCAGTGCCGGAGGGCGTCGCATATTTGCATGGGGGTGATGCTTATAATGAGAACACAGGAGTTGTCAGCTGGTATTTGGACAGCTTGCCTACCGATGAATGGGCTGTTTTTGAATACGTTGTCTATATTGATGATGTCGCCGATGTTGATGTGATAAACACAACCTATGATGTTTGCGGAAGCGAAGGGGTTTGCGCAACCGGCGAGGTTTATACCAGCCCAGTGAAAGGACCGACTTTCGAGGTCGAGGCATACGTTGACCCGATCGCCCACAAACCAGGCGGCGGTAACTCGCCGGTGACACCAACCCTGGTGATCCGCAACACGGGTCCAGGCAATGCAATCGCCGCCGAGGCAAAGATCGCATTTGGCAATATCAGCGTTAGCAATGCGAAGGATTTGATTCAAATCCCTTACGAGGCAGGAACGATATCGAAAGTTGAGAGCTGTGGATTGGATAAGTGCTATCAATGGATAGGGAATCTTGCCTATAACGAGACGATCACAATCACAACTGAAGAGCCTCAGAGCACCATAGGCGGTGAGGAAGGCACCACTTATACCGCAACGATTGCGATAAGCGATACACTGGGGCCATTTGTTACAGAACCGATATCGGCGACCGCGATCGGCCTTGTCACCCATTATGCCAACTTGATCCCGACCAAGACGGCTCCACCGGTCATCGGCGCTGGTCAAATGATGACCTATACGATCAATGTCTTCAACAGCGGGTTGAGTACGGAGGAACCCCCCTATCCAGTGCTAACCGAGACTTTACCAGCAGGAGTCGCTTTGTTGGAAGTCAGTGACGACGGCAGCTACCTAACCATCAGCGACACGACCAGCATCTCCTGGACGCTGCCTGCCATGAGCACGGCTGAAAGTCTGCAGCGCTCATTTGCGGTGCTCGTTGACTCGACCCTTGTGAGCGGCACCCAGATCGTCAATGACCAGTACAGCACAGCTTGGTATGAGAGTGAAATCACAGGCACCATGTCTATTGCAGGCATACCAATAACCACGACCGTGAAGGAGGTTGGGCTGGTCGACTCGTTCAAGACGGTCACGCCAACCCTGGCACGACCGGGTGAAGGCATCGTGTTGAATTACAACTTAAATGTTGTCAATTCGAGCCCCCTGCCGCTGACCGGTGTGAGGTTATCCGATCTGCTGCCCTGGGAACATGCCACCTACCAGCGAGATGCTGGGGCTTCCTCAGGTCAGATCGCTGATGATATCGTCAGCATTGATTGGCAAGGCAGCTTAGCACCCTACTCCAGTGAATTGATCACTTTCAGCGTGGTTGTCGATGATTACTATGAAGGCCCAATCACTAATACCGCCACAATCACCCACCCAAGCTTACTGGATCCGGTTGAGATACAGGCGGTTGCTTATATCACCAACAAGCCGGTTCTCCAGATTACCAAGACCGATTCACCCGACCCGGTAAAGCTCGGTGATGAGCTCGAATATACAATCAGGATAAAGAATTTAGGCCAGCAGGCAACCAACCTCATCATCACAGACACCATCCCGGTCGGAGCGGAGTATGTCATGGGCAGTACCTCTGGTTCGGGACAGTACAATGGCACGGGTGTCCGCTGGACGCTGCCGGTCCTAGCTCCCGGCAATTCGCAGGAATACTACTTCCGCGTGCGGGTCTCAGATCTGACTATGCGTCGTGTGGTCAACGATTCTTATGCGGTCAGTTCGGCCGAAGGGGTCTCAGCGTATGGAGAACCTGTCTGGACCGAAGTGCGTGCGAATCTGGTCTTCTTACCGTTGGTAAACCGCCAATAAGCGCAAGGTTTCAGCGATATTTACCCCCAAGCTGCTGCTTGGGGGTTCTTTTTTATACAGCTTGTTGATTAAAGAAATAGGGCTAGCGGCTTCAGTGAAACATCACGAATGCTAGCCCTTTTATCGACACTCGCCCAAGTGTCTATCCCTATTAACGCACCCTCTTGTTGATTCTTTAGCGCGGCTTGCATTACCGTAAGCTGATAACTGGATATCGAAAATGCTTGCTCCCTCGCTTGGCAACAAGGCTGGCTGGTGCCTTGACGGGATAGCTGTTAGGTATTGATATAGTCCTTTTGATCTAAACCCAGGTGCGAAATGATGATTTCCAGCGGCCAGTGGCGGTGATCTTGAAATGCTTTGATGGCATCTTGCTGGGCACGTAATTTTTCTGCCTTGTGTCTTACCAGGAGGCCGGAGACTTTTATTGACAGCAGGTATTCGGTGATGCCGGAATGGGTACCGTCGCTGTTTGCCAGCGCGTCTTTTAGGTACTGATTCAAATATCTTCGATATAACTCGATATCCATGCTATATCCATGTCCGATCTAGAACACCCACAGCAGCAGCATTGCCTAGGTAGTCAATCAATGAACACGAGGTTTTATTGTAACAAAAATGTCTGCCAGAGATAGGCGAGTTATTTTGGTTGCCCGCGTTTCTCATTTGGTGCTGAAAACCACGGAAAAAATCATCTGGTAGATGTAAACCATTTTTCAATGAACTGGTTTAATTATGTCCAATTGTTCAGTTTTACCAAAAGTTTCGTATTTTCATGCTCTCTGCGAAGCTGGTCCAGGAGATGAAACCGGCATGTAACAGTATTGAAATCATCGCAATCCATTCTCGACGTTCCGCGGTAGTGGGACAATAAGATGATCAATTCTTTAGGGCAGCAACGATTTCGTCGATTGGATTTATTTCACTGGAACCCTGAGCGGTAACCCAATCAATAACTGGCTGGCGCCAGTCAATGGCTGTGTTGTAAGCCTCTGGATCGAATTCGGCTAATGAAGTGTAGTCATCGCCGCCAGCGTACATAAAATCGTTCACCAGTACATGGTACGACTGCTGTCCATCCAACGGAGCCCCGGTTGAATTCAGCCGCCAGGTTCCACCTTCCAGGTGCATACCGCCGATAGCTAAG
>JBFENN010000195.1:0-6276 GCA_041551115.1 Anaerolineales bacterium
CGGCGGCGGCGGGGCAGGGATTGTTCTCCAGGGCGTTGTTGCAAACATCAAGCACACAACTTTCGCAAACAACCATTTAGGTGAAGATTTTGTCGTCGGGCATGCCATCCAGCTGATGTCCCATGATGGTTCCATTAACGGTACACCCGGTATTGCGAATATCGAAAACTCGATTTTTTCAGACCACGTTGGTGTCGCAAACGCGGCTACCATCGTCGTATTTCCAGGTAGCACACTCAACATGAAGCAAGGTTTGTTCGCCAACAATACCAAAGAGACAAACCAGGACGGTATCCCCCTTCCTACGGGTACGTTCAACGGACTGAATACGATCCAAAGGGTTGCGACGATCGACTATCTCTCACCTGGTTATCCAAGCTTTGATTACCACATCAAAGAGACTTCTGCCGCGGTTGACATCGCTGTAGTCAGCAGCATACTAACTGATATTGACGGCAACCCGCGACCGTATGGGAATGGTCCAGACTTTGGGGCGGATGAATTCCGAAAACCTGAAATCGTCGTATCTCAAACAGCCTTAGCAGGCCTGCTGGAGGAGAACAACGAATTCGAGCGCGTCATTGATACGAGTGTCTCCTTCGGGGAGCAAATTTACTGGACCGCTAGTACGAATGCGGATTGGATCTATTTGGGTGCGAGTGGTACCAGTAAGACTGTTGCAGGTTGGACGGGTGACCCGTTACCCCTGCTGCTGTCTTCACAAGGCAAACCCCTGGGTGTGTATCAAGGCACCGTTACGCTTCAATCCGATGCTGCCGAGCTGCCAGTAACTATAGCTATCACAATGGTGGTTACCAACGAAATATATTCTATCGTTTTGCCATTAGTCTTGAGATAAGACCAGCACTGGAAAGTTTTTCCCGAACAATATTATCTACAGAACTAAATCGACTCACAGGGAGTCGATTTTTGTGTCTCATTATTCCTGTGGTTCGTATGACTCTTTCTACTTTGCTCAATGCTGTTTCCCTAGTTTCAGGTCATAAATCCAAGAATATTTCCAACACCTTGATCATCTATTTCAACGTTTAGGGTTCGAACATGGTTCACAAAGATATAAAGGGAATTGTTTCTCTCGGCTATAGTCCTAGAACGGAGGCCGAAGGTGTATAACCAACCATGGAGAAAAATAAGATCATCAAGGCGACAGCCAAGAAGGGTGCAGAATATTGAATTACGATCCTGCACACAGACTAGGGGGCCCGCTAACTGGGTGAGTTCGCTCTCGACACCAATTACGACAGCCTATGTTTCTCACGTGATACCCTGTTTGACGAGAAGATCGGCGGTAGCATCCACATGGCGGTCAGCAGCAGTTTCACCGAGAGCGGGGGCTAAATCCCAACGCAGTGTACTGGGATTTCATCTGGAACATGCGAGACGACGGGCAAGCCTTCGTGGATGGCGAGCTGTTCTACCAAGGTGGGAAGTTTATAGTGTAGATCGCTAATTTCGTTGGCGATAGATATTTGTCGCTATGCTTCTTCCAGGATGACAATTACACTAGTTGAAGCGTTAAACTAAACGAAAACCTGTCCATTAAAAGAAACTGGTCAGGTTCTCTAGTTTACCCTCTGGGTCACTTAGTGGCTGACCAGCGGTAAGTAGAGCTGGGGCAAATAGACAGCTACAACTCGCATATTTCCTGTATCAGCGATAATAAGATTGCCTAGGTTATCTATAGCCAATCCCTCGGGTGCATTGAATTTTCCTATATAACCATCATTGGGCTCGGTAAACGATTGCACAAACTCCCCGGCTGCGTTCAATTTTACGATTCGGTTATTACCCGTATCAGCGACGAAGATATTGCCGTACGGATCGATTGCGATGCCGGTTGGTGCTGTCAGCCCGGCGTCAATATCGTGCAGGTGATTGAACTTTTCACCATCAAACGCGAGCACAACCAAACGGTTGTTATCCCGGTCGACCACCACCACCCGCCCGGCGGGATCAACCGCCAAACCCTGTGGCGAAGCAAATTGGCCTGAAGCGCTGCCCAGCTCACCATATGCGCTGAGGTAGTTGCCCAAGCTATCAAATGCTTGGATGCGCTGGTTGCCGCTGTCCGCCACCAGGATCAGGTTGCACGCCGGGTTGTTACCCACTCTGGGGATATCGCTGATGCGCAGCTCATCGATGACCCCGTCAGCGCGAAATGGCTCATTAACCACTAAAGATCCAACTTGCATCACCTCGTCTAATTCGTCCGGGAGCTCAATTCCCTCGGCGCGGTCCACTTCAAATCCATCGACGTATAATGCGATAGCGCCAGGTTCCCAAGTAGCGGCAACATGGTGCCATTCACCAATTTGCCAGTGGTTGATGTTGTAGCTGACACCATACTCAGGGTAGACACCATCGCCTACCATAACCATGAAGCGCAAGTTATTGATATCGTCAATTTGAATACGCAAGCGGTCATCAATCATCGGTGAAGAGTCGTCCCCAGTTTCGAATAAACCGTGGGCTTCACCAGAACTCCCTTCCCAATTTGGCAGGAACCAAAATTCGATGCTGCCCTGCTGGAGGCTGATATTACCAGACGTCTCGTAGCTGAGCCGATCTTCACTGTCGATCAGCACTCCCTGACCAAAGCGACCAGTCACAAAACCAGTCTCTATGGGAGTGCCCGCTTCCCCTTGGGTGCCAATATAACTGCCATCGAAGTGCAGCAGGAGTAAGGTGTGTTCGTCCTCATCGTAGGCAATGTCCACTGTGCAAGGCGGTCCCCAGCTGGCAACACCAGTGGGCGTTTCGAATTCACCCGGATCGGAGCCCTGCTGGCCGAATTCAAGCAGCGGCGTCCCGTCCGGGGCAGCGATGCGGATCGAATGGCGCGGGTCATACCAATCGCCGGGATGGTTGATCAGCAAATTCCCATATGCGTCCCGGCTCATATAACTCGAATTTTCAAGGTGGTAATGGACTGAGCTGATATTTTGAAGAGACCGCCCGCTGGATGCCATGTGGATGAGTGAGTAGCCATACTGCCGATCGAGAATAGTGCGGAACCCAAGATCATTAACGACCACGGCGGTTGGATTGATGATATTGGTCACCCAAGCAAAGTTGCTAAAACCGCTCTCGCGGCCTGCGCCATCAACCGCAACCATTGTATACACATGCCCATCGATCTCGCCTGGCGCCGGCATAGTGTCCGTTGCACAGGGACCGCTGACCATATCGTCGGCAGGTAGATAGTGGAAATAGGGCGGAACAGCCCGGTAGATCCGGTAGCCAACGACACCAGCGGTCGGACTGGGCTGCCAGCACAGCTCGACTTGGTCGCCCGTGACTCTGGTCGATATGATTTCTGGATGAACCGGAGCTCCTTCCACTGGGATATGCGACTGGATTTCAAACGTATGGCTGTCCGTATGACCCGCCCAGTAGGCCAGGTTAAAGGCAGTGATATCCAGCCAGAAGAACTCCTCATGGCTGCCGCGGGTAAGCTGGACCAAGAACAAGTTTTGGTTGCCGATGATGTCCACTACGCCAAAGGGATTGTCATGCAGGGAATGGCCATTTTCGGTCGAAAGCTCGCCACCTACCGGCCGGTTAGGCAACGCAAATATCCCACTTGCGTCCGTGGTACCGGTTATCTCCGGGGTGCCGTCAATCCCCATCATCCCACTCCAATCATCCGGACCAGCTCGCTGGTAAAGGTTGACCTCCACGCCCACAGCCGGATAACCCTGGGAATCCAACACCTTGAAGTAATTGTTCAGCGGGATATCATACTGATACGAACCATAGTAGCCATTGCGGTAGCCATGGAACGTGTTCGAGCCACCCGCCGAATGGCTTGAATACATCTGGGGCTCCGTGTAGGGTGTTACATCCCCACCGCCCATCAAGCCAGGGTTCGGCCAGGTAAAACTGAAATTCACCGGGTTGCCCGACTGGTCATTCACCCAGGTGGCGGGTGCAGCTGCCCCAATAGCATATAGATCGATCAACGAGACCTGGTGACTGAGCTCGTGGATCATGCCCCAATCAAGACCGGTGACGGGATCGCGATAATCGCCTTGAATGTACCAGCCACCGTCGTGCTGGCCATCCGCCCCTGGATCGATATCAGTGACCGCGATCTTGTTAATACGTACTCTGAGTCCTGAACCATTAGGAGTGGTCGTGTAGACCGCATTCTTGAAATTTTCATTCATCTGCTCGATCTGTTGCTGGATCCAATCCTCGGCTGAATGTGGATACCCATTATCAACCGGCTGGTTGTATTTCTCGTACATCTCCGGGGTGAAATAGATGCTGAAGCTCATCGCATTCATGGCATCCTGGCGTGAGTCATTGGTATCGAAATCATCAACCACATCCAACTCGAAGCGTATATGATGGTCGCCTAATGCCCGTTGACCATCTAGCGATATGCTATGCGGCCACGCGTGAGACATGGTGATTGTGATAGCCTCTGCCGCAGATATCCCGGGTAGTGTACCGCTGCCGACCTCGCTATCATCGATGTACCAGGTATAGTTGGTAGGAGGACTCGGGTTCAGCCCTTTATTCACGATATGGGCAGTAAATGTAACCGTTTCACCTGGTTCCGGCCAGCGTCGATCGTCTTCGGTGCCAGGACAGAGATATGGACCACCCGGTTGGCCGGGGATATCCCAAGGATACTCCACACAGTAGGCAAAGTAGAGCGGCTCCCTGCTGATATAGGTCACGTCTAGGTCAAATCCCGGAGATTCCGCGGCTGCCAGAGGTTGGGCTTGGGCTGATTGAATGGCGGAAAGAAAGGTGAAGAAGGAGAACAAACCGGCAGTCAGCACCAGTGCTCCGGTGATTAAAAACATTCGAATGAAAAGCGGGTGGTGAATATTTTTCTGCATAGCGACCCTCCGAAATCAAAAACCAAGTATTGACCGGAATGCTCGCCGATGTATGCTCGCCCCCTAAGCAACAGTGTGGTATCGAAAACTTATTTGATCCAACCCCTCCTGCGCTACTATAGCAAGATTTGGATTGCATGTCAATCAGCAAATGTGCGGTGTTCAGGAGAAAAGGTTGGTGACAATCCGCTGGAGAGACTAGCTCCGCAGATCAATCATTGTACAGGCACATTTTGCGATTTTCCGAGTTATGTGCATGCATTGGGGAAGAGATCCTTAGATCGCTGCGCTGGCTGATAGATGACAGATCAGTTATATAAAGCTGATAGCAAGCGAATATTAGTCTGCACCAAGCTCAGGTAACAAATTGAGCGGGTGCTCGGGGGAGCTGTCCTGGTTCTCCAACCAGTCGATCACCGGGGTGCGGCTATCGACGCCGGTGTTGGCGCCGTGGGGATTGAACTCACCAATCAACTCATAACCATAATCACCCATGAACATGCTCGAATCGACCAGTACTCGGTACACCTGGTCCGAATCCAGCGGTTCACCATCCTGATCCAGCACCCAGGTATCATCGACAGGCTGCATACCCGTAACAACCGGATCTTCACCATGACTGAGCACTTGGCGGACCTGCTCGCCGGTCAATTCCACTTCGATGATCGTATGGCGCGGGGAAAGCAGATCAGTGATATCCCCAACGGTAACTTCTCCGGGCGGCAGGGATTCGTGCAGCAGCCCGCGCGCCAGGATGGCGAGATCAGCTTCTGGCATAGCATCCAGCCAGGCAAGGCCAACCAGGCGCCCCAACTGGCTGGATTTAGCTGGCAGCGTATCTCCCAGAAATGCGACCACCCGCTGCTTCTCATCCTGCCACTTAAGCTTCCAAAACCTCGTTAACGCCGCCAGGTAGGGATCCGGCGCGCCGTTCAAATTAGGCGCGTTTCCATAATTTGCAGTCTTGTACTCACCAGTAGCTGCATCCCATTCCAGCGTAACGTAGGCATACCCTTGGTAGTGCTGCCCACCCTGCAGGATCACGGTATGGTCATCTTTTTCCGCTGCTAAGTTGTGGCAGTGAGCCCCAGCGATGAGCGGTATCCCCAAATCGGCTACCTGTTCTGACAGCTCCCGCAGTTGGCGGCCACAGTCATGCGCTAAGACGATGATCACCTCTGCGCCCTCGGCCTGCATTTGCGGTATGACCTCGCGTAAAGTGGCGGCATAGTCCATCAATACCAATTCCCCGGCGTAGAGCGGCGTGTAATAGTGCAGCGTGTCCAAATAGGTCAAACCGACGATACCAATCCGCAGCCCAGCGCGCTCGAACACCGTGTAGGGATGGATACCAAGGTCTATTGGGATCGATTTGTCTGCGGCGTAGCGCAAGTTGGCACTC
>JBFENN010000196.1:0-6255 GCA_041551115.1 Anaerolineales bacterium
AACTCGCCTTGGGCGATGATTGCTCCAATATCCTGAATATTCAGCTCTTCTTCAAAAGGCTCCTGCTCCCGAGTCCGCTGGATCATATACCAGAGGGAATCAGTATATGCACTAGGATTCGGGATATCCCTGATTACATTTTCGCCTTCAGATGAGTTCGCTACTAAAACCAATGAGCCATAATCAAAACGTTTCCCACTCCAACCTTGCTTGAGTTTCACATGCTGTACCAAAGCTAAATCTGCCAGTTTCTGGTCTCCAAATAAGGCTCCGCTCCGGTAGGGGACAACATCGTCTTTAATCACATAATTTGGCAGGTACCATGCCACAAATGATAGACCAATGATTAAAATCTGCAGGATGGTCATCGCAATCGAAACAAATAAATTATAGGATATTCCGTTTGCCAACGGGGTTTGGTCATACGTATTTCGCAAGCAAAATATACGTGTGTTGAGAAATGGGAGCAGAGCGAATGTAAATCGATTATCACCAAGTTTTTGATGAAAAGGAAAGGTGATTTGCGGAAAATTCTTGGATTAGCGTTCATCGATAATTACGTTCTAAAAAATTGTAGCTGTCGTCAGCATCTAGTGCTTCTTCACTGCGGACATGAGAGCTGGTCTAGACTCCCAGTCGTTTGTTCAGCACCCGATTATACATGGTTTGCGATCTGCTCGAACCAGTCTCCTGAACACCCAACTTCCACTTGTTTTTTAAAATCAATATCAAAGTACGCAACGACACAACTCTGAAACCTCGTCGATTCGGAAACCGAATGAACTTTCGAAAGTTCCTAAATGCTTCTGGCAACATAAAAAACGGATCAGTGGCTTATGCTACCGATCCGTTATTCTTCTCTTCATGTTAGATATGGATTACCCCGGATCTATCCCCAGAGTTTGGCTGGCACCGGGGATAAGCAGTTGAAAAATCATTCCTTCCATCTCCTCGGGGGCATATGGCATTTCAGCTTCTAACCACCATTTAATGACATTCAGTAACGCTCCGGCAAAATAATTCGTGAACACCTCTTTTGGCACTTGCAGTATTACCTGTTCATCTTCAGATTCCATCTTGTTTCGGATAAACGCATCTAAAGCATTGGTCATAATGATCCGCAGTCTTTCCGATGCTTGGTCAACGCCTTCACCGCGCAGTACAATCCGGTACAGGTCGGCATTATCAGCTGCATGATGGAAAATAATGCTAATCGGTCGAATTGGGTGTTGCTCGGGAGCTTTGACTTCTCCGCTCTGGAGCCAAGCAGAAAATGGGGCTTTTGATAACTGGATAATCAGTTGGTCGACTAACTCGCCAAACTGCTCTAGCAATAAATCCTGTTTGGCACGGTAATGCAGGTAGAAAGTAGTCCGGCCAATATCTGCCCGTTCTGTTATTTCCTCCACCGTGACTTCGTCATACCCTTTCTCATCCATCAGGTCTAACAACGCCTGTCGCAATGCCCGGCGAGTACGGCGTACTCGCCGGTCTATTCGTGTTCGTTCTTGGGCAGAGATCAACTTATTTGCTCCTATATGCACAATTCTAACTCGCGGCTAATCTAATATCCATTGACAAAGGTATTGCCCGCGTTTATAATCCCGAACATTGTCTATTATATCACACTGTTTTGTATTGTACTATGTATATTTACAGACGTTGTAATATCGATATCCCCACAGTTATTGTACCGGAAAATTCATCTTGGTAGTTTAGTGTATGCTTAACAACTCGGCAAGTTCAAGAAATAGGATCCCAGCGCCAACACACTCGGATCCATCTACTCAACAAAATACAATAAAGCCAATTATCCAAATCCATGGAGTAGGTAAATCGTATCCGTCCGCAGTTGGAGAATTTGTCGCGCTCCGTGAATTAGATCTTACTGTCAACCCAGGTGAGTTTGTTGCCATTACGGGTAAATCGGGTGCCGGTAAGACAACCCTCATAAATATGATCACTGGAGTTGATCGCTTGACAACAGGTGAAGTTCTTGTCAATGGAGTCTCAATTCACAAAATGCGTGAGAATCGATTGGCACTATGGCGTGGACGCAATATGGGCATCATCTACCAATCCTTCTATTTAATGCCGACATTATCACTGCTAGACAATGTCACCTTACCGATGGATTTTTGCGGGCTTTATCGAGGTAAGCAGAGCGCTGCCCACGCTCTAGATCTTTTAACACAGGTTGAGCTTAATGACCATGCGTTTAAAATGCCCTCAGCTATCTCTGGTGGCCAGCAGCAGCGTGTTGCCATTGCCCGTGCTCTTGCTAATGACCCCCCGATCATCATTGCTGACGAACCAACCGGACGTTTGGACAGCGAAACCGCGGAGACCATTTTTCAGATTTTTCTTGCGCTGCAGAAACAGGGCAAGACCATTCTGATGGTTACCCATGATCGTGGTTTAGCCCGACGAGCCTCGCGGACCCTGGAAATCGCGGATGGAGAGATTGTGATGAGCCCCATGATGGGAAAGAGAAGATTGAACTAATATGTCCGAACGGCTCTGCCATAATATGACCAATCCTGGCTCGCTTCAAGATAGTGCCGGAAACCCGCTGATCGAAATGGGCGCCATTTCCAAGATTTTCCATACTGGCGCAGGCGACTTCACTGCCCTCAATGGTGTTGATGTCTGTTTCTTCGAAGGCGAGTTTGTCAGCGTAGTGGGAAAATCCGGCAGCGGAAAGTCTACCTTGGTCAATATGCTCACCGGTATTGATCACCCGACTTCGGGTAGTGTCAGGGTTGGCGATACCAAAATCCACCAATTGAGTGAAGGTGAGATGTCCATCTGGCGCGGTCGTAATCTGGGCATTGTATTCCAATTCTTCCAGCTCTTACCAATGCTCTCACTGCTCGAAAACATCATGCTTCCGATGGATTTCGCCAAGCTGATCCCTTTCCAGCAACGTGAAGCTCGCGCCATGGAACTGCTCGAATTAGTTGGCTTGCAGGACCATGCCCATGAACTTCCGGCTGAAATCGCTGGGGGTCAGCAGCAATCCGCAGCAATTGCCCGGGCATTAGCGAATGATCCACCAATCGTCATTGCAGATGAGCCTACCGGCAACTTGGATTCGCGTTCTGCAGACGCGGTATTCAAGATCTTCACTAACCTAGCCCAACAAGGAAAAACCGTTATTATGGTCACCCATGATGGGGCGTTGGCACAGCGCACTGATCGATCTATGCTACTCAGTGATGGCGAATTGGTTAATGGATGGATTGCCAAGGCGTTTCCAACCCTCCCTCATCCAAGGCTGCTGTGGTTATCCCACAACATGCAGGTCCAGAGTATCAACCAAGAGGAATATGTATCGCTGCCAGCTGATCAACAAGCAGCTCTATACCTACTCACGTCTGGCCAAGTGGAATTAGTGACCAGTAACGGCTACTTCGGGAACAGAAAAGTGCTCTTGGGTGCGGGGGACTACTTGTCCCATACTGACTTACAAGTTATGAATGGCGAAGTAACTGGCTTACGCAACGTCTCTGGAAAACCTATCCAAGCCCTTGTGCTTGATGGCAAGGCATATCAGGAGTGGATAAACGAAGCAGCGAGCGATCAGGTCCAACTTAGATCTGCTGCTGATACACGAATTGCCAGTTGGCGCGCAAACAAACCACCCAAGGAACATACTTAATGCAACGTCCGCGCTGGCAGAAAGTCCTATCCGATTTACGCGGCAACCTCGGGCGCACATTGCTCGTGATCGCATCTATAGCTGTAGGTCTATTTGCCTTCGGGATAATCGCCAATTTGTATTTTGTCATCCGACAGGATATGAGTGCTGGCTATTCTGCAATCCAACCAGCCAATATCCAGATACATGCACTACCCTTTGGCGAGGACATAGTTGATTCTATGGCTGGAGTGGAAGGTATTCAGAATGCAGAAGGTCTACGAATCCTCAGCCTGCGTTTAGAATCCGAACCCGATGAATGGATCCCAATCGAAGTCAGCGCGCATGAAGATTTCGACAATGCCGAAATCAATCGTTTATCACTTGAGCAAGGCACAATTGAGGTCGGCAAACGTCAGATCTTATTTGAACGCTATAAATTCGATGATGTAAACGCTCAGGTAGGTGATTTGGTCGTTGTAGAAACGCCCAGCGGGCAAACCCGGGAGCTGGAGTTGGTAGGTGTGGTACACGATCAAACGGTCGGTGCGTATTCAGGGGGAGGTGGGTTTTTCATGGCGCCGGTGCAAGGTTATATTCACCAGGATACACTTGAATGGTTAGGGGAACCCCTACCAGATAATTACAACACGCTTTATCTAACCCTGAGCAGCGACTCAGATGATCAGGAACACCTGGCTGTAGTTTCAGAATTGGTGCGTGATGAGTTTGAAGATCATGGTGGTGCGATCCTCAGTCTGGCAACACGCGCAACTGGAGACCATCCAAACAGCCCATATGTCAATGCCATCTCGAGCATCTTGCTTTTGTTGGGCTTGTTTATCGTCTTTTTGAGCGCTTTCCTCATAACAAACACCCTCCAGGCGCTTCTCCAGCAGCAAGTCGAACAAATCGGGATTATGAAGACAGTTGGGGCCAGCCGCACACAGATTACCGGTATCTACATGATGTTGATCATGTTTTTTGGCATACTCGCTTTCGTCATAGCCGTTCCACTCACAAGCTGGGTTTCTTTCGCCTTGCTCGATTATTTAGTATATGAACTGAATTTCGAACTGCTGGGGTTCCGTGTTATTCCCCAAGTGATCATTGCCCAGGCACTGATCGCACTATTAGTGCCGCAGTTAGCTGCCTTCATACCAATCTTGCGCGGTTCTAGCTTATCTGTGCACGAAGCCCTTAGCGGCGTTTCTCAGGCGAATCAGAAAAACAAATCTGGTGCTCGCCGAGCAGTGCATTTAAAGATATTCCCCCGACCGCTTTTAATCTCCCTGCGCAATACATTTCGCAGCAAAGGCCGGATGGTGCTTACCCTGGTTACGCTTTCGCTCGGCGGGGCAATTTTTATCGCCACATTCAACGTCCAGCTCTCAATGTCCAACTATATCGATTTGATCAGCCAATATTTCTTGGGCGACATCAACATAACTCTGGCATATCCCTACCGGGTTGAGGAATTGGCTGCCGAGCTCAACAGTCTACCAGAGGTCGAACATGTCGAGGGCTGGGGTGCCGCATCCAGTGAACTTGTCAATCCAGATGGATCTATCGGTGATCCAGTACAGCTTTTGGCACCTCCTGCTGGCAGCACACTGGTTCAGCCCAAATTGCTTGCTGGGCGATGGCTATTGCCCGGCGATCAGAATGCGATTGCACTGAGCGAGAGTTTCCGTACTAATTTCCCCGGCCTCGATGTCGGCGATACACTAAAGCTGCAGGTCAATGGGAAGGAACATGATTGGGTTGTGGTAGGTTTTTTCCAGTTTGCGGGCAACAGCGTGGGTTATATGGCATATACCAATGCCGAATATCTGGCCGGTATAACCAGCCAGAACGGCCGCGCCGCACTCGTTCGGGTTCAGTCCGCCTACCCAGCACTGACTATTACCCAACAAGAGGAGCTCAGCCAAGAAATTCAAGCTCTACTAGAGGCGCGCGGCTACCAAATCAAGCATGTTGAAGCTGGTCTTAACACTAGCCAGACAGCCTCCAACGGATTTGGTATCCTAACTGCCTTCCTACTGTTTATGGCCATACTAGCCGCGATCGTAGGCAGTATTGGTCTAGCTGGCACCATGAGCATGAACGTCATGGAGCGTACGCGTGAGATCGGCATCATGCGCGCGGTCGGCGCCTCAAATGGTATCCTGACTTTGATGGTAATCATCGAAGGCTTTCTGATCGGTGCGATCAGTTGGGCAATCGGGGCGTTGATTGCCTTTCCGATCAGCAGCTTGATGTCGAACAGCATCAGTTTGGCGCTGTTCGACGCCACGACACAAATCACTTTTACCCCTACCGGTTTCGTTTTATGGTTCGTAGTCGTCTCATTCTTGTCGATAGCAGCTAGTGTTTTACCAGCTCGCAAGGCTTCTCGCCTCACGATACGCGAAGTCCTTGCCTACGAGTAATCAAATTATTGGCAAATAACCCATTTGTTTTCCCCGACTCGGCGAAACTATCTGCGCCCAAATCTATTACCTGAAAAACGCTCGTTTCTACCAACTCAAGACATCAAGTTATTTTTACTGCACCGTGAGTCAAATCATAGCCAGACCTATTGCTTAGCGGTAATCTTTCTGCTATAGTATGTA
>JBFENN010000197.1:0-6243 GCA_041551115.1 Anaerolineales bacterium
CCGCCTCTATGATCGCGGCCAGACAGTTCTACCATCTAAGCTTTTACATTCACGGCTGCCGCAACCTTATATCATGATTAATCCCCAGGATGCTAGAGAGCTTGATTTGCCTGCTGGCAGCACAGTGCAGGTTAATATGAACGGTACCGCCAGATTGGTGAACCTGAGGATTGCTGCTACAGTTCCAGAGGGATTTGTGCTGGTACCGCGCAGCTTCGGAATTCCGATCTTTGCACCTGCAACGATCGAGATCAAACTTTCTGAACCCGAGACAATGTGAGCAAATAAGACTATGCAGACAGTTTTTCTTGTTGGCAATCTTAGTTTTGAGGAATACCGATGGACGTAGCCTTCTTAATCGAGTGGACGATCAAAGCGATCATCCTGATACTCGTCCTGCTGATTGGCTTTGCATACCTCACATTCTATGAGCGAAAAGCCCTCGCCCGCATCCAGGTGCGAATTGGGCCAAACCGGGCTGGGCCGGGCGGATGGCTGCAGCCATTGGCTGACGCTATCAAGCTGATTTTCAAAGAAGAGCTTGTCCCGGGGAGATCATACAAAGCGATCTTCTTCCTGGCACCGATTCTTACCGTGGTTCCAGCGTTCATCATTATGGCGGTAATCCCATGGGGAGCTACAGTCACTATGTTTGGGCGCGAAGTCCCGCTGTCAGTGGCGAACATAAACGTAGGTGTACTGTATATTCTTGCAATTGCTTCTATATCGGTCTATGGCATTGTGCTGGCTGGGTGGTCATCGAACAACAAATATGCCATGATGGGCGGCATCCGTTCATCGGCGCAAATGATCAGTTATGAACTAGCCCTAGGTTTAGGTTTTATTGGACCGATTCTGCTGGCAAATTCAATGAGCATGTTTGATATTGTCCAAGCTCAGCAGCCGCTATGGTTCGTGTTTTTACAGCCAATGGGCGCGATAATCTTTTGGATATCTGTACTCGCTGAAGTAAACCGCTCTCCCTTTGATATGCCTGAAGCCGAACAAGAGCTGACCTCCGGGTACCATACAGAGTATTCGGGGATGAAATTCGCCTTATTTTTTATCGCGGAATATATCAAGATGATTGCGGTCACCGCTATTGCAGTGACGCTATTCTTCGGAGGCTTTCGAGGACCATTCGTTGATAGTGTTCCATGGCTCGGTCCAATCTATCTTTTCCTTAAAGTGGTTATCTTGTTGTTTGGGATGATATGGGTACGAGCGACGTTACCGCGTTTTCGATATGATCGCTTGATGGCTTTTGGCTGGAAATTGATGTTTCCGCTGGCATTGGCAAATGTCCTGCTTACAGCAGTTGGGATCGTTATGGGAATGCTGTGGTTGATACCTGTGACGACTACCATATTCTTTCTTCTGACGGTATATGTGGCACGTGGGGCAATTGCCAAGAGAGGAAGGGTTCAATGATCATGGAATTATTGCAGGGTCTGGGAACCACGTTCCGCTCAATGTTTGAAAAACCAGTTACTGTCCAGTATCCGGAGGACAGACGTCCAGTCCCACGCCGGTTCAAAGGCCGGCATGAACTGCACCGTTATGATAACGGATTAGAAAAATGTATTGGGTGTGCTTTATGCGCGTCGGCTTGCCCAGCAGATGCCATCTTTGTAGAGTCTTCCGAAAACACCGATGAACGCCGCTTCTCCCCTGGCGAACGGTATGCAAGCACATATGAAATCAATTTTCTACGCTGCATCTTTTGCGGGTATTGTGAAGATGCCTGCCCAACAGAGGCGATTGTCCTGGGTGATAACTACGAGCTCTCGTTTTCAGACCGCCGCAGCGCGATTTATGGCAAGGAGCTGCTCATTGTACCGGTTCAAGAAGGCGGTTTACCTACGCCGCAAGTGGTGGAACCCGGGAAGTTTGACCGAGCCATTCCGGTTATGCAGGATCCTGAATAAGAACTCGCGCTTAGCGCTTTGATATCGGTGCACTTAGGCAGCTGGTTCGCTGCTGATCAATAGAAAGGTGGTTTATGTCAACTGAACTAGCCCTATTTATCATGTTAAGCACGGTTGCGGTTGCTTCGGCTTTGGGCATGTTATTCAGCCGCAATGCGATCTACGCGGCTTTATTCCTGATCTTGAACTTTGCCACCATTGCCGTATTCTATTTGATTTTAAGCGCACCCTTTATTGCCCTAGCGCAGGTAACCGTGTATGCGGGTGCGATCATGGTGCTCTTCCTGTTCGTGATCATGCTGTTGGGCGCTGAACAAACCGGACGATCCCCCGCAGTTTGGTGGGTGCAGCCGCTGGCTTTGGTTCTGGGCGTGATCCTGCTGATTGAAAGTTTATATCTGATATTTACCAATCGCGGCAGCCTGCCAACCGCGGAGGGAGTACCTCTGCTCTACGGCGCGCCGAAATTGGTTGGAGAAACGTTATTTACACAGTATGTCTTACCCTTTGAGGTGACATCGATCTTGTTATTGGTCGGTATGATCGGCGCGATTGTCCTCACCCAGCGTAACGTGCGCGGTAAGCTGGGCGGCAGTTAACCGGGAGGCTTTGGATGTTACCAGTCACATACTATATTGGACTTTCAGCGGTACTGTTTACGATCGGCGCAGTGGGCGTGCTGATCAGGCGTAATTCGATCGTGATCTTTATGTCCATCGAGTTGATGCTGAATGCGGCAAACCTGGCTTTTGTGTCCTTTGCGCGTGTTTATGGAGCAATTAGCGGTCAAATATTTGTCTTCTTTGTCATGACGGTGGCAGCTGCTGAAGTCGCGGTTGGGCTGGCGTTAATCGTTGCCATCTTTAATACCAAGCAAAGCATCGATGTCGACCAGATGAATTCAATGAAGGGCTAGCTGAGTCCTTATCGATGCATTCATGTTATCAGAGCTAGGTGGATCTAAATATATGTGGAGATGCATATGTTGCTGAGTGAGGTAGCTGCAAACGGACCGCAGTTCTTTTACCTGGTACCCCTCGTTGTCCTATTCCCGCTGATCGGTTTACTCATAAACCTGATTTTCGGCAAACTATTCAGCGAGATGATTATCGGTACTGTGGCTAGCGCAGCGACAGTGCTCGCTTTCCTGGTGGCGGTATTGCTTGGGGTTTCGCTCGCAGGTCATCCAGAGGGTGCAGTCGTGCCAGCCTTCACCTGGATCCATATTGGTGAGCTTAACATCCCGTGGGCATTCCAGGTTGATTCATTATCCGTCACCATGATGCTGGTTGTTGCCGGGGTGGGCTCATTGATCCATATCTATGCTGTGGGCTACATGCATGATGATGTCCGTCACAACGGTGACCCCAGCCGCTACCAGCGCTTCTTCGTCTTCTTCAATTTGTTCATTGTCGCAATGATGATCTTGGTCAGTGCGAATAACTACTTGATGCTTTTTATCGGTTGGGAAGGTGTTGGTCTGTGTTCCTACTTGCTGATTGGTTTCTGGTACGACAAGGGTGAGAATGGCATAGGGAATTCACTGGCTGCCAAGAAGGCTTTCATCACCAACCGGGTCGGTGATTTTGGTTTCCTGCTGGCGGCTTTCACGATGTTTGTCTTCTTCGGCACCTTCACATTTGAAGGGGTATTCGAACAGGCACCCGAAGTGGCGAGCGGTGCGATTTTAGCGATCACATTGTTCATGCTCCTGGGGGTTGCTGGGAAGTCAGCACAGATCCCGCTATATGTCTGGCTGCCGGATGCGATGGCTGGCCCGACACCAGTCTCGGCCTTAATCCATGCCGCGACCATGGTGACCGCCGGTGTGTACCTGGTCGCCCGTTCAGCACCACTGTATGTGCTTGTACCGGAGGCACAGAATATCGTTGCCTGGGTGGGCGCCTTAACCGCTCTATTTGCCGCAACGATTGCCGTAGCCCAATTTGATATCAAGAAGGTGCTGGCCTATTCAACGATCAGCCAGCTGGGTTTTATGGTTGCAGCTGTCGGCATGGGTGCGTTTGTAGCCGGGATCTTCCACCTGGTAACGCATGCCTTCTTCAAAGCACTGCTCTTCCTCTCAGCAGGATCTGTGATCCAGGGAGTGGAGCGTGGTGCGCATCATGTCGAACATGACCCGGCATTGCGGAAGCAGGCCAAAGATATTCACAATCTGGATCCCCAGGATATGCGAAATATGGGCGGCTTACACACCCGGATGAAAATCACGTTTTGGGTGTATTTGGTCGGTTCGCTGGCCCTGGCTGGCATACCCCCGCTGGCTGGTTTTTGGTCTAAAGATGAAATCCTGGCAGAGGCGAATATCTTCAACGGCTGGGTTTATGTGCTGCTGACGATCGCAGCTGTTTTTACTGCCTTCTATATGGGACGGCAGGTATTGATGGTCTTCTTCGGCAATCCACGAACAGCTGCTAGCGCCCATGCCACCGAGAGCCCACGAGTGATGACGGTACCATTGATGATCTTGGCAGGCCTGACTGTGTTAGCCGGTACGATAAACCTCCCCGGTGTGCATACTTTTGGACATTGGTTGGAACAAACCATGGAGGAGAACGCCCATGCGGGGGAGTTTGTCATCTTTGTCGCGGCGCTGTCAACGATCCTGGCGATTACCGCCTTGCTGTTGGCTTACTATCTTTACTATCACCGCTATAAGGCAACGCAGAATCTACCAGCTGCCAAGCGCCCAGATGATCCACTGCGCCCAATCCTTGGTCCTGTTTTCAAGCTGCTGGAGAATAAGTATTATATTGATGAGCTGTATGATTTGGTGATCTTGACCCCATACGTTAAGCTTTCCCAATTCTTGGCAGATGTTGTCGATTGGCGTTTTTGGCATGATTGGTTCCACGATGTCGTCATCGCCTCCACCTACAATCGGGTTGCATGGTTCTTGTCGATCAAGATCGATTTAGGTGTTATCGATGGCATTGCGAATGGGTTGGCAAGTGTGACCCAGTTGTTTGCGGGTCAGCTGCGGCGCCTACAGACTGGATTTGTCCGCAGTTACGCTTTGACGGTCTTTTTCGGTGTTGTGTTGATACTCGGTTACATCATTTTGCGCTGATTCAGTTCACCATGTAGGCCGCAGTTGGATACACGACTACAGCCTGTGTGGCAAGAAATTCTTACGGTCGAGGACGAACAATGAATTTTCTTCTCCATCCCCTAATCCTGGTAACCTTTTTCCCTCTGGTTGGCGTGTTAATTATTTTGTTTCTCAAACCTGACCAGAAGAATATTGCGCGCTGGGTAGCACTGGTTACCTCGCTGATCACATTCGGGATATCCATTGCCCTCCTGGTCCAATTCAATGCTGATAACCCCAACATGCAGATGGTGATCAACGAACCGTGGATCAGAGTATCCGATTGGACGATATCGTTCTATATGGGTGTTGATGGCATGAGCATCCTCTTGGTGCTCCTGACTACGCTGCTCATACCGATAAGCATCCTCTCTACCTGGACGGCTGTTGAAGAGCGGGTGCGAGAGTTCATGATGTTCTTCTTACTGCTGGAAATTGGCATGACAGGGGTATTTCTCTCGTTAGACCTGTTCCTCTTCTACATTTTCTGGGAGTTTACCCTGGTGCCGATGTATTTCCTGATCGGGATTTGGGGTGGACCCAACCGGATATACGCGGCGATCAAGTTCTTCCTTTATACAATGGCGGGCTCGATCTTGATGTTGTTAGCGATTTTGTGGCTTGGGATCGCAGGCGGCACCTTCTCCTTGACCGAGCTGATTGCTGGCAACCAGATACCACCCAACCTGCAGTTCTGGCTGTTTTTGGCTTTTGCCGCGGCATTTGCGATCAAGGTCCCCATGTGGCCGCTCCATTCCTGGCTGCCCGATGCGCATGTTGAAGCCCCAACGGCCGGTTCGGTGATCCTGGCCGGTGTACTGCTGAAGATGGGCACCTACGGTTTCCTGCGCTTCAATATCGCCTTGTTCCCCAACGCCTCGATCCAGCTGGCACCCTGGATCGCGCTTTTCGCGGTCATTGGCATCTTGTACGGCGCGATGGTTTCCTACGCGCAGAAGGATGTCAAGAAGCTGGTTGCCTATTCATCCGTCAGCCACCTCGGTTTTGTGATGTTGGGTTTGTTCGCGCTTAATTCACAGGGGGTCCAGGGCGGTATCCTGCAGATGGTCAACCACGGCATCAGCACGGGTGCCTTGTTTTTGGTCGTGGGGATGATTTATGAGCGCCGGCATACCCGTGATATGGACGCTTTTGGGGGTTTGTGGAAAGTGATGCCGGTATATGGCACGCTGACCCTCATCG
>JBFENN010000198.1:0-6238 GCA_041551115.1 Anaerolineales bacterium
AAATACCATTCGGTTTCCCAACTCGAGAGCAGCCTTGATTTGGGCTGCTTTGGCAGGTCCAATTCCATGCTGGGTACATACCTCATCGAAGGAAGCTTGATGCAGTCCAGCAATCCCATTAAATGTGACCAGCAACCTGTTCGCGACTTGCACTGCATTTTCGCCACTGACACCCACCCGCAGCAAAATTGCTAGCAGTTCAGCAGTTGATAACGAGCTTGGACCTAATCGCGCGAGACGCTCACGTGGGCGATCGGACTCAGCAAAATCTGTTATGCGATAAGTCGTATTTTTATTGTTCATCACCCCTCCAATCTGCTCTGCTAAAGCAAAAAAATTGAACCGAACAGTTCCATTACACTGCAGCTATCAGGAAGTATGTTATGGAACCACGATACAATTATAGTTAATAACCTGCAAGCTGGCAGCAGAAGCTGAGGTTATCTTCATGCTATAATCTTTGGCGTTGGAGAGAATCATGATATTGACTAATCCCACACTGATACCCAACCTGATATTGATCATTACTGCTTGGGGTGGTGCATTCCTCGTAGCCTTGTGGTTGAGTTTGATATTTTGGACCTACCGCGATATGCGCCGGCGCGCACGTGATCCGTTAGCTCGGATCCTAGCCATATTGGTGGTTGCAGTTCTCTTCTTGCCAGGTATCGTCATCTACCTAATCCTTAGACCATCACGAACACTTGAAGATGAGTACCAGCACACGCTCGAGGAGGAAGCGCTGCTTCAGGCGATCGAAGATGCATCCCTTTGCCCAGGTTGTGGGCGTAGAGTCAAAGAAAATTGGATGGTGTGTCCAAGCTGCCACACTAAACAAAAGAAAAAATGCCACCAATGCGGTAGATTAATGGATCTGCCATGGAATTTGTGCCCGTACTGCGGCACCCCGGCCCCTGGAATGCGGCGTGAAAGTACAACTTTGGATGAAGCCTTACAGCAGCTTACTCAAGACGTCTCAGCAGAGACCAGCTTGGAAACAGAGGTAATAGAAGAATAAAGCCCGACTGGAAATCTGCCGGGCTTTCTATTGTTGATATGCTGGGGGGGAATTAGCGCAACGCCTTCCAGCCTGCGTAGACAGCATTGTCGCCCAACTCACCTTCGATGCGCAACAATTGGTTGTATTTTGCCACCCGATCTGAGCGTGCAGGGGCGCCGGTCTTTATTTGTCCTGTATTTAGCGCCACGGCCAAGTCGGCAATTGTGGCATCCTCAGTTTCTCCCGATCGATGGGATGTCACTGCTTTCCATCCAGCCCGATGGCAGATGTCAACTGCTTCGATCGTCTCAGTTAGCGTCCCAATCTGATTGAGTTTTACCAAGAGCGCATTGGCGGCGCGATCTTTTACTGCCTGCTGGACACGTTCTGGATTTGTAACCAATAGGTCATCACCCACTATTTGGATCCGATCTCCAAGCTCTGTGACCATCAATTGCCAGGTTTTCCAATCGTCTTGAGCAAGTCCGTCCTCGATCGATACGATCGGGTACTGGTCAACCCACGCTTTCCAATAGGCAACCATGTCTTCGCCGTTCAGTTTTTTACCTTCCCGGCGCAAGTTATATAAACCTGTCTCTTCTTCATAGAATTCAGACGCGGCAGGGTCTAAGGCTATTGAGACCTGTTCGCCGGGAGTATACCCGGCTTTCTCAATGGCTTCGAGAATAACTTCAACAGCTTCTGCGTTTGCCT
The DNA here is from genome assembly GCA_041551115.1 of Anaerolineales bacterium. GTDB lineage: Bacteria > Chloroflexota > Anaerolineae > Anaerolineales > UBA4823 > DAOVXM01. The sequence continues at coordinate 1,715 of JBFENN010000198.1, forward strand.
TAAGTGCGGGTGCATAACCCCCTTCATCCCCTACAAGAGTTGTATATCCATGAGACTTGAGGACTGTTTTCAAGGCGTGGTAAATTTCCGCACCCCAACGCAACCCCTCCGAGAAAGTATCTGCCCCCAGCGGCATGACCATAAATTCCTGTGCATCTGTGGACTGCCAACCAGTATGAGCACCACCATTAAGGATATTCAACATGGGGACGGGCAGAACATGGGCATATACCCCACCGATATAGCGGTAGAGCGGTTGATTGATGGCATTAGCCGCAGCTTTTGCAGCTGCCAAGCTAGTTCCAAGAATCGCATTGGCACCGAGTTTCGATTTATTCGGAGTTCCATCGATCTCCAACAATCTCATATCTAAACTACGCTGATCGGACGCATCCCAGCCAATCAGCTCATCGGCAATCAGCTCGTTCACATTTTCAACTGCTTTCCTGACACCTTTACCCAAGTAGCGATCCTTATCACCATCACGTAGCTCTAAGGCTTCATGCACACCCGTCGATGCTCCGGAAGGTACCGCAGCTCGACCCCAGCTCCCACCCATTAAGCCGACCTCTACTTCAACAGTCGGGTTGCCACGTGAATCTAATATCTCGCGGGCGATAACATCTTCAATCAACATGTCCATCTTTTCACCTCCTGCTTCTTTTTATTTTTACTACATTTAAAGTACAAAATGTGTGGAATATCGATTCCACGGCATGATCATCACTTGAAAACTGGAGTTTGCTGCACCGCTAGAACAACGTCCGTTTCAAGTATAATGAACGATTGTGGAAGGCAAAACCGAAACGAGTATACCAGATTCACGCAACACAAAACGCTACTACTTCGAAGCAACGCCGATGAGAAATCTGACGATAGAAATCGTCAGAGTATTCTTTAAATCCGTAGCGGTTATCCATGCCTTTGGTGTAAATAACCTGCCAAGCAGCGGTGCGGTGGTCTTAGCTGCAAATCACATTACTAACTTCGACGGATTTCTTATGCAGTTTGTCATTCCGCGCACGATCATATTCATGGGAAAGGCAGAACTGTATCGCAACCCACTCTTAGATATTTATATGCGCCAATTGGGCACCTTTCCGGTTAAACGAGGTGAACGCGATGTTTGGGCGATCGACCATGCCAAGCGCGTGCTAGAGAAGGGGAAAGTATTGGGAATATTCGCGGAAGGTAAACGCAGTAAAGGTCATGGACTGCGAGCAGCGAAGACTGGAGCAGCGCGTTTGGCGATCGCCACCCAATCTCCGATTGTCCCAGTAGCAATAGACGGAACCCAAAATATCTTAAAAAAGTTTCCGGGACGAACCCCAACAACCATAATCTTTGGAATGCCGATTACGCCATCACATACCCACAGCCCGGCTTCATTGACCGATGCGATTATGTTCAGTATTGCTGAGTTACTACCTGAAGAAATGCGAGGAGTCTATGCCAACCACCCGGAAGGATATTAGTCCCGCAGCTACATTCTAAGACACCCCCCAACAATTATTCTGGCTCGATAATTCCATTTGTAGGCTTTACTGCCCGGGCTTTGACTGCCTCCACAAAACCAAGGAATAATGGGTGAGGACGATTTGGGCGAGAAAGGAATTCGGGGTGGAACTGGGTACCGATCATATACGGGTGATTCTCGAGCTCGGCGATCTCAACTAATCTGCCGTCTGGGGACAACCCAGAGTACTGCATGCCGGCATCTTTTAGTATATCGCGGAAGGCATTATTAAATTCAAATCGATGCCGGTGGCGTTCATGGACCAAATCCTGTTGATAGGCATGGGCGGCCAGGGTGCCTGGAGTGAGCTGGCAAGGGTATAGGCCTAAGCGCATTGTTCCACCCATGTCGACAATATCCTTTTGGTCTGGCATCAGATCGATCACGGGATGTGCAGTTGACCGATCGAACTCAGCTGAATTTACATCGTCATCCCCCAGCACATGGCGGGCAAACTCAACAACCATCAGCTGCATACCCAAACATAGACCAAGATATGGAATGTTGTTTTCGCGTGCATAGCGAGCGGCAAGGATTTTCCCTTCGGTGCCACGGCTGCCAAATCCTCCCGGCACGATAATGCCATCTGCTCCGGTCAGGAGTTCCCAGCCACGCTGCTTCTCAAGCTCGGAAGAGTGTATCCATGTAATCTCTACCTCAACCCCCTTTGAAATGGCGGCATGATTTAGGGCTTCGCGAACACTCATGTAGGCGTCATGGAGTTCCACGTATTTCCCGACCAACGCTACATTCAACACCGGTTTACTGCGTTTGATTTCAGCTACCAGTGTTTTCCATTCATCCCATTGGGGTGTTTTACGTGCAGATAACCCTAATCGATCAAGAACGAAATCGCCTAAGCCCAATGCCTCAAGGGACAAGGGTACTTCATACAAGACATCCGTAGTGACCAGGGGTACAACTGCCCGATGCTCAACATCACAGAATAATGCAATCTTCTCCCGCAATTCATTTGCGACCGGAAAGTCTGATCGCGGGATGATCACATCGGGGGATATACCGATTGAGCGCAGTTCACGAACGGAGTGTTGGGTCGGTTTTGTCTTTAATTCACCGGTCGCACCGATATGTGGAAGCCATGTTACATGGATATAAAGGCTGTTCTCCTTGCCTAGATCACTACGCATTTGGCGTAATGACTCTAGGAAAGGCAAAGATTCGATGTCACCGACAGTACCACCAATCTCTACCAGGACGATCTCCGCATCAAGAGTTTTAGAAACCAAACCGATACGGTGCTTGATCTCATTGGTTATGTGCGGGATAACTTGGATAGTACCTCCGAGATAATCCCCCCGCCTTTCCTTCTGGATAACATCAGCATAAACCTGACCGGAGGTGACATTGCATACCTTGTTGAGGCTTGTATCAATAAACCTTTCGTAATGCCCCAAATCCAGATCGGTCTCCGCACCGTCATCCAGTACATATACCTCTCCATGCTGGTAAGGACTCATCGTACCGGGGTCTACATTAATGTACGGGTCAAGTTTCTGGACAGCTACGCTGAATCCACGCTCTTTAAGAATTCTACCCAATGCGGCGGCGGTGACTCCTTTGCCAACAGAGCTTACTACACCACCCGTCAGAAAGATATATTTAGCAGCCATCACGGCCTCCATCTATTGATAAAGTGTTCCCACCAATGATTGGTGGGCGGGATGTGATATTCGTGAGATTCACATTCCGTTAAAAAAGAAGAAGGGAGGGCCGTTGACCGGCTGCCTCCCAACTGGGTGCTTTCAATTCTGCTGTGCGCAGTGATGTCTCACGTTACAATCCTTATCAGGTCTTCAGCTGCCCGGCGCATTTCAAGAAAAATAAGTCCAAGCTTGGCATTCTCGCGCGCCAGCGCGGTGAGAACAGCATCATCACCTACTGCAGTTAGGATTACAAAACCGTTCCTGCCGCGAATGAAAACCTGCTCGAGGGTGCCGCGGCCTAATTCGCTAGCAATACGGTCACCAAGGCTAAGCATTGCAGCGGACATTGCAGATACCCGGTCCTCCTCAACATTCGAAGGAAGTGCCGAAGCAATGATCAATCCATCGACAGAGACAACCGCAGAGGCTTCCATGTCGGGGGAGGCGGCTTGCATCTGTCTCAACCTCGCAATCATTTGTTCCTTGATAGCTGTTGCCACAATCGTGACCATCCTTGTAAAGCTTCGCTAAAGATCCCACCGCAAAAAGTTTACCATAAGAATAGTTATTTTCCTTAAGATATCCTGCTTATCATACTCTCGTTTTCTTCGGTTCCTGCTCGTTGTCACTTATTAGTACTGGTTACGGGGATGGCAGCAAATGATGTTGTGAGCATCAATAATGAACATAGGGAGTGTGCCCACAACTGAATCAATGTTCCCCTGGTGTCGGTGACCCCGCTGGGCACCGCCTAGGCATCAAGGGGGCGTGGAACAGGCATCTGTGCTGCCTTTGTCCCTCAGTCAATTGCACACCCATTCATCCAACTATCCTCTCTATTATGAGGGTGGTTATTTTTTTACCCAAAGGAGATGATAACCATGATGAAAGTCCATATTCTGGACCGTTGCGAGTTCTGTGACGGACAGACCTACATCTATACCTGCAAGTTCACGGACAAAAACGGCGAGTCATACCCTTGATATATGCCTGTGCATACTGAAATGGGGCAGTGAATTCGACAAATAGCTGAAACTGGATGAGTTCACCAAGCTGATCTCAAAGGAAGCATGCTCTCATGAGCATGCCTCGACTAATTGCGGCTTCCATTTCTTGGGTGGCGAGGTCTGAGATGACCTGACTGAAATCTGTGACTGTTGTGGGGCTAATCTTTCTGACATACGCTTTCATGGCCTGAGACATACTTAGGCAACGTTGACGCTACAACAAGGAGTTCACCCTAAGATAGTTTAGGACCGCTTGGGACGCTCTACGATTAGCTTGACCTTGGATACATACTCGCACGTCATTCCATCTATGCAACAAGATGTGGCTGAGAAAATG
>JBFENN010000199.1:0-6217 GCA_041551115.1 Anaerolineales bacterium
AAGCGCTGGTTCCACTTCTTTTGGGCGCTATATCTCCGTATTGGATTCGCTTGTCGGGCAAGCTCTAAGTAATAGGTTAGATGTCTGGCGCGGATTATATCCCGTTCGCCCGAAGAGCTCAGCTTTACCCAGGTATAATGCTGGATGGGTTTTAATAATCGGTAGGAAGTTTCCCGATCAGGGATTACTCTCACTAGCGATTTGTCAATCAAGTCTCCCAGGATGCCGAGCACCTCTGCGTTTGCAAGACTTATGGCGTAATCGCTGCGAGATCGTTGGCCCTTGGTAGTTTTGCTTTCGTTCGAAAGTACGGAATCACCACACACTGCTTGGGCATCATCCAGGGTGAAATTACCGGCGAAGACAGCCAAACGGTGCAACAATAGCTTTTCTCTGTCAGCAAGCAGGTCATAACTCCAATCTAGGCATGCTTCCAGCGTTTGTTGGCGCTTGGTGACTGTTCGCGCGCCTACCGAAAGCACTTGTAGGTTATCCTGCAAATGTGCCATGATCTGATGCGGGCTCAGCAGCCTGACCCGAGCGGCCGCAAGCTCGATGGCCAATGGGATGCCGTCCAGCAAGATGCAAATTTGGGTAATTGCCTGGATATTCTGATCATCAACGCTGAAATTGGGTTGGAATGCTTGTGCCCGGTCAACGAAAAGTTGGAACGCCTCGCTGTCTTGGGGTATAACCTTTCCCGTGGATTGTTCCGTTTGAGGGATCGACAGTGGTTCGACTTGGAACAGGGTCTCTCCGGGCACACCTAAGGGTATCCGACTGGTAGTCATGGCGTATAGTGTAGGACAGGAGCTTAGTAGGTCGGCAATTAATTCGGCGCATGCTGATATCATGTGTTCACAGTTATCGACGACGAGTAACAATTGCCGTTCCCGCAGAAATCTCTGCAGGATGCTGATGTGAGCTTGACCCGTTTCTCCCCGACAGCCTAAGGTTGCAGTGATCTTGTGCAGTACAAGCTGTGGCTCATAAATCGACCCCAGATCGACGTACCAGATCCCATCTGGGTACCTATTGAGTAGGTTCTGTGCTACCTGCAAGGCAAGCCGTGTTTTACCAACCCCGCCAGCGCCGGTTAATGTGAGCAAGCGGGCGGTTCCAAGTAAATCCGTGATTTGGTCGATAGCGCGTTCACGCCCTACAAAACTGGTTAGTTGGACCGGTAGATTATGCTCTGCTGATAGGGTTCTGCGGTATTCATCTGTTGAGATCATGCTATTTCGATTCATCAAGTCAACATACTTATCTTCGTTGCAAGGGTATGGTTGAGATGATTATGCGATTGTATCTCTGAGGCGCTATTGCTCTAAGTGTAGCAAATTGCACCTCGGCTGTCTAGTTAGCAGCATCGAATTTCAATCGTCTATCTGGCAAGTTCCCCACCTTAGGTTGTAGATTTTTTTGTGGAAATATCTATACTAGTAGATGTTGAGCTTAGGGTTGGTGCTGGATGGCCAAAGTGCCGTCATTTTACATGGCTGAATGATTCATTTCTGGAGGTCGGAAATGCTAAGAACGTTTGGTATGGTTATCTTAAAGTTTTCTATTTTATTTGTAATCGTCTTCCTTACAAGCATAGATATAACGTGATGGCGATATCAGTTGGATTATTCGAAATCGGTACTTCTCTTCCGGTGCCTGCAAACCCGACTATTGCAGAGTGAGGTTCCGCAATTGCCTTCGATGAATATCGCGATCAGTATCTAGTGGTCGATGAAGGAGGCCGTGAGATCAGTGCAGTATGTTTACCCCGTGCTGGAACTCCACAAGCTTTCTATGGATTAGGCAGCGGTATATTCCCTGATGTTGACTACGATATCCGCAAAGATCAATTTTTGGCTGTGTGGACTGATATACCAACTGGTTTGGCAGGGCAGCGCATCACGGATGAGCAGCCGATTATCCAGGCTGGCGCCTTGCTCATATTCCACATGGACAGGGAAGACGAACAAGGGCGTTGTCGGGTGAGTGGGCAGGTTGTGGGAATTTACTACACCGATCAGCGCCAGGTGCTGCTGGATAGGGCGTTTATGCGGGTGTACAAGCATAGGCGCGCAGCTGGCTGTGAGCAGTTTATCCCACTTGATCTGGATGCAACGATTGGCGATTATTTATGATGCATGCGCCGCTCTCATCACGTTGGCCAGGTCCGTTTTGACCCGAATCAAATGCATGATTTCTCAACCTGGCTGTGATCCGATGGTTTGCCCATGACCGAGTTTGCTCGAACTGTACTTGACCTGACATCCATGGGGTGGAACTTACTTGGACTGATCAAAAACGGGAAATTACTGCTTACTCCCGATGCATAAATGCAGAATTCTGTCAGTCATGCAGTTGGCATGGCATCTTTACCGGCGGTGGAAGCCGCTCATACTTGGTCCTTTACATGAAGTGGATAGCCAAACTACTGGAGTCCATTCATGATACTGAGGTAAACGATGGATAAAAGAGCATTCGTAAAAACCACCTGTCTGATAATTGTTCTCCTATTAGCACTATTCTTAATCGCAGCTTTTTGTTACCTGGTTTATGGACTGATATTGGCGTGGTACACGCTGTAGGAGTGAGATAAATTTAATGTTGCACTGGCGGTGGCATTGTTAGGGTGGTGAAAAAAGCCTATACTTGTTTCTAAACATAAGGTGGGCAGCCAAACAAATGTGTACTTGTCTATGCTTGCCCATGAAAACAACAGTTTGAGAGAAATGAACACATGATTGGATGAAGGGATCCATTGGCTCGAAAACATTGCTGGAAAAACAGGCAATCAAGTGGAGCAAGGCAAACTCAGTAGCCCTGGAAGCCGATCACGCGTGTCGGTTGGAACCTGGTCAATGGTGCGTTTACGCCTTGCAAGAATGATTAGCAGGACCGGTAGGTATTGCACTTCTGAGAGGGTACTGCAGAATTGATCAATTGAGATCACACTTTTTTGATTCATCGAGTCAACATACTTATCTTGATTGGAAGGGTATGGTGGATATGATTATGCGATCGTTTCTCTGAGGCGCAGTTACTCCTAGTGTAGCAAATTGCTTTTTGGCTGTCGAATTAGCACGATCGGATTTCAATCGTCAATCTGGAATGTTCCCCATTCTAGGTTGTTGATTTTTTTATGGAAATATCTATACTAGTAGATGTTGAGTTTCTGATTGGTGCTGGATGACCAAAGTACCGTCATTTTACATAGTTGAATTATTCATTTCTTGGAGGTCGAGAATGCTACGTACATTTGGTTCGGCAGTCTTCAGGAGCACTATTTTATCTGTAATCGTCTTGCTGATAAGCACAGATATGGCAGCAATGGCGAAATCGGTTGGATTATCCATACTCGGTAGTTCTTTCCCAGTAGCTGCCGATCCGAAAATCTGGGAGTGGAATCATTCGATTGCATATGACGAATCGCGTCGGAATTACTTAGTAGCGTATTGGACAAACAGTGGGATCAATGCCATATGCTTGAATCAGTTTGGAGAACAACAAGCACATTATGATTTGGGAAGCGGAGATTTTCCAGATGTTGTCTATAACATCCGCAAAGATCAATATTTGGTTGTTTGGAATGAATTTTTATCGACCAATATGGAGATTTTTGGGGCTTTTATCCGTGGTGATTGCTCAAATGACGTTGGGAGTATGGTACGTATTAATGGGGCGATATCTGGCGACTCTCCTGGAGATAAATTTGGTCCAGCAGTAGCGTACAACCACCACGAGAACCACCAGGATTACCTCGTTGTTTGGGAAAATATTCCTCCAACAGGTCCGATAGAAGTCCGTGCCCGAAGGGTGACAAGTTTGGGGCTAGGGTTGGATGGAAGTTTTGATATTAAATCTTCTGCGACTGCTGATCACATGCATCCAGATGTTGCCTATAACCTGAGCATGAACGAGTACCTGGTTGTTTATACGCACAAGGATATTAGCCAAGGTGCAACGAGTGACATATATGGACGGCGTGTTTATAACGCGGGTACTCAGGGTGTACTACCTGAGAAAATTATTGATTCATCAGCGAACGATCAAGGCGGCCCAGCAGTGGCAGCTTACCGGTTGAATAAAGATACACCATACCTGGTTGTCTATAGGGATAACTGGAATGATCCATCTGGTGATGTGCGCGGCTATCTTTTGAACAAAGAAGGTGTCCCTCAATTACTTTTGAATTTAGCAACTACATCCGGCGTGAGGGATGATTATCCTGCAATTGGAATGAGTGACTGCTTAGGTGGCTACTTCCTCGCATGGATTCAATTCAATGACCTATCAACGGAATTACATGTCCGTCGAGTACATAATACCGGCATATTAGAACCAGATGAATTGGTGACAGAACTGCCCACAGTTATCCATGAGGCCGCATTAGCGAACGGTCCAGTCATCCCGCTAATAACTTGGGTCCAGGACAGTAGTAGTGGTACGGACATATATGGACAATTCTTATGGTCCAGACATGTCTTTCTACCTTTAATGGTGAGATGAATTCGCAGTTTATTCTTTTCACCCACCGGCAATATTGGCTGAAAAAAGTATAAGCCAAACGATTTCACCCTGAGCCCACACGTAGCCTCTCGTGGGCTATATATGCTTGATCCTGAAAGTTCGAATATTTTGTAGACCGGTACTAGTCTGCTTTTTCCGGTGCCAGCGCTGGTTCAAACTTTACCGAAAACATCCCGATTGCTGCCCACATTAACCCGGCAATCCATAGCAGCCTGCCAATTGTAATTAAGGGATTGATGGATGTCCCTGGCATAACGACCATCCTGCTGAGGGAGCTGATCGTATACCCCACTGCCCATACGACCGCTGACCAGCGTGGCAGCATGCCCGCCCGCCAGGTGCCAATCGCGAGCAGGATGTAGCCAGATACACCGGTGATAGCGGTTAAAATCCCCAGCCATTTAAACAATACCAACCATTCTTCGCTAACCAAGAGCCAGGGCTGAGCCAATGTGAAGCAGTTGCTCAGGATTGCCAGGATAAAACCTAGGAATCCTGCCAAACCGCTAGCTTTGATTTGACAGCCGTATAAACCCATCAAGCCGAAGATAAGTAGAATTGAACCTGTATAACCGACTACCATCGTTTGATCCCTGCGTATTCCTATTCTAGCAACGACCAGTAACCAATCCGCAACGATCAAAATACCGGCGAGGATCAGCGCGCTCGCGCTCATACGTACAAGATTCCTGTAGGACATATCACCCTCCTCCTCTCACCATCTCTGTGACTATTTCGGTTTCCCTGTTGCTGCTTCTCTCACGCAGTTCAGATTTACTAATCCCAACCTTGAACACTAGTCGACAATCATCATTGCTTAAGCGGGACGGGGCATCATGTTCGATGTATAGTGTTGGATTTGCGATGTGCGGGAATGTACGCTTTGCGAAGCTGTAGTGAGCTTTTTAATAAGTATAGAGCCAAACATTGTTCTGTCAAGCAGATTGCATCGTCGTACTTGGGCAAACCTATCATGTTGAGTTTTCCAAATTGCTCCCCGGATTGCATCAAATTTGCTACTCTGGTTGGATCACTTTGTCATCCTGAGCGCAGCGAAGGATCTTGTTTTTCCGCCCTTGCAGCCATTCCAAATTCATTACCCAGTTAGCCTGTGCAGGGTGAATGCCCGGGAGTAATTATCTTCTGTGCCCCATTTTTCCCCATTCACTTCCGCTCACGCAGCAGCTCTATGGTCCGCAGCTCCTCCTCCAGGCACGCTGTGCACACCGCCAGCCTAACCTCCTGCTGGTCTTCATCCACCCCGATTTGCACCAAGAGGACATCCACCGCCATCTCTCCGCAGTCGCAGTGGAACCGAATGCGGATATCCTTCCGTAACTTGCCGTATTCCTTTAAACGCATACAGCGGTTGCAGACCGTCTTGCTGCCGTTCAAATAAATGGCGCTGCAGATCTCGCATGGCGGCGCTAATATGATCCAAAATTTTCTGCTCACCAATACCCGGTGCTGAGCCAGGAGATTGAATCCACTCCAGGGGCCGAGATTGACAGAGACATCATCAAGGATAAAAGGCTGGAAATAACAAATATTATCATTGACATCTGGATTCTGTTGTTTGAGATGAGCAAAAGGCGTTGCGTAATCCAAGGATGAGTGTTCGCGGACATTGTTGTAATAATAAATAAAGTGCAAAGCTTCATCAAGAAGATGTTTTTCGCTGTGGAAACGT
>JBFENN010000200.1:0-6197 GCA_041551115.1 Anaerolineales bacterium
GGTGCAACGGCTACCACGGTCCAACGATTGGGCTAATCTTCACGACAGATTTCACTGACTTCCATTTCATTGAGCATGCCCTGCTGCCATTCAACCGCAACGGTGTACTCTTCGAGCGTCGCATCCATAATGTGTATTTCATGTTGAGCCGGCCGAGCGACAACGGCCAAACCCAGTTTGGTGACATTTTTCTCAGCCAGAGCCCGGACTTAGTCCACTAGGGCAGGCACCGTTTCGTTATCGGAGTAAAGGGGGGCTGGCAGTCGACAAAGATCGGTGCAGGGCCAGTACCCATTGAGACTGAAGTAGGCTTTTTGCTCTTCTACCATGGTGTGTTGACATATTACAATGGGTTCGGCTACAGCTTTGGCGCTGCGCTGCTGGATATGGAACAGACCTGGAAAGTGATCTACCGTGGTGGGCCGTCCTTATTATCTCCACCGCGAGATTATGAATGCGTAGGTGATGTCCCCAATGTCGCGTTTCCCTGCGCCGCACTGCACGATCCACCAACTGGACGCATCGCCATCTACTACGGCGGTGCTGAAACTGTCACTGCCCTCGCCTCTGCTCAACTAGATGAAGTACTTGATTACCTAAAGACTACTTCGGAAACCTGATCCATTGGTGGGCAGTAAGGCAGCTTGAAAGACTCCCATTTATGCAACCAGTAGCATCCAACTCACCTGACGTGGAGGATCAAAATTTTCGCTGGTCCGAATAGCCTCTTCGCACCTCATAAAACCCAGCATTCGAACAAAGATCGACGAACTAAAGGAATGCCCCAAAAACGATTAATACTGCAGAAAGTCCGAAGATCAGTGGGCAGAGTTTGAAGGGGATCATTTTAACCTTGAAGCCAGTGAAGAGCGATATTAAGGCCATAACTCCAAGGAATAGTACAACAAAGAGATAAACCAACTGTGACACCTGGCTCAGCGGGTCGAGATATGTCACCCCGGCAACCAGGACGCCGGTGAAGATCAACGCGACGCCCTCGACTAACCACTCCATGGTGATGATATGCCGGTTATCCGGACTGATTTCACCAAATCCGGCAACTACGTTCCGGGTGGGGAATAAGTGGGTAATCCCCCAAAGGATTGTTAATCCGGCCCCCAAATAGATGGCAATCATGTGTGTAGCCTCCAATCTCCAGTCTAGTAATGAGTGAAATGTATTGATGTCCCTGATATGGATAGATATTGATCGTATTTACAGTTGTCTCGAGATTAGTTAGCGTATTGAACCTGTAAATCAACGGTTGTCGAATTGCTGGTAGGCATAGTAGCCGTTCTCATTTTCCAATCTTAGAACCAGTTGAAGTTCTGCCGCCAGTTCGGCGGGGATGGGGTATGTCGCGATCACATTCCCAGAAACACTCGGCAGCGTTCGCCCCACTACAATACCATCATCCCCAAGGCTACCGCCTACGTCGATGCGGGCTTCTAGCATTTGACCCTCTGGGAAGTTTACCGCTTCAACCGACACACGTACTCCTGGTTCGACACTGATGACACTCAGGCTCGGTTTCCCAAACAAATTGCCTGGGTTCTGAATACTTATCAAGTAGACCAGCACAACGATCACGACCAATAGGATGATGAACAGTATTGGCAGTAGCCATGCATCAGCCGAACGGTTCTTTACCGTTTCCTTATTTTCCATCCTAGCCGTCTTACTCCTAAGATCGAAGTTAATCTGACGTCTTAGAGGTTATAGATGCGCGTGCTTAACTCCCACAACCCATCTGCCATCATCTGGATCTCATTGCGCATCGCAAGCACCTGGAGCCAATCCGCCGGAATATCCCGGACACCGTAATATGCACCGGCGAGCTGACCACATATAGCAGAAGTCGTGTCGGCATCGCCGCCCAAGTTCGCAGATAAAAGTACTGCTTCTTGATAACTTTCGGCATGACTAAAGCACCATAAAGCAGCTTCAAGGCTCGCTACCACGTATCCGCTGGAAATAATCTCTGCACGTGTTTTTTCATGATAACCACCTTTGAGAAGATCCATGATTACGGACGAGAGTCCTGAATCGTCACCTGTTAAATCCCAGCGCATGGTCAGGATCGCATCTTTTGTAGCGCCCTGCAATGCCTTGGCAAGCATCACACCGAATAATTTACAGGCCTGGACAGCATCCGGTGCGCCATGAGTGGTACGCGAGCTTTCTGCGCTGTAGTAGGCTACTAGGCGCTCGTCCTCCCGGTACACCATCGGCACAGGGGCAAGGCGCATCAGGGACCCATTGCCAGCGTTCCAAGGATCTGTTGAACCGCAGTAGGGATGGCTGGTCTTCTCATAGATCCGCAGCGCAGCTGCAATCGTATTGCCAATATCGAAACATTCTCCGGTGCTGCTGAAATAGCCTTCACGATACCAGCGCAGGTAGCGGTTCATTTGGTCAACCGGATCGAAACCCTCCAGTTCAAGGAGGCTGCACGCCAAGCATAATGCCATGGAAGTATCGTCTGTCCATTGGCCGGCTTCCAGGTTAAAAGGTCCGCCCCCCGTCATGTCGGTAACCGGTGTAAAGGAACCGCGGACTCTAAATTCAACCGCTGTGCCAAGGGCATCCCCAACAGCCAGGCCCAACAAGCAGCCACGATAACGATCGATAACCTTCACAATTTCCCCTCCGTGCACCCAAACTTACTCTAATGAAGTGATGATCATGCGTACCAACCAGCGTAAGAAGCTGCACACCTTTTCTAGTATATACCAGAATTTAAGTTTATTGTGATAACCCCCAACCAACTTAATGGATTGGTATGCTCCCCAACTCCATCCATTCATCATGCTGATCAACTGGGAAACAAGCGTGGAAGGTAGCGAGGAACCTGCTCACAATAGCACTTGTAATCCACGCCATAGACGTCTGCTAGGTGCTCTTCCTCACTGCGCACCATCCAGTGGGCTATAACCACATAGACCAGAAACCAGACTACGCCCAATGGCGCAGGCCACAAGACTAGAAAACCCAACAGTGCCAGCGCGTAGAACACGAGCTGCGGATTGCGGCTCCAGCGGTAGAAACCCGTTAAATGCAGCTTTTCTGGAGGTTGGCCACAGGCATGCTTGAATCCTAATCCAGCCATTGCCCACAGTGTCAGCATGATACCTATCAGTAATACCCCCACACCAACAACCAGCTGGTATGGGTTTTCCGGGAGTCGCGGCAGTTCTGGCCATGTAACCGGCAGAAAAATGTAGCTTAAGTTGGCGTGCACTGCAAAAACGATGAATTCAAGGAAGACTGCTCCGGCTTTCAAGCGGCCGTAGCGTTCATATTCCCTGCGGACGACCACACGAAAGACAACATACCCAAGGAGCAGAACCAGCGCTGAGGCGGCTATACCGATTATAGTTTCCATCCAATATGCCACTTTATCACACTCACCTTTCTTTTAAGAAACCCATATCTGCTGAGGAATGCTTGCTTAGATAAGGTTCTGGAGCAGGATTCCAGCAGCCACCAAGAGGACAAAAAAAACTAGCACCCGGCCCCATGCCTTGAGCAAATCAGCACCCCCTATTACATGTCCAGCGACAAACCCGCCGGCTCCAAGTTCCAGAGTTTGTCCAATCCACCAGGCGAGAAGCAGCTTGGGATCAGCGCTCGCGATGGATAGCAAGCCAAGCATCAACGCGCCCCAGACTACAGCTCCGAAGATCAGCCCAAATTTACCCGCGTTTTTGGCATCCCTAACTGCCAACCGGGTCAACAGCCAAACAAGAAAGGCAGACATGATGAGGAACGACAGATAGCCCAATGGGATTAGAACGAAAGCCCTCTCCGGTGGGAGCAAGAAAGGGCTTCCGGTCGTATAGAAATCATTAAGCAGACCAGCATGCAAGGCAAAATCAACGCCTACCATAGCCAGCCACCCGAGCACGACAGCATGGATAATTCGTCGCGTAGATAGCGGTTGGTCGGTACTGCCAATGCGGTCAGCCATGCTTATCCAGTTTGAGCGTCATTTGGACTCTGCGCTTTTGTGATCATCTGATGCAACCATGAGCGTATGTGGTCATGTGGTGGACGATTTTTCGTCGTTCTGCCATGTTATCAGCAAGTGTTATCTTCCCTATCAGCATATACGAAAAATGCGCAGGTTTCAAGATCCCTTGATGAATTCCAGGCCGCGGATTAGTACTTCCGCAAAATCATCTGGATAATTGTGCTGGATATCCGTACGCAACTCGAGCTCGCACGCGATTCCATTGTCATTCAGCAGTTTGTGCACCTGCTGGGCAACTTCAAAACACTGCCTGTCCTGCTCGCCGACGACAATGTAGCCGCGCAAGCCGCGCTGGCGTGCATTTTCCAAGTGCGGTTCCAGCTCGGCAACATCAGGCAGGTAGGGTCCGAGGACGAGAAATCCTTGGGCAGAGAGATCAGCTGACTGCATCGCCAACCAAATTGCCAATCCAGCACCCATAGAGAAACCGCCTAAGACTACCTCCCGCCCAACTTGGGGGTAACGCTGGATGATTTCTGAGTAATGCCTGACGACCTCTTCTTCCCCCACGGCATAGTCATCCCAAACGTAACCGCGCGGCGAGCTGACCTGTGAGGATTGCGGGACTGCCACCAGCCAACCGCTGGTGTTCGCTGGGGACCATTCGGGTAAGGTAGTCTCCAAATTGCTGTTGTTACTGTGCAGCACGATCAGTAAAGGTAAAGTGCCATCCCGGTAGGGATCAAAGTCACCAGGCTCAACTATTTCTAATCGTGGTTGGGCTCGGCTCTGAGCCTCCGCCATGCGAGCGCGCGAAGTTTTCACAAGCGCTGAGAACCTCGGGGCATTTTTTATCTTATCGAAATCGGGCTCATCCTCAAGTTGCCGTGGCGGATACCAGTACCCTTTAGCATGGCTTTGTTCTAGCAGTTCCAAAGCATCATCACCATTGTCGAGCATAGCCAGCATACACGCCTGCCAGTATAAGGTTGTATCATCTGATTCAGGGAAATTCCCAGCTTCATTAATCGCCAGATCGTAGGCCTGCTGGTACTGTTCATCCGTATAAAGCCTAATGACATCAGCGCCTAAATCTGCGATGCTGTTATAAGCCATCTCAGCCTCCTAGATAGATGTTTTTTATATAATGCTCTCCTCCACTATACGAACAATCCTAGCATTCAATCATTGTACAGCACTCTGCTTTCCCTCGACATTGATCTCAACCATCACAGCCTGCTCTGCGGCTGCGGCGACTTCGTCTCGATTCGGTTTCCCATCGGCATCATATGTGACCGCATAAAACTTGGCATCCATCTTGCTTGCCGCCAGAAACTGTTCCAAAATGGATGCTTTTCTTGCGTGGTCATCTGCAACTGCCACTGCTTGTCCGCTGATCTTCTGGCCGCGGATCACCAGTTCCACTGGGGCTCCATCAGCCATATTCCGCCACCACTTGGCATGGGTGAAACAGTATACATGCTCACCGTTTTGGAAGTAGCTAACTGGGGTTGAATACACTCTACCAGATACCCTTCCTTTAAACGTAATCACCATAATATTACGGCTGAGCATGCCGTGGAAGGGTGAGCGCAAAATTGTGCTCATCACCGGGTTCATGATGCGGAAAGCCAGGGGTGTTGAACTCATTGGTAAACCTCCACGAGATCATCTATCCACATTGCAATCTGTTCCGTTGCCGCCGATAGTGGTAAATGATCAGGTTTTTTTGTGATAACATGATTTTTTGTAGTATGCTTTAGGTAACAGCTGGTCGGAAGGGACAAAAGGCTCTCGAGCTCGATCCAGCCGGAAACTCGCAGTCTGCCCAGCGTGCGTATGCCAACACCAGGCGAGCAACCTGACAACACCAGACAGCGCCTGGTGCATGCTCATCCAAGAGCCAGCAGTACACCCACCCACGACTGCGGTTCCAGCCAAACCGCTCCAATCCGTACCAGCTGTTACCTATTAAACGCTCGAACAGCCGTATAGGTTCATCTCTAGGACGATGAAAAAGCTAATCAACTATATCTTTAGCACATTATCGTCAACCCAAAAAAATACCAGCCAGCTGGGGATGATATCTTTTCTGGTCAACAAGGAAATCACCGTTGAGCCAATCTCTCAAGCGGGCATTTACAGCCGATGCCGACCCCGTTTTCTTCCGCCCAGCAGTTATTTGAGGAGAGGCAGCCGGATACATCCAGCTCACCCAAACGCA
>JBFENN010000201.1:0-6115 GCA_041551115.1 Anaerolineales bacterium
CTAACTTTATCGGTCGCGCCGCCCAGATTGTCATCATCGTCTTTACGGCGGCAATTGCTCTTGGCGAGGTCGGTGTAGCCAACGAGATCATCAGCTTAGCCTTTGGTATCACACTCTTCGCCATTGGTCTCGCAGTCGCGTTAGCATTTGGTCTTGGCAGTAAAGAGATTGCCGGGCGCGAGCTCGATCATTTTCTGACCATGATGCGCGGACCAAAAGACGAGAGCGGAGACTAATCACGATCACGGCAGAATAAAATAGTCCTATCGTAGGAAGTTTGACAACAAACGCGTGGAATTCAGCGCCCTGGTGGATCGGGGCGCTGTTTTTTATCATCTCACCTATAGAAGCTGCAGCAATTATCTTTTTCCTGTTTCCGTAATTCCCAACGGACAAAATAGTTTCAATTTAAGTACCTTTGAGTATTGGAGATCTACAATACATCTAGATTACATCTTAAGACCTATCAAGAAAGGGACCACCGACGCATGACAACCAACCATTATCCAGTTATGCTGGAAGCATATAACGGATAGAAAGGAGGTCCCATATGCAAAACGATATTGTCTTACAAACCCATAATCTGAAAAAGCACTTTGGGAAGGTACGCGCCGTCAATGGCGTCAGCCTGAGTGTCTCGAGGGGACAGATCTATGGATTTCTAGGCCCGAACGGTTCGGGGAAGACGACCACGATCGGAATGATCCTTGGTTTACTTCACCCCACTTCTGGCAGAATCAGCTTGTTCGGAGAGCCACTCACACCCTCACAAACCAAGCCATTAGCACGGGTGGGAGCGCTTATTGGGGCACCATCATTGTTCCCGTACCTGTCCGCCTGGCAAAACTTGGATCTACTCACGCGCCTGATACCTGCTGATACAAATGGTCGGATTGATGACGTCTTGGAGCTGGTAGGTCTGCAACACGCGGCCAAGAGGAAGGCTGGCCAATTCTCGACGGGTATGAAACAAAGATTGGGCATCGCAATGAGCCTGCTGCATAATCCTGAGTTGCTGATCTTGGATGAACCCACCAATGGTATGGACCCTACCGGGATGCATGAGATTCGCAACTTGTTAACTTCGCTTGCATCCCGGCGGGTGACCGTCTTTATCAGCAGTCATTTGCTACATGAAGTCCAGCAAATATGCGATCGGGTGGCAATATTGAACCACGGTCAAGTGGTAAAAGAGGCTGATGTACATGCATTGCAGAGTGGAAGCTCGACGGTTAAAGTGCGCGTCGCCTCGCCAACAAAGGCACTACAGTGCCTGAGAACGTTGCCGGGCAGCCAAGATATCCGTCCAAACGGTGCTTACATCACGGTATCCGGTGTATCCAGCCAGGCGGTTATTGCCCATTTAGTTGCCAACGGTGTGGTTCCGGGCGAAGTGACAACTATGCAGCTAGACCTTGAAAGCATCTTTCTAGAATTAACTGCCTAAGATACATTGGAGATACAGCCATGTACTGGAATCTACTTACGATTGAAAACACCAAGAATCTCCGTCGCCGCTTACTATGGGTGGAACTAGTGCTGCTCAGTATAATTGTGATGGCCATCTTCTTAACCTTGTTCATGATGATCAAGGACATTCCCGACGGGGTCACAATCAGTGACGCAGACCTGGCTGAAATCCCCAGTGTAATCACATGGCCAGGTTCGTTAGATTTCACCCTGCGGGCTATCGCTGAGGGTAATCTAGGGGAACTGCTTCTGATCATATTCGTAAGCGCAGTCACGGCATCAGAATATACTTGGCGTACACTGCGGATATCGCTTAGCCGCGGCATTCCTCGCTCAATGCTTCTTGGGGCAAAGTTCACCGCGCTGCTCGTCCCCAGCCTGCTAATCGTGCTAACGGGGTTAACAGCCGGAGCAGCCATCACCGCCGGTTTCAGCATCTGGTTTCATGGCACACTGCCAATCGATCAAATCGATCCTGGGAACTTGGTCCTAAATATAATGCGTTCAACCTTCGCGATGCTGCCATATGCTGCGTTGACGTTCCTCTTAGCAGTCAGTTTCCGTTCAGCGGTAGTTGCGGTTGGGGGCGGGCTGGCATTTGCAATGCTCATTGAGACCTTTCTCATCCAAGTACTAACCCCGCTAGGTGGGTTTTTAGGACAAGTAGGGCGAATATTCCCCAAACTGCTCACCACAAGTTTGCTCGACGGCACACAGCCCGGACTATTTACTCCGCTGCAAGCGGCAGCGGGCATCGGACTATGGACGCTGGCGTTATTGACACTAGCGTTGCTAATCTTCCAACGGCAGGATCTGTCAGGGTGATCCTAATTGACAAAACCATCAATACCACAACGCTCATTAATGCTTCACTATCTGGGAAATGGATGGATATTGGCCACTTGTCTTAATCAACGTTCGTCCTACATGGGACCAGCTGTTGTTTTGGTCGACAAGAAGAACGTATAATCATATGATGATGGAACGCATACTGAAACCATTTCGAGGGCTGCGCTGGAAACTAACGCTCAGCTACACGCTGGTAACCGTAGCTGCATTGGTGGTTGTCGAGGTGATCGTCGTACTCGGTCTTTGGTCAATCCTTGCGAATCCCACCGACTACCCTAAAACCGTGATCTCGGTGATTAAGAGCTATGTCGTGCCACAAGTCGCCTCATACCTGGATCCCACCGAACCTGATTTAATCGGGCTGCAGAATTGGCTGCGATCAACTTCGACAGAGGATGGACTTCGCCTGCACTCGCCTTCTTACCCAGGCATAGAAATTACCCTTGGAAACAGCGATCAAGACACGTTCCTAGTGGTGCTTAACGAAGATATGAGTTACATTGCCGGAATACCAGAACTGGAGCTAACTGAACTTGACGTCCTGATCAGTGAGGCGAGTACAGTGATCGATGCAGCACTTTCGGGTGATGAGGATCCTGGGCGAGTGTCAATGACAACTCTGGACCAAGGCTTATTCACCGCGTTACCGGTATCAAACAATTCCGGTTTGTTGCTGGGTGTGGTTGTCCTGAAAACAAGCCTCCCTTCTGGATTACCGCTACCTGAATTAGTCTACTCCATTCTCCGAAGTCTGCTAATATTTGTCTTAGCGGCTGGTGCAGTGGGGACAGTTTTTGGTTACTTCACTGCACGTGGTCTGACAAAACGTCTGCAGCACGTGTCGCAGGCTGCCGATCACTGGAGCAGCGGGGATTTCACGGTATTCATCCAGGACCACTCGCGAGATGAAATCAGCCGGCTTTCACAGCAGCTAAACCGTATGGCAGAGCAGCTGCAAAACTTGCTCCAAACCCAGCAGGAATTGGCTGCCCTCGAGGAGCGTAATCGATTAGCGCGTGATCTGCATGATAGTGTCAAACAGCAGGTATTTGCGACTGCGATGCAGGTAGGTACGGCTAAGGCGCTGCTTGACCTGGATCCGGCGGGAGTGCGAGAGCATTTAAACGAAGCTGAACGTCTGGCCAGGCAGGCACAAACAGAACTATCCGCTCTGATCCGAGAACTCCACCCGGCACCGTTAGAAGATAAAGGGCTAAACCAAGCTCTCCGAGAGTACGCCGACGCTTGGTCACGTCAGAACAACATCGCAACAGAAGTGACGATATCTGGGATATGCAAAATGTCTTCGAATGTGGCGCAAACATTGTTCAGGATTGCTCAAGAAGGTCTCGCCAACATAGCCCGCCATAGTGAGGCAACGATCGTCAAGATCAACCTGGATAGGCTGGAAGATGGGTTTTCATTGACTATCTCCGATAACGGCTGTGGTTTTGATATTGACACCGTTGCCGGGAAGGGCTTAGGTTTACAGAGCATGCGTGAGCGTATGCAGGCACTCGATGGCAGCCTGGATGTGGTGAGTACTCCTGGCGCGGGAACATCACTGACTGCAAGGTGCCAATGTGCCAATGAGGAGGTGCCATGAAAGATCCAATCACTGTTCTTATTGTGGACGATCACCAGGTTGTACGCCAGGGGGTTCGGGCTTTTCTTGAAACACAACCGGATATAGAAGTGGTTGCTGAAGCCGGCTCAGGAGCAGAAGCAGTCCGTTTAGCGGACCAGTTCGTCCCGGATGTGATCCTGATGGATTTGGTTATGCCGGGCGGGGTCGATGGGGTGGAAGCTACTAGGCAGGTAAAAAATACCAGCCCACGTACTCAGATCGTTGTGTTGACTTCCTACCACGAAGATGAACATATTTTTCCCGCGATCCGCGCAGGCGCTTTGTCATATATCCTGAAGGATATCAGCGCCCAGGAGCTTTCCAGTGTGATCCGCAGGGCTGCCCAGGGTGAAGCAGTGCTCCACCCTCACGTAGCCACGCGCCTAATCTACGAAGTTCAGGGGAATTCAGCAGGGATGCCAAATCCCTTTACAGAGCTGAGCGAACGTGAAATGGAAGTCCTGCGATTAATAGCTGAGGGCAAATCAAACGCCCTGATCGCGGAGCAGTTGGTGATCAGCGAAAAGACAGTCAAAGGACATGTAAGCAATATACTGGGCAAGCTGCACCTCTCTGACCGGACCCAAGCAGCCGTCTATGCCTGGCGGGAGGGGATTGCACGCCGCGACCCGTGAAATCTAGGAGACTTTTGCCATTTCCTTACGGAGCTGGCAAAGTCCGCATCCGCCTCGCTGATATAATCATTGCTCAGGTAAATATCTGAGCAGTGATTATTTCTGGAGGAAATTCCCATGAAAGTCTTATTTATCGGTGGTACGGGGATCATCAGCTCGGCTTGTTCGGAACTAGCCCTTGAGCGCAGTATCGATTTGTACCTGCTGAACCGTGGGGAAAGTCCCCGTCCAGTACCGGAGGGTGCAAAGGTCCTGCGCGGCGATATACGGCAGCCAAGCACGGTGGCTGCCGTATTAAAAAATTTGAGCTTTGACTGCGTGGTGAACTGGGTCGCCTATACCCCTGATCAGGTGCAAAGTGATCTGGATTTATTTCAGGACCGCACCAACCAGTATGTATTCATCAGCTCGGCTTCTGCCTACCAGACACCACCAGGATTCTTACCCGTTACCGAGAGTACTCCATTGTATAACCCCTTCTGGCAGTACTCCCGTGATAAGGCAGCGTGCGAAACCCTGCTTGAAAACGCCGCAGGGAGAGGCTTCCCAATCACGATCGTCCGCCCCTCCCACACTTATGACCGCACCCTGCTTCCTTTTCATGGTGGCTACACGACCGTCGCCCGCATGCGGGCCGGCAAGCCCGTCGTCGTCCACGGTGATGGCACCTCGCTGTGGACCATGACTCACCATCGCGATTTCGCTCACGGGCTTGTGGGCTTGTTGGGAAATCCACACGCACTTAGCCAAACTTTTCATATTACTTCTGACGAGTGGTTAAGTTGGAACCAAATCTACCAATTTGTCGGGCAGGCAGCAGGTGCTGAACCAGAGCTTGTGCATGTGCCCTCAGATATGATCGCAGCCTTTGACCCCGAGTGGGGAGCTGGGTTGCTGGGGGACAAAGCCCATAGCATGATTTTCGATAACCGCAAGATCCGCAGGTTGCTACCCGATTTCCACCCGCTGATCCCCTTCTGGCAGGGGGCACAAGAGATCATCGCCTGGTACGATGAAGATCCTTCACGCCAGGTAGTTGATCCCCACATTGACGCGCTGCAGGACAAATTGATTGCTGCCATAAGACAAGTTATTCCGAGTAGGTGATAGATCAATCCTTTCTTCCATGCATTGCGAAATGATACAAGATTTATCAGCAATCTGATCGGATTGGTTGCATTTATTGTATAATCCACTTGACATTATTTGGGAGCAATTTCAACGCTGATTTTGAGGAGAATGCGATGAGCAAGGTGAGCCAAATACTTAGAATAAAAGGGAATACGATCTGGTTCGTCTCACCGCAGGCGACCGTATTAGGAGCTTTGCGATTGATGGCGGAGAAAGATATCGGGGCACTGCTGGTTATGGAAGACGAGCTGGTAGTAGGGATTTTCTCAGAGCGAGATTATGCCCGCAGGGTAGTCCTGCACAGAAAAGCTTCGAAAGATACACCTGTTCAAGATGTCATGACCGAGCGGGTGATCTATATCCAGCCTGATCAAGACATTCAGGAATGCATGGCAATCATGAC
>JBFENN010000202.1:0-6102 GCA_041551115.1 Anaerolineales bacterium
GAGTAAATCCATCGTTGCTTGCTGTTCCTCTCTCAGTGGCTCGTACATGACTAAAACGGCTCCCTCTTCCAGCCGCTCCTGCGTGATAGCGACTTGTTCATTGAAATCCTCTCGCTCTTTGAGGCGATATACATCGAAACGGAGTGGGAATAGGTAGGCAGGTCGGTCTGATAAAACATAGGTTAGCTGGATATCATTCGAAATCAAGATTCGATCTTGATCAAGGCTTCTAAGAGCTTCTACGACTTCGGTCATCCTTCGTTTCATGTCCGTGTAGCGGAACATCTCACCTGGGTTTGAAACAAATAGGTATGCCCGGCCTGCGTACATACCCAATACTATGGTGGCTAACAGGATAAAAGTGATACGAACTGACCGTGGGATTGCCTTCCGGATAACATATCTGTAGCTAAGCGATAAGACGAATAGGACTACCGCAGGAAAAATCGGTGTAAGGTATCGTGCTGCTCCCGCAGTGCTCGTTCCTGCATCCAGAAAGGTCGTATTCGCGATAAGCACAAATGAGTAGAAGGGTATGTAGAGAAGAAGATAAGTCGGCAAAATCTCCAAACTAGTCTTATTGTCTTCATCAGGGAGTTGATCCTTCCTCAGGATCATCCTGTAGAAAATGAAGAGTGGAATAATAACCAGGACAATGACGCTGATGGGTGCACGGATCCAATCAGGCAGTCCCAGACGGAATGGGAAAACCCAGGCATTCACTGTCCCTAAAAAGGTCCGGAATAATTCCTGTGAAGGGGGATGGAATCCCAATTCGCGATTGGTCGCTGTCCCTTCGAGCGAAGCATTGCGCATCAACCAAATTACTACGGGTAGGCTTGAGAGTCCCCCTAAGATCAGCAAATCTCGAATACGTTTTAAGAGGGTCTTATTGCCTGCGATCAAAATCGTCAATCCCGCTGCACAAATCAGTGCAATACCCACATACCTTGTTAGGGTAGCAGCTGAAAAGAGAAGAGCACCTGCAATAAAATGATAACTTTTAGCAGAGCTAAAGTAACGGACAAACGCATAAACACCAAGCAAGGAGAGCGTCAGGAACAGCCCCTCCGACATAACCCACGCATGCGCGTGGATCAAGTCTTCTGATAGGAAGATTAATAGGCTTCCAAGAAGCGCCACCACTTGTGAACGTGTGAACTTCCATAATAGAAAACCCAACAGAAAGGTATTTAACCCAAACAGAACCGCATTGAGTGTGCGGCCGACGGAGAATAAATCACCACTTACCCATGAAAAAATAACCAGTGCTGTCGAATATCCAGGCGGGAATCCGGTGATTGGCACCGCTTCACCACCACCGGCAGTGCGTGAGTATCCACGACCCGCGATCAAGTTATCTGCGCCCATGACGTAGGACACTGAATCGCCCGTAATACCGGGGCCATTCCTGGTATGAAACAATAGCAAACCCACGCTACAAATAGCGATGGTAGCCAGTAGATAGGGAAAAGCTCGTGAACTTCTAGGCATGGTTACCAGACATGATTCCAATTTGGAAGAACCCGAAGGAATGCGCGACCAAATGTACCCCTGAGCGCAAGAACATCCTGGCGATATTTATTCCCGCATGTTTGTTCATCGTCATCTGTTTCACACCTGCAAGCATGCAAGCATGATTCTACCTCTCATGATTGGTTTCATTCGCCAGATGGTCCATAGATGACCCCATCGTCGAGCTCAGCTATGATTACCAGCCCATCTACCAGCCTGTCATAGGGTGCAAATTCTGGCAACAATGAATCCGGCTGAAAAAGCACGAGCAGCGCCCGCTGGCTTCTGATCCTATCGCGCATCATACCAAGCTTGCTCTCATAGTCTGAGCGGGGGGATCCATTAACAATATCCACCTTTAAAGGCACAAGATACACATTGGGATTGGCTAATAAGTAAACTGCAGCAATATCGTCGCTATAGACAAAATCTGGTGATAACTCATTTAGCTGTTTAATCGTCTCAGATTCCTGCCAGCTACTGCTTGAATAACCTTGACCATTCTTGATAAGTCCATCTACAACATAATAAGTGAATACCAGCTTATTGCGTAGAAGCATCAGGCATGCAACCACGATCACTGCTCGAAGCCATACCGCGCGAACTTCCCAGATCCAATGAAGTATCATTATGACCAGTACGAGTACTAGAGGGTATAAAGGCGAGAATGTGCGTTCAATGAGGTCGGGTCCTGGGCGCGAAAAAAGATAGGAATAGCCCATCAAGCCAAGATATGCCAATATATATATTCCTAGCATGGCAATTGCTGAAGCTTCACGAGAGTTCCTTCGCTTTGACCAAGCTCTTAGGCTTACAGCCACAACCAACCCCAATCCAGTAATCCCCACCAGGCTAAATACACTGAGAATCGGAGATCGTGCCTGTAGCCACTCAACGAGGTTGAGAGGTAGAAACCAGTTCAAGATGATACTTGCTGCTTGTGTGCTGCCTTCCAGCAAGCTGGCAGCATTTCTTCCGAAGGTTCGTCCGGCGATTTGTCCGGTTAGTAGCCAATTTCGAAAGTACCAAATGCTTGTGGGAAGGATCCCTACCAAGAAGAAGATCCCCGCTCGAATCAAGCGTGTTTTTCTAGAAAATCGTGGAGCAATGAGAAGCACCATTGTGAGGGCCATGATCAAAGACAATCCCACGTAGCGAGTCAGGTATGCAAAGGAGGCTGAGAGCACGCTAATAGCCCAGAACCGGGAACTTTGGTTCTCTAGGAATCGCAGCATGAAGACAAGCGTTGTTAGGCTTAAAACAATGTAGAGAGAGTCACTCATTGCCCAGGCAAAGACCTGGAAAAACTCCCCAGTTCCCATCAAGAGTAATGAGCCAAATAAGGAGAATATCCAGTTTCTTGTGAGCCGATAAACAAGCAACCCTAAAAGGATGATGGTAGCCCCATATGCACTTGCATTAAGTACACGAGATACATCAGCAGAATTAAGTAGAAGAGCCTCAAATGGGGCTAGCACAATGGGATAGAACGGGGCATGCAGGACCATCGGTTGAACTTCAACTCCACCTGACAGCCAGGATAAGCCAAATCCTTGTACGAGATTTCGAGCAGCAGCGAAATAGACAGCCGAATCGCTACCGAGCGCGAGTCCTCTACGCGTGGCTGAAATGAATAGCACGACCCCTATTAAAGATAGGATGGTGAGTAGAACAAGCCCACCCTTCCCGTTTACTTTCCAGTTAGCGTTTCTCGATTCGTTCACCATTGACTTCATCTCAGGGCTCACTGTGGTCTAGCTCCAATTCATAGACCTGAATATCCTCAAATGATGCACTTGCGCGCAAACCGAGTTCAAGGATACGGCCATCAATCTCATTGAAATTGGAGTAATTACTTTTATGAACAAGGAGATATCGAACCCCAAGCGTACCTAACAAATCAACGGAGCTGCGATCTGGAAAGCCCTCCATGACGGGCCGGATTCTCTGGTATTGAGGTGGTGGAAAAGCATTAAATGAACCACCGAGAAATGGTTTTCTGTGCGTGAGTGTGTAATAGAGCTGAGCCTGGTCTGCAATTTTCTCAATCGGAAATTCCACCAATGCACCGGGCGCTTCTTGAGATGCCAACCATGCATCGACAGGGCGGGGTTCAACCTTGGTGAAACTTTGAGGCCTGGGGAGAAAGTCCAGAAGTACAAACCCCAATAGGAATAGCATGACTGCCTTCAAGCGCCATCCGTGAATCTTTTGGGAAATCCAATCCGACCCATACCCGGCCAATACACTTACTCCCAAGATAACAACCCCACCGTAGCGCATCCACACGCGCATCCTGTCATAATAGGGAAGCCATTCGAATAATGCCCGTCCCGGAAGAGGGACATGCGCAAGTTCTTGAGGGTGCCAGCCTCGAAGAAAAGCTGGAACCTTGACCCAGACCGGCTGCGAAAGCCAGTGGAGGTCTGTGCCCAAAGCAAGAACCAGTGCCGGGAGGGTAAAGGACAGCACCAGGAGTGCACGAGACCGGATCCTCTCAAACGCACGCGTTTTTATTACTCCAATCCCGGCAAGCACAGAGGCGAAGACTCCCAGGTATAGCGTTGCCTCGACCCAATAGGAACGGTCGAAGGTTTCGCCGACCCACCGTCCCAAAAAGATGTTCGTTGTCGAAGGTAAAAGAAAATCCGTCGGGCTGGCAGAATACTGACGCACGTACTCAATGGATCGAGCTGGCAAGTCACCGATAGATTCGATCTTAAGAAACGGTAACATCGCCAGTATGACAAGCGGGATCCCCACTGCCGTAAACCATCCCAATCTAGGCCATAGATTACGCTCAATGGGCTCCCATCGCACAAGCCAAACGACTCTAACAGTGAAGATGATCAACGACAGGAGCAGAGCCATGTACAGGAAGTACTGTGAGGTCAAGCCTACAAGTCCTAGGCTGATCGCCGCGAGTACGGGGTACACTCTACCAGGACTTCGATCGAGTAGAAACCAGATAAAGAACATAAAATACAATGCCAGCCAGTGCGTTCCAAGGAGATTCAAGTGACCAGCGAGATGGTGGCTGTAGCGAAAGGGTGAGAAAGCGAAGATTGAACCAGCGATCAGTGAGCTGAAGACATTTCCGGTTTCGCGCATCACCCAGAAATAGACGACATAGCCCGATAGCACGAAAGAAACGAAGATTGAAACGTTATACGCGGCTACGGGTCCCGCAGCGAGACTGAATGGAAGGACTGGTACAACCATGGACACCGGCATATCCGTATAGGCCGGGCTCCATCCTTCCGGATAGTTTAAGTTGGGGGCCAGGAGGGGTGATTGGTTAAGGCGAAATATCGCCTCTTCAAACCAGCCGATCAACCATATATACTGGACGTTGTCACCGAGCTCCCCAGCCACCGCATGACTGAGGTTAAGGACTAATGGCCAGGTCATAATGATGCTGGCAACTGTGAAGAACACCCCTGGAATGAGGACTTGCTGAGAGATCTTCCTCATCAAATTTGTTCCCCTTGTTGATTTCTTCTACCTTCATAATTCATGGTTTCATGTCCAACAGGAGGGGATGTCAAAATATAGATACCTAGACGCAGCGGCTGCCTGCGGAAACGACTGGTGCATATATCCTGGTCTTATAGCTATATGCTTATTGAGCGAAGTCCAACAGGAGCATCCATTCCTTAGAACGAACGCTGTATATCCTCTATGGCTTGCTGCACGCGTATCCCCTCGGCCAAGCTACTGGCCGGTGTCTCTAGTCTCTGCACTACATTGAGAAAATGCCGCATCTCAGCTAAAAACAAATCGTTGCGCTTAAAACCTTCCGGGACTTGAGCTATGCTCGAAGACTGGTTGACAGCCATGTTAATACTTAAGTCCCCAGATAAACCATCCCAGTGAAGGCTTCCTTCCTCGCCAGAAATGGTCAAATAATGTTCAGGAGGCTTTTGTAGGTAGTCCAGGTGTAGATTTGCTACAAGTCCAGATTCGAAGTGAAGCGTCGTCTCAACCATGACCTCCACTTCCAGGTCCAGACCTTTTTCAAACGTTCCCTGGCCAGATTCGAATTCACCAAAGATCCATCCCAAGTAATCTATGGGGTGGCATAAAGTCAATAACACACCCCCACCAAGATCGCGCCGTGCGGCGTATGAGTCTCGAAAGTCTTCCCATGGGTGCCATCCGGGTAGATATTCCCCCCAGAAGGCTTTGACCGACTTCACTTGCCCCAGACGTTCTTCGTTAATGATCTTCCGCAGCGCTTGCAGGGTAGGGTGGAATCGAAACTGGAATCCAACTAAGACTTGTCCCCCTGCTTTGCGCACAGCATCGACGAGTACGTCGATGCGCTCCATGGAATGCGAGATTGGTTTTTCGATTAGAAGGTGGCATCCCATTGTTGCCGCCGGGATGGCCACGTCAAGATGGAGTGCTGTCGGGTTGGAGACGATGACGGCGTCTGGTCGATGCGCCAATGCTTTTTCAAGCGAGAACTCTGCCGGGAACTGCGCCAGCTCTTCATCGGGAAGCGTGCTCTTCCCTGTGCGGAAGAGCACGATATCTTCCTCCCCAAGTGTGATCAAGTTCTTTAGGTGTCGGCGACCAATTGAA
>JBFENN010000203.1:0-6086 GCA_041551115.1 Anaerolineales bacterium
AAAACCTGCCATTTGGCAGGTCTTGGTGGGAGAAATTGCCCCTTTTAGAGCCCAATTATGGGGTCAAGGTGGAGATTGAGTGAGGGCGGCAGGACTTAAGCGGGAATGTGAATTCCTATCACTATCACGCAATCCCGACATAAGGATGTCGGGACGAACCTGCAACCGAATGGCGGCCATTGGTTGCGCGTTTGAATAAAGAAAAGACCCTGGGCTTTCAGGGTCAATTTAGTGAGCGCGGCAGGACTCGAACCTGCAACCAATGGCTTAGAAGGACAGAGTCTGGTTCGCGCTTATCCCATCCAATGGCCTGCTATTATTACTAAATCCATTGGACGATATTATTTAAAGTACATTGGACGAATAAAATTACTTGAGTCAACGGACAAGCGTCCAGTGGACTAGCTTACCACTTACCGTGTTCACATTATTGTTGTCGACGCAAACCAATTTTACTATCATTTTAGAATTTGTGGCTTGCCAAGGGGTTTTTCTACTCTTGGATTCTAGTATCACCCGGTTGCACTTGAGACTTGAATTCAAGGCTTGAAAAAAATCAAGCAAATACAGCTTATACTAATCAAAATCAGGAAACATCTCTGGCGCGTGCATATCAGCATTTCCATCTGGCAGACAATCAGCCAGTTCTAAAGGTGATGGCAGAAACCGAGAGCGGCGGAAGCTGGGCATTTGCTTTTCCCTGACTGATCATAATTGTCTGCAAGGGCTGACTGCTAATAGCATATGGATTCTCGTAGGTATTACACAATTCAGGGATTGGACCGCTAACGATTTCAGCAGATATGACTGATACAAGTTCTCCCCTGCCATGGTCGATCTCAATTTCGGCAGTTTCTTTGATACTACGGTTGACCAGGAATACGTGCAACAAACCGTCCCCCAGGATGGCACTGGTATCGAGGTTGTTCACATACCCATATCTGGTGCTTTCGTAACCAGGACCTTTTACGACTGGTTGGAGGGCAATCCCATCCCGGCGGTGAGCATACATCAGGAAGGGGTAATAGATCGTCTGCAGGAGCATATCGTCACATCGCGTCAGAATGGGTGCGATCACGTTGACGATCTGGGCGATGTTGGCAATCTTGAGCACATCGGCATGTCGAATGAAGCTGTTGAGAAAACCTGCCACAACAAGGGCATCTTCCAGGTTGTAATGTTCTTCGATCAATGGAGGAGCAAATTTATCGCTACCATTGGTATGTTCAGCGGTTTGGGTACGGTACCAGACGTTCCACTCGTCGAAGCATAGGTAGTGACGTTTCTTGTTTTTGTTACGCGCCTGCACAAACCGGCAAACGGCATCCATCTTTTCAATCTGTTGGTCGATCGAATTAGTTACTGCCAGGTAGTCAGCAGTGTTACCCCTGGGATTGCCCACATAACGATGCAGGCTGATATAATCGGCATAGGAGCCAATATACTCCAAAACTGTGCGGTCCCATTCCATATAGGTTGGCAAAGATCTTGATGAGGAACCACATGCAACCGTTTCGATGTTCAGGTCAGTATCTTTCATCAGCTTAGCAGCCTGTTGAGCAACGATGGCATACTGGTTAGCCGGGACGTGTCCAAGCTGCCAGGGACCATCCATTTCATTACCCAGACACCATAACTTGATACCATAAGGATCAGGTGAGCCGTTGGCAGAACGCATATCCGCATACAGGCTACCAGTGGGGCTGTTGCAGTACTCGACCCAGTTACGAGCCTCTTCAGGCGTGCCCGTCCCCAGATTGATAGTCAACATCGGTTTCCATTCCATTAATGATGCCAACTTCATGAATTCATCCGTTCCAAACTGGTTGGGTTCAATGCTTTGCCAAGCCAGCTCGCGAACAGTGGGCCTTTGTCGCTTTGGTCCAATCCCATTCATCCAGTGATAACCGGAGGCAAAGTTGCCTCCAGGGTACCGTAAAGCGGTTATGCGGAGTTTACGCAGCGCGCCCAGCACATCTGCACGAAAGCCATTTTCATCCGCATGGGCAGAATTTGGATCAAAGACACCCCCATAAACGGCCCGACCCATGTGTTCGAGAAAACCTCCGAAGATACGGGGGTCAACCGCGGCAATTTGATAGGCAGGATCCAGTATGATATAAGTTTTTTCCATAGCACACCATTCCAATGGAGGTCCGGAAAAGGTTGATGGAACTTTACTGATTTATTTTATTCTTGACGGAATGTGATCGCCGTGAAAGAAAGCGGCGGCAACTGGATCACAGCGCGGTCACCTTCAACGATCGGTGCGGATACGCGATGAGCAACCAGACGGTTGGGTTGGTCCCAGGTATTGGATTCTTTGGGGTTATTACCAGTGAGTTGCCAGCACTCGCCAGCCTGGATGGTTTTTTCGTTCTGCCAGATAAGGTCGGTTACTACCGGTTCCTTCAGGCTTCGATTAACCAGGAATATGGTACCTCGTTGGTTTTCGATATCATAGCTGGCAGAAACATCCAGCATTGGCACAGCATCATATTGCTTGGTTTCCACCAAGGGCGTCTTGACCAGTACATCCAAGGCCTTGCCACTGGCAAGATTACTGACCAGTTTAAAAACATAATAAGAAGGTTGCTTCAGCAATTTGTCGTCGCGGGTTTGCAGCCACGAAATAACGTTGACGATCTGTGCCACACAGGCGATTTTGAGTACATGGCTCTTACGTAGGAAAACATTGAGCCACTGGGCCACCACCAGCGCATCCTCCAGATTATAGATATCCTCTGCCAAATGCGGCGCCTCAGTCCAATTTCCTTGCATCGGGCTACCCAGTGAATGCCAGACCTGCCACTCATCCCACGATAGATAAACGTCATGCTTACTGCGCCGTTTGGCTTTGACATAGCGTAGGGTTCCTTCTAGCGTGTCGACAAAACACTCAAGGCGGACAGCACTTGCCAGGTAACTAGCTGTATCCTGCTGGTGGTTGTTTGTATAGTAATGCATCGAATGATAGTCCATTGCTTCCCAGGCGATTTCAAGTGCCGTACGGTCCCACTCTGGATAGGTCGGCATGCGGTCGTTGGATGACCCACAGAGGACTGTTTTTATGGTTGGGTCTTGCCATTTCATCATTTTAGCGGCTTCCAACGCTTTCTTGCCATACTTCACGGCATCCAGATGACCGATCTGCCAAAAGCCATCCATCTCGTTGCCTACACACCAGTAGCGTACATTGTGTGGATCACGGAAGCCGTGGTTTACCCGTAGGTCCGACCAATAGGTTCCGCCCGGCACATTACAATACTCAACGAGATCGGATGCGGATTGGATTGTACCCGTGCCCATATTGACCGCCAGCATTGGGGCTGCCTCAATGACGGAACAAAATTCCATAAATTCGTTGGTGCCAAACTGATTGGTTTCGGTAGACTGCCAAGCAAGCTCACGCCTACAAGGACGCTCTTCTTTTGGTCCTACGCCATCAAGCCAGTTGTAACCACTCAAGAAGTTGCCGCCAGGATAGCGAATTATCGTGTAGGTTTGATCGCGTAGCGCCTCCAGAACATCCTTGCGCAGCCCGTGCTTATCCGCATGGGCTGACTGGGGATCGTAAATCCCCTCGTAGATGCAGCGCCCCATATGTTCAGCGAATCCGCCAAACAGCAAAGGCGAGATGGTGGCAATCGTTCGATTGGTGTCTAAAAAGATCTGCGCTTTTGTTGTTGACATTTGAGAACCTTTCATTGTGAAATTCGTTTGGAGGGTACCAGTTGTGGGCGTGATCCATCACTGATATTCCCGGGATCTTGTGATGGTGATGAGTTTTTATTAACCAACCATACCAGTCATCTTGATATCCTGATGATCCTGTGCTGGAAGAAGGCGTAGAACAGGAATACCGACACTGAACCGCTATGAAGGACATTGGGGTAATCTGATACTCAATAGGGATCATGTTTGTTTTCCTGGCGAAGCCTACCCTGCATTATCTGTGTACAGGTAGCACTTCACTAATCGCCGTTCAACCTGCACATCCGGCGGATCCACCTCACGGCAGATATCCATCACCCGTGAACAGCGGCCTGCAAACTTGCATCCCACCCTACCGTATTCTTTCACCTCCGTTGTTCCGAGCTCAATATGCTTGGCCCAAGATTCTCTTTCTTTTAGAGTGGGTTCAGGCACTGATTCCTTGAGGAGTTTCGTATAGGGATGAAGAGGTCGATCCAGAACATCCTCTACCGGTCCAGATTCAACGATAAAACCACGTAGCATGATCCCGATGCGGTCGCTGATATAGTAAGCTGTCGCCAGATCATGTGTGATGTAAATAACACTCACCTTCTGTTCATCCCGAAGCTCGCGGAACAGGTTGACAATTTCCATGCGGAGTGAGGCATCGACCATCGAGACAGGCTCATCAGCAAGGATCAGTTTAGGTTGTGAGATGAGAGCCCGTGCGACCGAGACACGCTGAGTCTGCCCTCCGGAAAGCTCGTGAGGATAACGCCTGCTTACTTCTTCCAGCGACAATCCCACGCTCTGGAGCGCATTATCGACAACCTCGACGGCAACTTGACGGTCAGGCGCCATCCCGAAATTCAAAGCGGTATCAAACAGGTAGGCATCTACCCTACGCAGGGGGCTGAAGGTTTCGAACGGATTTTGGAAAACCGGTTGAACCTTCTTCATAAACTCTTTGAACTCAGATCGCTTGCGGATGGTTGCCAGATCGCGCCCTTCAAACAGCACCTTACCCCGCGTCGGCTCAAGGTCACGCAGGAGCAAGCGAGAGAGGGTGGTCTTGCCGCTTCCACTTTCACCTGCCAGGGTGAAAATCTCCGGTCGATCCTTGTTCAGCGAGAAAGAAACATCATTGACAGCCACAAGAAGGGATCCGCCTATCAGGCCACCAATATGAAATTCGACGGTTACATGTTGAACATCCAGTAATTTATCGGTTGCGCTCATAAGGAGTTCTCCTTCACCAGATGGCAGGCCACGCGATGTTGGTCTCGAATGGAAAACGTCTCAGGTACTTCAGTTATGCATTTCTCTATGACGTAAGGACAGCGTTCATGGAAACGGCAGCCACTCGGTGGTTTTGCCAGGTTTGGCGGGGAACCTCTTAGGCTCGCCTTATCAGATCTTTCGCCAATCATTGGCAGCGAACGAATAAGATGCTGTGTATAAGGATGCAGCGGGGCATTGAATATGATATCGGTGGGTGCCTCCTCGGCAATACGGCCTGCATACATGATCATTACCCGGTCGGTCACATTGGCATGCACAGCCATGTCATGAGTTACCAGGAGCACCGTGTTGTTACTCATGGCCTGGATATTCTTAATCATCTGCAGGACTCCACGCTGAACAACAACATCCAGCGCCGTGGTGGGCTCATCAGCAATAATTAAACTAGGTTGGAATATGGTCGCTAGCACAATCGCTACCCTTTGCCGCATCCCCCCCGAAAGCTGGTGCGGGTAGGAGTTGAGAACTTCGGTCGGGAGCCCCAGACGGTTGACATGGGCGCGTGCCTGTTCCAGGAATTTATTTTTATCGGTGATGCGATCGTGAGTTTCAACGATATCCTCGAAGGTTTTGATGATCTTGCGTACCGGGTTGAGGACACTCATTGACCCCTGCATCACATACGAAATTTCCTTCCAGCGTACGTTACGCCGTAGCTCCTCTTTAGAAATGTTCAGCATGTCAACTTCCTCAGATCCAAATTGGTAGTTAATGCTTCCAGAAATAACATTGAGAGGAGGTTTAGTATTACCCGAGATCACCTTGATCAGGGTTGTCTTGCCACAACTCGACTCGCCAGCCACCCCATAAATCTCATTCGGGTACAGTTCAAAAGAAATCCCATCAACGGCCCGTACGGTCCGGGAGATACCATACAGCTCAGTCTTGTAATACGCATAGAGGTTTTTTACGTTTAATAGTGACACAGGTTATCCTCCCATCAAGCGCAAACGGGTCCGCGGGTCTATGTATTCATTGATGCTTGCGAAGAACAGATACAGACCGAGGAACAGAATGATAGCCACCAGAGCCGGCGCCGCAATCCACCACCAAACCCCCGCCACCAATGCCCCGTGCTGGTTGGCCCA
>JBFENN010000204.1:0-6069 GCA_041551115.1 Anaerolineales bacterium
GCGGTTAGGCATTCGACGACCGGACTTGATCATGTCGTTAACGTTCATCGCAAGCTCCGCAGATCCAGAGGCAAAGGAAGCTGCTAGGCGCTATCGAATGCTAAGCATTATTGACCGCTGGATCGGATACGGATAGTTGCTGATCGGGTGATTGGGATCATGTTCGGACAAAAGTTCTTGAATGACCCGGAACGGGCGGGGCTAAAACGAGAGTGGAAAGAGCGCATGGTGGCGAATGACCGGATCGGGATCACAGCCGCGGTCGGGGGCGTGATCATCCGGGATGGCGTGGGTGATCAACTTGACCGGATCAAAATCCCCACCCTGGTCATCGTTGGTGACCAGGATGTAGCCACTATCCCAGCTAAGGCAGAGAAAATGCACGCGGGCACTCCAAACTCAAAACTAGTCGTCATCCCGAGGGCTGGGCATACTTCAACGGTTGAAGAACCGGAAATAGTGACCGGGGCGATGGTGGAGTTCTTTGAGAACCAGGCAGAAGAACGATGAAAGACAACTACCGTGCCAGCGCAAGGATCTACGACCGGCTTTTTGATTCGATGAATAAGGGTTTGAAATTGGTGGGAATCAGGATGTTCCGCCCGGCTAAAGGGATGAGCATACTGGATGTGGGCTGCGGTACCGGCACGCAGCTCGAACTGTACCAACGTTACGAGTGCAACTTGTATGGTCTTGATCTATCCCAAGCCATGCTGGATATTGCGCGCAAACGGCTGGGTGATACCGCACAGCTTGATCTCGGCGACGCGACCAAGATGCCGTATGAAAATGACCAATTTGATCTAGCCATTTCCATGCTATCGCTGCACGAGATGTCAGAGGAAACCCGTTCCGCGGTGCTCAACGAGATGAAGCGGGTGCTCAAGATAGATGAAGGCCGTATCTTGCTCATTGACTTCCATCCGGGGCCTTACCAACCGATGCAAGGATGGATATCCAAAACCATCATCGTACTCTCTGAGCTGGCGGCAGGCAGAGAGCATTTCAAGAACTACCGGCACTTTATGGCGATGAAAGGACTGCCCACCCTGATCGCGCAACACCAGATGGAGATAAAGAAGCAAAGCATACTGGCAGGCGGGACATTTGCCATCTACCTGACAGCAGTCAATAACTGATCCACCCTATTAATTGGGAAAGATTGAGTCGATAATATCGTTGATTTCTAACCTATTGGATAACAAGTAATTTGAAACAAGGCAAAACGTATTGCCGACTTATCTGCTAAAGAGAAGCGGTAATTCACTATTACCCGATATGTCAAGTTTTCTGCGTGAAAGGGAGAGCTGCCCCTCTACAAAAAGGCTATACGCATACATGTATAGTCGTCTCAGCAGTTCAACAGATGGCGTAGAGTCGGGTTTACGCAGATGGGGTATTTAGCAGAATGGGAGCTGACCCAAGCCGCCTTCACCATAGTTTATTAGCAGAAAACCAGGTCTGGGATTATGAATCTCGAAGGCATTACTTGTACAATAGGATCATCGTGAATTCCGCAATCATCACGGCAGGCAGCCATTACCGATCACATTATGGGAGGAGACCGGTTGTAGATTCCTGAAACATTTATATTCTTAAGTTACTAACTAATGTCTATCACGTCGCACCTGTGAGCCCTTTGATAGACTATCGTTGACATAAAATCCTGATCCTTTGAATATGACCGTTGGTACAGAGAACAGCCGATGCGTTACCGCATGCCCATCAGGACAGGTTACATCTGTCCAATCGTCTCTCAATTGGTAGGATTTTTCAAATACCCTTCCACAGATATCGCATTTAAATGTATAGACCGGCATATCTTGACCTAATAAATTCCCTTCAGTGTATGCACCTCCATCAATCTTTGGATGTGTCACCAAGTATGACCTTCATTTCCAGAGATTCACCATCCCTCAGGGTCGTCAAGGTCACTTCATCACCTGGGTTGGATGTAGCGAGGACTGATTGAAGACCGGCCAAATCTTCAATTTCCTGACCGTTCATGGCAACAACCACGTCGCCACCGACCAGCACTTGTTCCCCATTGATGGTTGTTGATTTGTAGCTGCCCCGCAGACTTGCCTCCTCAGCTGGACTGCCTTCTACCACCTGTTGGATCAAGACGCCATGCTGATCTGCAGGCAAATTCATCGCCTCGGTGACTGGAGGGGACAATGTCATTCCTTTTATGCCTAACCAGGCAGTCCCACGCCTGCTACCCTCATCTCGATTCTCACCTTCTGATATCGTAGGCCGTACGCCAAGGGTCAATTCTAAGGTTTCCTGCTTATCAGCGCGCAAAACGGTTAATTCAACCGACTGTCCGGCTGAGGTATAACGAGCTAGATAGGCTGTCAGGTCTTCGAAGTCGTGGGTTGGTTGAGAGTCAATCTGAATGATAACATCCCCACCCAGCCGCAATTCCTGTTCATCGATGGTGACAAGGCGATCGCTACCAATCAAACCTGCTTCTTCGGCTGGACTATCAGGAACCACATCGACCACGAGGACGCCCCTTTGATTTTTAGCAAAACTCATTTTCTCAGCCATATCGCTGGTTAAAGTTGTACCAGAGATGCCGATCCAGGGATGTTCATGAAACCCGTTCTCAATCAATGTAGGAACAATCTTTTGGACAATGACCGATGGCACAACAAAACCGACTCCAGCATTAACACCAGAAGAAGACTCGATGGCTGTAGGAACGCCGATCAACTCTGCTTCCATATTCACCAGCACACCACCAGAATTGCCCGGATTGATGGGGGCATCGGTCTGGATCACATCGGGGATGGTGTAAGTCGAACCTTGCATGACTCTCTGACCAACAGGTAAAGAACGTCCCAAGGCACTGACCACCCCAACCGTCATCGTACCCTGCAAGCCAAATGGGTTGCCAATTGCGGCTACTAAATTCCCGACCTGCACCTGGGTTGAATCAGCCAAGGTTACTGGAAGTAAGCTCGCTTCAGGATAATCTACTTTGATCACCGCTAGGTCGCTATCCTGATCCGTTCCCACGACCTCACCATCGACAGTGCTGCCATCATGAAAAGTCACTTTGATCTTGTCAGCGTTTTCGACAACATGGTTGTTCGTAACGATGTGACCATCCGTATCCCATACGAATCCTGACCCAAAACCAGAACTCCGATACTCACCTTCATTTTCGGGTAGTTGAAAAGGGAAGGGAAATGGTAAATTTCCAGTATCTGGCATCATCCCTAGCTCCAATTTCTGTGTAACCTGGATATTGACTACTGATGGAAGTACCCGAGTATACACACCGCTAAAACCAGCCTGGATCGTCTCTAGCACGTCGCTTGACTCTGGTACTAAATTCGGAATCTCAGTCGTTGTACTTGTTTGTGTTTCGGCTGGATTGGCCTTTCTGATTTGGTTTAGGAAAGTGCCCGATAAACCGCAAGCACTGATCATCATTAAGCAAGCGATCATGATGGAGATTATGATTGTCTTATAAGAAGAGGTATTCATTCGATTTATCCAATTACCAATTTTTATTCGTGGGCCTAGCTAATCAGAGACTCAAACTTGCCAGGCAAGTTGATTGAAAGCGTGAAACAAACCGTGTTCATACCCGGATCTCTCTGCGCTGGAAGGTGATATATCCAAGGGCG
The DNA here is from genome assembly GCA_041551115.1 of Anaerolineales bacterium. Classification (GTDB taxonomy): domain Bacteria; phylum Chloroflexota; class Anaerolineae; order Anaerolineales; family UBA4823; genus DAOVXM01. Next base: position 3,642 of record JBFENN010000204.1, read on the forward strand.
AACAACAAGATTGTGGCTGCAACCATGCCCGTGAGATGAGGCCAGATCATCAGCAAACTCTGTTCAACGGGCAGCGGAGCGCCCATAATCGCTCCCTGCAGCTCAAGTGGCAGGATCAATCCAAGGGATCGCACGGTTGGGGACAACAAAGCAATGGTTGCTTCCACAAAGAGTGTGTTCGGCGATAGACGGCTAAAAATCAGCTCTAATCTGGCTTGAGCCAGCACCTCTTCGAGAAATCCGTATTGAATCGGTACCATGGCTTGAACTGATAAACTCACCAGGATTCCCCAAAAAGCCATGAAGAAAATCCATACCGCGATGGATGCTAGCGCGGCAGTCGCTGATTGGTGGAAAATTGTGGAAAACAACATTGCTAAAGCTATCCAGAAACCACCATAGATTACTGTCGCCAGTAAAAACAGCAAGCTGCGAGCAACCTCCTGTCCAGTGGGTGGTACACCCAACCCAATCAGGCCAGCACCAAACACCAGCATCCAGATCGCTGCCAAAACCAATGCCAGGGTGAAAAATGCCCCCAAGAATTTTCCTAAGAGCAGCGCGTCACGGAATATTGGTTGGGAAAGCACGCGCGACACTGTCCGGCGACTAAACTCACCATTGATGACATCGAAAGTCAAGGCGATTGCAACAAGGGGCACCAGGAAGCCTAAAAATCCAGCAAATGCTGGCAGCGGATCTCGAGCAGAAGTAAACAACTTAAGGAACAAAAACTGATCCTGATCGCCTGATCCAGGAATTTGCTGTAAGGCTGCGTATACTGTCCCCGCTGCGGTGAGTATAATCAGCAGTTCGAGTATCCACATCCGGGCACTGGTTAGGTGATCGGCCATTTCTTTGGCGATAACGGTGCCTAAACCAGTCCAAGGGGAACCTTCGCGAATCTTGATCCTGGTTCGGTTATTTTCTCGGGCCATGGTTGACCTCCTCAAAATAGGCGTTGTAAATATCATCCAAACTTAGGCTTTCGATACCCAAATCGGTCAATTGCCCGCCAGCGTTGATAATCGTCTGGGCTGCTTTAGCACGCAAATCCTCGGTCGCAATCAGTGAATATTTGTCAGGAGCCTCGAATTCTACCTGGACAACCCCAGATAGATGGCGGAGTTCATCCAGATAATTTTTCTCAGTCCCATTTGCTTTTAATTGAACATGGTAGCCTGCTCCTAGTACCTGATGGGCTAGATCGGGGACAGTGCCTTCCAGTACCATTCGCCCTTGATGGAATAATCCAACCCGGTCGCAAACCTCCTGAACCTGAGGCAGTAAATGAGATGACAGAAGGATTGTGATCCCTGTATCAGATAACTCCCGGATCAGTTTGAGAAAGTCGCGGGCTAGCTCTGGATCTAAGCCCTGCGTCGGCTCATCCATGATGATCAGCTGTGGCTTTTTGATCAATACATCAGCTACACCCAATCTTTGGCGCATGCCGCGCGAGAAAGTACCAACACGTTTTTCAGCAACATCAGTTAGACCAACTTTTGCGAGAGATTCTTCGATCCGAGCGGAGGTTTCAGGGCGAGAAAGGCTATTCAGCTTAGCGATGTAAATTAGATTCTCGCGAGCGGTAAGTTCATCGTAAAAACCGACCTGGTCTGGAATGTAACCAGCACGAGACTTAATTTTTAGAGGTTGACGAGCAGGGTCATACCCCAACACCCGCACCTCACCAGAAGTTGGTTCAGTGAGACCTAGAAGCATCAGGATGGTAGTCGTTTTACCAGCTCCATTTGGCCCAAGCAGCCCAAAGATCTCTCCCTGCTGGACATGTAAATTCAAGGCATCGACTGCCAAAAAATTTCCATATTTCTTGGTTAGATCTTTGGTCTCGATGATTAAGTCAGCCATAATCCACCAGCCTCTATCTTACCGACGACCAAAGCGAACTACCGCTAAGGCTACCACTCCCACGGCTACAGCGATAAATGCAATTCCGACAACACCCCACAGAGTCGAAGTGGCCACGGTAATGCGGAATTCGGCGGATTCGTTGGCTCCGTCGACAGGTGTGGCTCGCATGGTGACCATATAATCCCCAGCGACTGCTTTGTCAGCAGGTGTGATGATCGCAGTTACTTCGGCTTGCGTTCCGGCAGGAACCTCAGCGATCACTTCAGGATCGAAGGAGATCGTCCAACCTGAAGGCGCGGTAGCACTAAGCTCGACACCCTGCGCAGGTGCTGTACCGGTATTGCTGATCAAAATTGGTAATGTGGTTTCCTTACCAGCATTAGCCTTACCTGATAAACGACCACCCAGTCCGTTGATACTCAAGCTATGTTGACCGGTGACTTCTGCTACTAGCTCAAGCGATGCTTGCAAATCGCCACCTGAGGCGTAAACCACAAATAGGTGGCTGCCAGCTGGAACCTCGACGATGGGTTCAAGTTCGATGCTGACGGCC
>JBFENN010000205.1:0-6064 GCA_041551115.1 Anaerolineales bacterium
AAAACTTCAACATGTGAGATACCTGGAAGCCGACTGATCGACCGGTTAACATGCTGGGTACATTCCATGCAATCCATCCCGATTACCGGAACTTCGACCTTCTCTGCATTTGCCATGCAGGAATTATAATTGAAGTAAATGAGAGGAAGATTATGCCCTTAACTCCACGTGAAAGAGTGCTAGCAGTCCTTGACCACGGTGAACCAGACCGCGTGCCAATCATCCTGGGTACGAGCAATACTACTACGATGAAAATGGCGCCCTATAAACGCCTGAAAGCATTGTTGAATATCGACGCGCCCGATTCCTACCTGTATGATTGGCCTGAATTAGGGTCAGCTCTACCGGACGAGACCACTCTGCAGCGCTTAGGCAGTGATGCGCGCGGCGTTCACGACCGTTTTCCCGCTGATGTGTACCAGTACAATCGCACCCGTCCGCTCCACGAACCTTGCATCGACGATTGGGGGATCGGCCAAATCGAAGTTGAACCCGGAAAGTGGTTCCCCGGACTGCATCCGCTTGACCAAGCTGATGAGCTAAGTGATATTGAATCTTATCCGTGGCCAAATATGGATGACCCGAGCCGGATTGCACATGTTGCTGGGTTTGCCCATCAATTAGCACAAGATAATCGATATGCAATCATAGGCACTCCTTGGCTGCTGTTCCCATTTGAGCGGGCGTGCTCTTTGCAAGGATTAGATAAATTCTTGTTGAACATGGCCCTTAATCCTGAATTCGCAGCCGCACTCCTCGAAAAGATAGCCTTTCTTTGCAAACAGTTAATGGGGCATTTCCTGGATGCTTTAGGTGATGATATTGATGTCATCAAGATTGGTGATGATTTAGGGACACAAAATAATCTCCTTATTTCCCCCCGAATGTACCGCACCATGCTAAAGCCTTTGCACGCCGACTTCATTGCTTTTATCAAGGAGCGGACATCAGCGAAGGTTTTCTTCCACAGCGATGGGGATATTTTCGATCTGCTAGATGATCTGGTGGAAATCGGTGTGGATATCTTGAACCCCATCCAGACCTCGGCTGGGAAAATGGCAGACCTTGACGCTCTAAAGAAGCGGTTCGGGCGGGAATTGGTGTTTTGCGGGGCGATAGATACCCAACATATCCTCCCGCACGGATCACCTGACCAGGTACGTGCCGAGGTGCGCCGGGTGATCCAATTACTCGCTCCCGGGGGTGGGTATATGCTAGCCCCTGTCCACACGATTATGGATGAGGTACCTCCGGAAAATATAGTAGCAATGGTTGATGCAGTTCAAGAATACGGCAACTACCCACTTAAGACCAAATAATTATCCAAAAACAAAATATGAAATGAAGTTAGTCTGGGCTCGATTCATCAGAGCTAATAACCCAGTCCTTCTTTGCTTCTCTTGGTTAGGGTACAATTTAATAACTTCCATGAACTGCCTAACCAAAAACACCAACGCCGGAAGCGTTGGTGTTTTTGGATGTGAATAATCTAAATTCGGATTTCTCAGCCCTCTTTTTCGTAAGGCACACCGTCTGCAGCAGGCATTCTGGTCCGTCCAACGATCCCTGCTAGGACAATCATTGTTACCACGTAAGGCGTCATGAGTAAGAACTCGGAGGGGATGCGCACACCCAAAATCCCCAGTTTTGAGGCCAATGAATCGGCGAAACCGAAAAGCAAACCTGCTCCTAAGGATCCGAACGGCATCCAGTTGCCGAAAATCATCGCCGCCAATGAGATGAAACCACGACCGGCAGTCATGACCTCGTCAAAACCTCCGACTGAGCCAATTGTGAAGTAAGCCCCAGCAAATCCGGCCATCATGCCGCCCAACAGTACCGCAATGTACCGCGTGCGAAAGACATTGATACCTAAAGTGTCTGCTGCACGTGGGTGCTCACCAACACTGCGGTGCCGTAATCCCCAGCGGGTATAAAAGAAGCCGTATTGCAGCAAGATCAGAAAGATAAACATTGCATACACGAACATACTTTGGTTAAATAACAGCGTGCCGATGAAAGGGATTTGAGACAGAACAGGTATTGCTATGGGTTTGAAGGTTCCAGGTGTATTAAGCTCCAATTGAAAAACCTGCAGGAATCGTGACGATATATAGGATGTAAAACCGATGGCAAAAATATTGATCGCTGTGCCTGAGATGATCTGGTTTGTCTTATACTTGATCGACAGGACCCCATGCACCAAGCCTAGCAACAGCCCTGATCCAACCGCGGCGAGAACGCCGATCCATAGGCTATCAAATACAGAGGCAAATAGCGACGCGACCATGGCCCCCATCAGCATCATACCTTCGATGGCGATATTGACCACACCCGCCCTTTCACATAGGATACCGGATAATGCACCTAAGGTAAGTGGGACCGCCTTTATCAATGTGGTATTGAGCAGCCCAGCAAAATTTAGTGATTTTCCCGCCGCAGCCCAAGCGAGGAATGCAATCACGAACGCTGCCGCAACCACGAACAGCACCCAATTCGTATAGCGCCGAAAGCCTCCCGGACGAACAAGCTGGATCACGCCCAAGATCACACTCAACCCCGCTAAGAAATACATCGTGGCAAGCGATGGTAAGTCGATATCGGGTATAAGCGCATCTGAACCACCCGGTGTCATACCAAAAGTTGTAATCGTACCTGGTTCGATACTTCGGGCGAAGAAGAACCAGATCGCGACTCCGACTAGTATGAATAATATTCCCATCACGCGTTGACGGGTTGGAGAGACAATGTCTACTTCACGTTGTAGCGTCGTAGTAGTTGCTGTTGCTGCCATAATCAGTCACCTCCCCAACTGCCAACGAAGAGCTCTTCCTCTTCATCAGGTTCTTTGAGACGGTAGATTGTCCGGATAATTGCCGGTGCTGCGATGAAGATCAGGATCATCGCTTGTAAGATAGATATGATATCGATGGGGATTCCTGCGGCAAGCTGCATTTGGGTTGCTCCGTTCCGCAAAGCCCCAAACATGAGGGCAGAAAGGACAACACCTAATGGATGGCTCCTGCCCAGAAGTGCCAGGGCAATGCTATCAAAACCGTAACCCGAAGAGAAAGCCATCGCCAGGTTGTAATTAACCCCTAGCACCTCACTCCCTCCAGCCATCCCAGCTAAGGCGCCGGCAAGAGTCATCGCGATGATGATCGCCAACGGCACGTTCATGCCCGCGTAGCGCGCGGCGCGCGGGTTAGAACCGACTGAACGCCAGTAGAAACCCCACTTAGTTTTGAAAAGCAACCACCAAACAAGCCAAGCAACCGCCAATGCGAGGAAGAAACCGGCATGGAAGCGAATCGGGCTGGCAAAGAAGCGCGTTAATTTTGCAGAATCCTCGATCATCGGGCTGACAGGGTTGAACGATTCCGGCCGCTGCATTGGTCCCCTTAAAAGCCATTCGCTGAGTCGAAAGGCAATATAGTTCATCATGATCGTATTGATCACTTCATGGGCACCCGTTTTTGCCTTCAGCCAGCCAGGGATGAAACCCCATAAACCGCCTCCAATCGCACCGGCTAGGAATGCTAGCGGCATATGGATGAACCAAGGTAAACCAGTGATTGAATAGCCAACAAAAGTGGCAAAGATTGCCCCAATAAATATCTGCCCTTCGGCACCGATATTAAACAATCCAACCCGGAAGCCTAGAGCTACCGACAATCCACCAAATATATATGGAGTTGCCGCTACCAAACTCTCCGTCAACGGATAAAAAGATTCTCGAATTGCGGCGGGATCACCGCTTCTAATCGCTGCCAGAATATCAGCCGGTGAGCCAATTGCCCCAGTAAATAATGCCCAGTAAGAGGTCTTCAGGATATCAACAGCCGCTCTCAGTCCTGTCAATATTGATTCATCCATTGCCTCGTAAAAAGACAGCGATGTAAAAACAATGAACAGCCCACCAATCACCAGTCCGGTGAAGATTGCCAGAAAGGGGATCAGTACAGCACCACCAATTCTACGCAAGGTCGTTTTCCCTTGTTCAGGTGGCTTGCTTACTTCCTCCAAGAACACCTGCCCAGCATCTTTCTTGTGAGCATCATTTCGATCTTGCAAATTGTCCTCACTCATTTTTCACCTTTTTTGTGAATTGAAAGGTTCACCTTACCATTTCGGTCTCGAGTGGCTCAGTGATGCCAGCCATAAGCAGGCCGACCTTTTCTTTCGTGGCTTCTTTAATCGGGAGTATGTCAATGATCTTGCCGCGGAACATGACCGCAATCCGATCCGATAACCCCATGATCTCATCTAGCTCGGTTGACATGAGCAGAATTGCGGTGCCTTCATCGCGCTTCTCAATGATCCGGCGGTGGATGTACTCTATCGAACCGACATCCAACCCGCGGGTTGGTTGGGCAGCAATCAACAACTTGATCGGACGGGAGAACTCGCGCGCCACAATTACCTTCTGTTGGTTTCCACCGGAGAGGGAACCGGAAGGGGTCAGCGCACCTGGTGTTCGAATATCATACTCGCTGATGAGTTCATCTGCGTTCGAAACAATCTCCTTAGATTGCATCACAACACCTTTGGAGAAAGGCTTGAGGTAGTAGGTATTCAGGATGAGATTATCCGCTACCGGAAATGGCAAAATTAAACCATCCTGCTGGCGATCCTCGGGAACATGTGCTACACCAAGCTCGGTAATTTTCCTTGGATTAGCGTGGGTAGAGTCATGACCAGCAATATGGACATTACCTTCAAACGGTGTCCGCAGGCCAGTTATCGTCTCGATAAGTTCTGTTTGACCATTTCCTTGGACTCCGGCAAGGCCCAGTACTTCCCCGGCTGCGACCTCTAACGAGATTCCATCTACTGCAACCTGATTGCGGTCATCCAATATCGTTAGATTTTCAACCCTCAGAACTGGCTCACCCGGTTGGCTGGTTTCCTTCTCTACCTCGAGTTCTACGTGCCGGCCAACCATCATTTCCGCAAGTTGGCTCTGGTCCGCCTCAGCTGGAATTGTTGTGCCAACTACTTTTCCTCGTCTGATTACCGATATGCGATCGGCGATTTCCAGGACCTCTTTCAGTTTATGGGTGATGAAGATGATCGATTTTCCCTGTTCAATCAAGGAACGCATGATCTTAAACAATTCCTCAACTTCTTGCGGTGTCAAGACCGCGCTTGGCTCATCGAGGATCAGGATATCTGCTTCTCTATACAACAACTTAATAATTTCCACGCGCTGCTGCACACCGACAGACAAGTCTTCAACGAAAGCCTCTGGGTCGACCATCAAGTTATTTTTGTCCGAGATGGCTCTAATTTTAGCCGCTGCATTTTTCCGCTCCAAGTAACCACCGTAACGTGTGTCTTCATCCCCAAGCATCACATTTTCAGTGACAGTAAACACAGGTACCAGCATGAAGTGCTGGTGGACCATCCCAATACCAGCTGCAATAGCATCGCGAGGTGAATGGATCTCGATCTTTTTACCGCGCACCCAGATCTCCCCTTCGTCTGGCTGGTAAAGCCCGTATAAAATATTCATTAAAGTGGTCTTTCCAGCGCCATTTTCCCCCAGCAGAGCGTGAATCTCGCCTTGTTCTAACGTGAGATCGATATGATCATTCGCCAGTACACCCGGAAATCGTTTGGTGATCCCTTTAAATTCGAGAACGCTTGCCATATCTGTATAAGTCCTCCATGGTATTGATGGGATCTAAAATTATAAGAACGATATTTTCATGCCCCTATATCAAACTATAAAATGGAGCTGGCAAATCGCCAGCTCCATTCATTGATTGGATCAGGAGTAATCTACGGCAGGGTTGCGATATCGCCAGCGATGATGCCTGCCATGACCTCTTCTAGCCCGGCTGCAAGTTCAGCAGGGACCATTGACTCTAGGTCATGGAACGGTGCTAGCCCTACACCACCATTCTCCAGCGATCCGACTATCACACCACCTTCGAACTCATCATCCAAGACCATCCGGATGGATTCCTTGGTGGTCACATCCATGTTCTTCAACACCGATGACAGGATGATCTCCTTGAAATCCGGTACTGTGTTGTACCAGTCTGCATCCACACCGATG
>JBFENN010000206.1:0-6057 GCA_041551115.1 Anaerolineales bacterium
GCAGCTGGCTGAAGAGCTGGATATGACATATGACCAGTTATCCGATGTGATATTTGCTGGCGAAAGCTCTCGCTTGGCATCATTGGGACTCATCACGGCTGAGGAGCATTGGGAAGCAGTTAGCGATGATCTCGGGTTGTCGGCTAACGACCTGCCGCGTATCAAAGATCATTTCTGGGCAGGTGATATCCTAGATATTGATCTAGTTGAGCTTATCCGATCATTCCGTCCGAAGTACCAGACCGCGCTGCTTAGCAATGCCTGGGATGATTTGCGAGATATGCTGGCTGACCACTGGAAGATTGCCGATGCATTTGATGAGATCGTTATCTCAGCCGAAGAAGGTGTTGTTAAACCGTATCCGCAAATTTACCAGATTACATTGGAGCGCCTGAACTTAGAACCGGGGCAGGCTGTCTTCGTGGATGATTTTATAGAAAATGTGCAGGCTGCGCAGGCTTTTGGCATGCAAACAATCCATTTCCGCTCTATTGACCAGGTCCGTGCTGAATTAAAGGATATCACCCGGGGTAAGTAATATGAATTGGGGGACGACCCATCTCTGTCCACCATCGATATGTATGATTAGATTTTCGCGAGTGCACCAGGCATGAACGATTTGACATTTTTGGATATCCATTCTGCGGCGAAATTAATTAAAAAGCGCGAACTGTCCCCTATGGAGTTGACGGCTGCATATCTGGACAAGATAAAGAAATTCGATCCGATCATTAACAGCTACATATCCATTTCTGCGGACCGTGCTATGACAGCTGCCCGCGTAGCTGAAGCTCATATTTATCAGGATAACCCTTGCAGCGTATTAAACGGTATTCCCATTGCCCTCAAGGACCTGTATGAGACTGCTGGTGTAGCAACTACCGCAGGATCGCGTTTTTTTGCACAGCATATTCCCCTCCAAGATGCATATACAGTTGGACGCTTGCGATCCGCTAGTGCCGTGTTGTTGGGTAAACTGAATATGCATGAGATCGCTCTTGGGGTCACCAATGTTAACCCGCATTATGGAACGTGCCGGAATCCCTGGGATTTGGAGTGTATATCTGGTGGTTCTTCGGGTGGGTCAGCAGCAGCGCTTGCAGCCGGTTTTTGTATGGGATCTCTCGGCAGTGATACGGGTGGATCAATTCGCATTCCTGCTTCATTGTGCGGCATTGTCGGTTTCAAACCCACCTATGGACGCGTTAGCCTCAGGGGAGTTATCCCCCTAAGCTGGAACTTGGACCATTCTGGGCCAATGGCGCGCTCGGTATTGGACGTTGCTATCCTACTGCAGGCGATCGCCGGCTATGATCCTGATGACCCATATTCAGTTCGGATTGAAATCGATGACTACCTGCGCCACATCCAAGATGGGGTTGCTGGATGGCGAATAGGTATAGCAGTTGGAGAGTATTTCTCTATGCGAACCGCCCCAGATGTGCTGGAAGCTGTCCACCAAGCAGCGTATGTACTTGAAAGTCTGGGAGCGGATATCACAGAGGTTGATTTTCCTGAAGCCCGTATTGCGGCTAGAGCAAATGGCTTGATGACCACTAGTGATGCGGCAGCATACCATCAGCAGCGGATAGTGGATAAGCCGGATGATTTTGGCCTGGATGTGTTATCTCGTTTGCAGCAGGGTGCGGCATATACCTCAAGAGAGTATATCCTAGCTCGACGTACTCAAAGCTTACTGCGCCATCGCTTTGCTGCATTTTTCGAAAAGTTTGATATCCTGCTGACACCTACTACACCCATTACTGCTCCCCCCATTGAAGGTCCAGATGCTGTCGCTCAAGCGCCTGTGTTGACCCGCTTTACTGCTCCATTTAATTTGACCGGTCTCCCAGCGATTTCGGTTCCGTGTGGTTTCTCTGCCCAGCACCTACCAATCGGTTTGCAATTGGTAGGTGCGCCTTGGAGCGAAGCAAAATTGCTGCGTGCAGGCTATGCTTATGAACAAGCCACTGGTTTCCACTTGATTCGTCCCACATTTGTCGATCAATAAGTGATATTTTTGGATGGCGTAATTTCAAGGATTGGCAAAGTGGTTTCTTGGCAAAGTATCCCGTTCGCTGAAAATCAACTTATGTTGCCGGGTCGTTTGCCTCTAGAAGGGCGTTAGCAACGCTGAGCACTTGTGGTGTATCTCCCGCTGCACCATATGACCAATACTTTGACCAATCTATCTGGGGTATACTCACAAAGTATGCCAATCTCTCGCAGCAGTAGATGGAGGCCTAATGTCTGAGATAATGAAATCACCCCCTCATTGGGATTTAATGAATGTATACCCTGCGCTGGATTCTGATGAGTTCAAAGCTGATTTTGTACGATTGCAGGAGCAATTAACTGTACTTGAAGCGATATTCGACCAGCGGGTTGATATTTTCGATATAGATTCAAGTGTGGGTGAGCTTTCAATATTGCTTAACAAGTTGATCGACCATTTTAATGTCACTCTGACACTCGCCGCTACGCTGGAAGCCTATATCTATTCCTTCGTTGCCACTGACTCATATGACGACCTGGCAAAGAAGCTCCTTTCCCAGTATGAGCAAGTTGAGGTCAGGATGAAAAAACTTCACCTGATCCGTTTTCGCGCATTCATCGGGCGGGTTCGCGATGCACTCCCGTTGGTACTAGAACAAGGTGGTCCAGCCAGCACACACGCATTCATGCTACAGGAAACTGCAGAGCAGAGCCGTTACTTGATGAGTGAAGCAGAAGAATCCTTGGCTGCGGAACTTGATCTAAGTGGAGCAAATGCTTGGAGCAAACTGCAAGGAACGATCACGTCTCAGCTCTCGATGGATGTTGAGATAGACGGAGAGATCCAAAGTCTACCATCACCAGCATTGATTAACCTGCGGACAAATCCAGATGAAGCGATCCGCAAATTAGGATATAAAACAGAGCTGAAAGCCTGGGAATCTGTTAAGGAACCTCTTGCTGCATCTATGAATGGCATAAAAGGTGCGGTGAATACATTAAACAAACAGCGTGGTCGCATTGATGCACTCCATAGTGCCATCGATGCTGCCCGTATTGACCGGGAAACTTTGGATGTAATGCTTGCGGCTATCGAAGCTTCATTCCCGGTGTTCCGCAAATACTTTGCCGCCAAGGCACAACGATTCGGACAAGATAGACTGCCTTGGTGGAATCTATTCGCTCCGGTAGGGAAGTCTGACACCCGCTATAGCTTTGATGAGGCCCGGGACTTTATTTTGAAGCATTTTGCTGAATTTTCGCCCGAGCTGCACGATTTAGCCAATACCGCATTTGAAAAAAGCTGGATTGATGCTGAACAGCGTGATGGGAAAAGGGGCGGGGCTTTTTGTATGCCGATTTACGGGGCGCAGGAGTCACGTGTTTTATGTAATTTTGATGGCTCTCTCGAACAAGTATTTACGATTGCCCATGAGTTGGGTCACGCGTTCCATAATTACTGTGCCTTCAAAGCTGGGAAGACAATCCTGCAGAGTGATACTCCCATGACGTTGGCGGAGACAGCCTCAATCATGTGCGAAACGATAATAACTGAAGCTGTTTTGAGCCAAGTGCAAAGTCCTGAAGAAGAATTAGCTATCTTGGAGACATCGTTGATCAGTGACTCGCAAGTAACAGTAGACATTTATTCCCGCTTCCTATTTGAGCGGGAAGTCTTCGAACGTCGCGCGGAATCGGAACTGTCAGCAGAAGATTTCTCGGAAATCATGGAACGTGCTCAAAAAGCGACTTATGGAGATGGCTTGGATGGGCGCTATCTACAAAAATATATGTGGACCTGGAAACCGCACTACTACTCGGCGTATTTATCTTTTTACAACTTCCCCTACGCATTCGGACTGTTGTTTGGTACCGGATTGTATACAATCTATCAAGAACGCGGAGTAGATTTTATACCCGACTACATGAATCTATTGGCCAGCACTGGGGAGGGTAATGCCGCTGATTTAGCTTCGCGGTTTGACATTGATCTTCACAGCTTCGATTTTTGGGAGAAGAGTCTGCAGATTATCGGCAAACGGGTTGAACGTTACACTCAATTGTAGGGGTTGCTTATAAGCAATCGGTGAGAGCCGGCCTACGGTGATAAGCCGGCTCTTTTGTGTCCTTGGACTGGATGCACGTATAAAGCTTCATTATGGTTACTTTTAGTTATTGATTGGTTACGTGGAGATGATCACATTAGGTGTATTAGCTGACACTCATATCCCTGACCGCAAACGTGAGCTGAATCCGGTGGTGGTGGATGTTTTTCGTCAAGGCAAAGTTAACGCGATTTTACATGCTGGAGATATTTCGACTGCTGGGGTACTCACTACACTGGAAGAGATAGCACCTATTTATGCCGTGCGCGGTAATCGTGATTGGGTAGCCTTGAAGTCTCTGCCTTCTCACCGTTTACTGGCCTTCAATGGTGTGCAGGTAGGCTTGACCCATGGACATGGAAATCTCCAGCGTTATATTGTCAAACGCATTGAATATGTATTGCACGGGTACCACGTGGAAATGTTCTTGCCGGATGTGCGAGCTCAATTTCCAACAGCTGATGTGCTTATATTTGGGCATACACATCGCCCCTATATTAGGCAAGAACATTGCCGTTTGATTTTGAATCCGGGGTCACCTCATGTTCCTGAGGGAAAAGATTCACCCCCCAGCGTTGCGTTGCTCCATATCAAGCCAGGGGGTGAGTTTGCTGGTGAGTTGGTAAACCTAGAATCGATCTAAGCTTTGCTAAACAGTTCTGTTAATATACCGGGACGTTCCACTCTTTATACTGCGGATTTTTTCCACGAACGGTATCATCAAATATCTGGCGTAGTTGGCTGCCGGTTGGCCCCATCTGACCATCGCCAATAGGTCGGTGATCAACTTTAGTAATCACCGTGATCTGTGCGGCCGTGCCTGTGAAAAAGATCTCATCACAAAGGTAAACTTCTGTCCGATCAATTGGTCTTTCGATTACTTGCATGTTGAGTTCCTTTTCCAGGAGTTCTATTGCTGTGCGACGGGTGATGCCTTCTAAAATATTCTCAGTGACCGGGGGTGTGATTGCAATACCGTCCTTGACGATGAAAACATTCATCGCACTGCCTTCAGAGACGTGTCCTTCATTCGTGAGGACTAAAGCTTCATCAAAACCAGATCGGTTGGCATCTGTTTTTACGAATGACGAATTCGCATAGGCGCCGCTAATTTTTCCGCGCGCCGGGATTGCATTATCATCTACTCTGCGCCATGAAGAGAACGTGACATGTGCGTTTGTATCGTTTGCCACATAGCGTTCAAATGGAATTGCTACGATGGAAATTTCATCTATTAGGTCATGCAAACGTACCCCGATGATCTCATCGGCTTTGTACGCTAATGGGCGAATGTAGACATCACGCTTGTGTCCATCCTGCCTCAATAGTTCGATTGTGATATCCGTTAGACTTTTTGGGGTGTGAGAAAATTCCATGCTCAGCAGTTTTGCAGAGTTCAAAAACCTCTGGTAATGATCCCAAGGGCGGAAGAGGAAGAGCTGTTTTTGTTCCTCATTCCAGTACCCGCGCAATCCTGCAAAAGCTGCGGTACCATAGTTCAATGCATGTGTCAGAACACCTACTTTCGCATCTGCATAAGGGACAATATTGCCGTGAAAGTATGCATTTTTAGGAAGATCCATTTTGTGCCACCTCCGTGGGATCTGTATCATGAATGTGTGTGAAATTATTATAAACCTGACTTGTAGGATGGACAAACCGGCGCTGAAATTTCCTCCTTTCTTATGTGGATGCAAGGATTTTTCATCCAGGGTGATTTTTTATAAGATATCGTGTATACTGATTTATTGAATGTATTCATCACATTTTCGCCATAAATAGTTGACTGAGCGGGAGGATTCAAAATGAAGCGTGCTGTCAGTGTGAGTATTGGTTCGTCAAAACGTAATAAGTCTGTTGAGATCGAGTTATTGGGGGAAACTGTGCAAATCGAACGGATTGGTACAGATGGTGATATGGAAAAAGCCGCCGAGCTTTTTCGCGAACTGGATGGAAA
>JBFENN010000207.1:0-5979 GCA_041551115.1 Anaerolineales bacterium
TATTACTAGGGAAACGCGCGGGAAGCTTTGGTAAGGGAAAATGGGGACTCCCCCAAGGGTACATTGAATTTGAGGAGGACTTTCTTAGTGCTGCAATTCGAGAAGTTAAAGAGGAAACCAGTCTTGACGTTGAAATCCGATCGATTATCAATGTCGTATCCAATCTGCTTTCACCAAAGTTACACACCTTAGCGATCGTCCTGCTGGCGGGTGTTAAATCCGGAGAACCGTGCGCTGCGGATGATCTAGAGACCTTGGAATGGTTCCCCCTTTCGGGACCATTCCCGGAAATGGCTTTTGAAGCAGATGAATTCATCATCAGAAGATGTCAACAGACCAAACTTGAAGAAGCATTACCTGTTGACCAACACTATGCTAGTTAGCCTATTACGCTTTTAGATCAAAAAAAGCTCCTGGAGTTCGTGAGCTATGCGATGATGCAAATATTCTGACAATGATTGTCAAATATTATTTTCGTCCTGGTCGAATTTTCAACTTTCTGATATGAACCAAATACCACCAGGAGTTGAAAAGTCAAGTAAAGGAGACAATTAACGATGGAGAAGAAAGCTAGACAAAATCAAGCGATTCGCAATATCATCATATTTACTATTTTGGTAAACGGGTTGGCCTGGCTTGGGCCAGTTCTGGGGGGTGACCCCACTTCTCCCGGCTCCGGCTTCCTGGTATGGGGAGCTGCTCCCGTTGTGTCCGCCTTGGCGATGAAGTTCCTACTGCGGGACAAGGTATCATTTGGCTTCCGACCCGCATTTAAGGGAAATAGCCGCTGGTATGCCCTTAGTGTCCTCGTGTACCCGGTCACCATTACCGTCGTGCTCGCAGTGGGTTTGCTGCTGGGCGCAAGTACCATCAGCAGCTTCACCGTACCCAAATTTGTGACAGCTATGATCCCGCTGGCAGTGACATTCTTTATCTTTGCGTTTTTTGAGGAAGTTGGCTGGCGCGGCTATCTTTCCCCTAAGGTTTATGGAATGAATGACAGTCTGCTCGGTCATGTGCTGGTCGGCGTGGTCTGGGCTTCTTGGCACTTCCCCTACATGCGAGAACTATGGTTACATACGTCAGAAAGTTTAGTCACACTTCTGCCGCGGTTCATCCTGGGCACGATTGTCTTTGCAGTCGTGTATGGTGAGATCAGAATACGCACTGGTTCATTTTGGCCAGCTGTACTCATGCATTGGGTAGGGAATACGATTGCGAACACGCTCTTATCAGGTTTTGCAGGTGAAGGGTTTGTGTCCCTTGTACCCGGAATGGAGTGGATTGGCTCCTTTGGCGTGGAAGGAGTATTGATGATTGCAATATTTGGTCTGCTCGGAGGCGCTTTATATCTGAAACGGCGCGGTCAAATGGAAACCAATCCGCAATGACTGACTTGTGGACTGGGTGAATTTGAAAGATGGGCTCAATCTCAAAGGTGGATCGTATCAAATCTAAAATAACCATTCCTTACAAGTAGGCTGCTGAATACACAAACCATAACATGATTTCAAACATGATCACTACGCAAGATCCGTATAATTGGAAATTGTCTACTTGACCCTATGGTGTCCAAGAAAGCTGGCGCATATCCAACCAGTCGTACCGATTTAAAAATATCCTGTCCCATTTTTCATGAAAACTGTTAAACAAACCATTTAGGATACTACTATGAAGAATTTTAACAAGCGCCAGATTGTGGGATGGACAGCAGTGAGTATTTCTACCATCGTCACCTGCTTCTGGGCATTATGGGGTATTATCGAGAATTTCCACGAGGGCTGGTTTTACAAGTCTGCTTTATCAAATGTTGGTTTGATGTTCGTGCAGTATCTCAGCCCGATGCTTATCTTTATGGGTCTTACTCTGGTCTCAATTCTATGGCCCCGGGTTGGAGGCGGCTTACATGTCATTGCTGCAGTGTTTGCGATTTGGTTTTTCCAAGCATTCACCAACCCGGTTATGTTCCTGCTTATCTCACCACTGATTGGGATTGGTGCCTTGTATTGGTTTGGTCGTCCTGAACCACGAAAAATTGCTCTCGCACTGGCAGTTGCCCTCCCCATCCTGACCCTCATCCTAGCGGGAATTGGTCCCGCCCTGCGTGTATCCCAGCGAGTTGATGATGGGGTTCTCCAAGCACGATTAGTCCCTGGAAACGGAGTGAACCTCACCTGGGCTCCTGATGGGCCTGGCTGGCCGCGGACCGGGGCAAACTGGTTTGAAGCAACCCAGGTTTGCGACGATCTCAGTGAAGATGGTTTGACAACTGCCGCTGACCCTCAACACATTTGGCGATTGCCCACGGTGGATGAAGCCGTGCGTTCAATGGCCCGCCACGGTAAGAACAGCGTAGGGATCTGGGACGCAGAAAATGGTGAAGCTGCCTACGAGATAACTCCTGACAAAGAGTCCCCATTGTGGAATATGTATTCCCAGGTGATCTACTGGTGGACTGCGACCGAGATCGATGAAGATCGGGCTTATATTATTGTCTATGATGGAAAGGTGTGGCCACGTTCAAAGCAAATCAGTCCAACGTATATGGGATTCCGCTGTGTAAAATGACTATGGACCAAAAATTCTATTGATGGCTCAGTTGTATCAACCATGAGATAAGGAAAGTCTATGCGATTTTAGTAGGTCAATTTATAAGCAAGAAAGTGACCAACAACACCCTGAGGATATGATCAGGACCGGCGGCTCGCCAGGAGATGGCGTTTACGTTATTAATGACGCCACAACCAAGGTAGTAAATAGGTTCTTGATGGCAACGATACGGGTTTCGAGCTATCGTTCATTATTCGGTAATTAGCAAGGCAGAAAACTCATCAGAAGCAGTTTGTCAGGGCTTGGGATAGGTTTTCCTTTTATTCTGGGGGGTCATCTCGATACATCTACCGTTGCCCATAATTCCGGTGAAAAAACTAAATGATCAGGCAACTCACCAGGTGTTGGCTTGATGGAATCGTCGTTCAGATCCGCAGGCCATGGGATTTTCTCATTTGGTTTCGAAGCTCTGATAAAGTTCACCGCCAGTTGTACCGGATTACCAGTCACTTCAATTTGATACTCCAATTCTTCAGGGGTTCCTATTCGTGAATTGAAAGCCAGCCAACCTTCATCCTGGAGAAAAGCATCACGTTCATCTTGGGCGAATTCGCTACTGCTGGTATCCCGGCATCGCCATGTGAAATCCTGAATTTGGTGCCAGCTTTTCTCATTTTTCTGGTAGACAGCCGTTCCTAGCGCTGCGGAGGAATGCATGATCGAAATTTCATCACCATGGTTGATAAAAACATTTCCGGCAATCATACCCGGTGTATTCGAGCGGATACCCAAATAGAGATAATTACCCGCAGATAACAAGAGCAACTCACTACCATCAGCAAAAGTTTCGACTAACGCATCAACCCATTCGCCTGGTGCTATCGTCCCATTGATGATGGGGGGATTGCCAGTAGGCACCACAATTACATATAGGGTCGTGTCAGTTCCGCTTTCAGGTACCTTTTTTGGGGGTACTACGCACCGGAAACCTAAATTATCAAAACTAGTTTCAGGATCCACGGATGCGCGCAGGGCTCCGCGACAATAGGTTGGGTGCCCAAACCAACTCCCGCCTTTAATTATTTTTTCATTCCCAACGGATGGACCTGCCGGGTTTGATTCCGCGTCAGAAGAATAATCTCCCAACCAATCAAAAACCCACTCAGAAGCGTTGCCCCCCATGTTAAGCGCACCAACCCAACTTTCCCCGTCAGGGTAGCTACCCACCGGTGCGGTCATTGCATGTCCATCATTGAATCTATCATCAGCATGGGATTGGTTACAATTTTGGTCACAGTAGTTAAGTTGAGATCCATTGAATTCATCTCCCCATGTGAAGATCGAGCCTGCCTCCCCCCGAAAAGCATACTCCCATTCCGCCTCTGTTGGCAATCTGCCACCTGCCCATTGACAATAATTTTGAGCCTGCTCCCAGCTAATACAGACGACCGGGTGATCGGATTTCTCCGGATCAGCAAAAGTCGATTCTCCTTTCTTGCACATGGATGGTGCAGAGCAAATACCAGCCTGCACACATTGGCGATACTGGTCATTGCTAACTTCAGTCTGGTCAATCCAAAAAGAGTCCAATGTAACAGCGTGTCGGGGAAACTCGCGCATGTAGTACCAATTGTTACAAATGCCGTAATGCTCCCTGCAAAGAGCTATGGCATCCTCGACCTCACCAAGTGTGCTGCCCATATTGAAGGTTCCTTCTGGCACTAAGATCAATGCCATCTCGTCGGCTGAGCGCGTCCGGTTGTCGCTTTGAGATGTTGCAGCCTTTGGTGGAATTGAAGTAGCTGTGGAATAGATCGGTGTCCATATTTGTGCAGTAGGTTCAGCGGTTGGAGTGGTTATTCCACAACTCGTTATAAGGAACTGAAGCATGATAGCAGCGAAGGCTCTCATTGGTCTTGTCATTTTAGGACCTCTATGATGGTTTGACCGTGGCCGGTCTGTAAACAAAAGGCTGGTGGAAGATCACGATCATCTCCGGTTCATAAACCATGCTTACGCGCACGAACAACTCTCTTACAATGGCAATCTCGGATGCTCTTATTGGTAAGAGCGACCCTGCTAAACTCGCTATTCGATGAGAATCAACCTCCACCAGGTACAAGTTTGAACTTATACATTCGATCCAACAGCACTAGAAGTAAATCGCGACCGATGGAATAACCGGACCAAGGACGGGAAGGTTTGTACTTCACCGGTCTTGATTACGCGAAGGCAGTACCCATTATGTGAGATCCAATTAACCGTTCCTTGAAGACTGGCTCAGCAAAAAGAAGCCGATCCCGGCTAGTATAGCAGCGCTGGATGCATACAAAACCAATCTGATAATACCCGCTGTTGGATCATGATAATACAATATTCCGAATCGCATCCAGTTGCAAATATCTACTTCCAGTGATCCGCATCCTGAATCTAGGTTGTTTGGGAAGTAATCCTGCAGCAGTATATTAGCGATAATTATGTTCCTGTTCGGTAATATTTTATCGAGATATATCTGTGTGTTTGGTTCAAAAATGTACTCATATCCCTCCCGGCCGACGCGTGTATGAGCGCGGGCAGTTGAGATGGCAGCGGCACGCGTATATCTCAGATACGCGTCATTGATAGCTCCTCCCAGATACGTGATCAGAAATGTGCAGATGGCTGCAGTCAGCGCCAATACAACACGTTTTCTATTGCTATCAAAAGCGATCCTGCTCACAAGTGATCATCCTAGAAGATTCGTTAAGTTTGAGTACTATCCGAGTCCCTATTTTAAATCATAGCGAGGGTTTCTGAACTTCGATATGTCATGGATTCGAGATATGAATCCCTAGTGTGCTGATCCCGATCAGCCTGCTATCAAAGGGAGTAGAGATATTATATCGGTGTTATCGCTCGGTTATCTCAGGAGCCTAAAATGCTCGCCTGCATCTCGGTTCACACTCCGTGTCCTGAGTTCAACAATGATCTCAATTGGCAGACTGCAATTTGTATAGACTATAATACAGGCTGTTATTTCACTATTTTCTTTCAAACCGCATCGATTTTGTGTGAGAAGTGAGGAAACTTTGAGGATCTTATTTATGTATCGGGAATTTAGTCCAATTCTCTTGGTTCTTACCAGTTTGATTACTCTTCTTGCATCCTGTACGAAACTACCCGCTCAGATTGAGGATAATGCAGGTGTAAAGATGGCTATGGTGCCGGGGGGCGAGTTTGAAATGCGTGTTTTTGACGAAATGAAAGACGAAACCAGCGTGCATAGCGTTCACGTGGATGATTTTTATATCGATGTCTATGAAGTAACCAACCAGCGCTACACCGCGTGCGTGATTGAGGGTGCTTGTGATCAACCAGTTGACACAACAGAATATGCTGATGATGACTACAGCGATCACCCAGTCATTTTCGTCACCTGGGATATGGCAA
>JBFENN010000208.1:0-5971 GCA_041551115.1 Anaerolineales bacterium
ACGGCGATGTACGTGCCATCCGGCGACCAGTCGATTTCAAAGTCGTTGTAGTTGTTTTTGGTCAGCCGCTGTAAATTGTTTCCATCGGCATCGACCACATAGATTTCGGCATTCCCATCACGGAGAGATACAAAGGCGATCCAGGAGCCGTCCGGTGACCAGGTCGGGTCGGTGTCAACGCGGGAGTGGTATGTGAGACGTCGTGCATTGTTGTCGTCAGCATCCGTCCCGTCAGGGACGGCCATCACGTAGATGTCCCCGCCCCCACTGCGCGTGGAGGCAAATGCAATCAGTGAACCATCGGGGGACCACTGCGGATCTGTGTCATCGGAGGTGGGTTGATTGGTGATGTTTCGCACACCGCTGCCGTCGGCGTTTATGGCATGGATATCTTCGTAGCCATCGCGCTCGGAAGTGAAAGCGATGATGCCTCCCCCACTACCGCTGAGAGGCGCTGGGGAAAACGTCCGCGGGGTCGTTTCAGTCGGTATGAGGGCGGCCATGGATGGTATGGGGGTCTGTGAGGGTGCCGGAGTTGCCCTAGGCGCCCGTGTCCCAGTCTGCGCGTCCAGCCCGCACGCGCAGACCAGAATGACCAGGGCAACCAAAACGAACGGTTTGACAGTGGGTTTACACACGAGTCACCTCCCCATGTTGGCTATCAGGGAACACCCGATAAAAATACCAGGGCCTGAATGGCGTCTACACGAACTGCCGAGAGCAGTTTCGGACCCTTTCATACTCCAGTCGACACTTGCTGAATTTTCATGAATGAACGATGTTATACCCTTGCCGAGCACGTAGTGAATAAATCATCCAGGATGCAACAGCATCAATCACAATGAGAACCGAAATAGTATTCCGCTCTCATTGGTTGGACACCAATTGGATGATTACGATGCTTTCTGCAGGTATTTCGGATAAGGGCTGGTAGCTATCGAAGCCCCCATTGTCGTTAGCTGCCAGGTCTGGCAACTCAGCCTGCGTGCCATAGAGCGGAAGAGCCTGGTAAGTTCCTGCAAGCGAGTTTTCTTCTAATGTCAGATCGAATTCGCTTGCAGAATCTTCAGCCAGGTTAATGATCACCAGTACGATTTCTTCCTGACTTGTCCTCAGAAAGGCAAGCAGCATATCGTTATAACTTTCAACCAGACTGTAATCACCTCCCCACAGCGCAGAGTGGTCAGATCGTAAGCGGATCAGGTCCCGGTAGTAGGACAGCAGCGATGCGGGGGCATTCGTCTGGACAGCGACATTTTTAGCTGGATAGTCAGCATTGACCGGCTCCCACGGAATACCTGCAGTAAAACCGGCATTGTCCTCCTGCGTCCACTGCATCGGAGTCCGGATCATCTCATCTGGCTTTTCCCCGGTCATACCGATTTCTTCACCGTAATACACGAAGGGGACACCGGGAACAGTCATTAACACTGCAGCCGCTAACTTTGCCCGGGCAACATCCCCTTGCAGGACGCTCATAACCCGGTTCATGTCATGGTTGGTAAGGAAAGTTGCCGAGAGGCTACTGCCGAACAGGTCATAGCTCTCACCTAAGGCTTGCTGGATCCTGCGGGCATCGCTAAACTGGACCCCACCGACAATGGCTTGGGCCAGGTCGAAGTCGAATGCCAGGTCGAGTTCGTCTCCTTGGAGGTATTCCGCCACTGCCGAGCTCTTAGTCCATATCTCGCCGACTGCTAGGGCCTCAGGGTTGGCAGCTTTGAATACCGTACGGAATCCTTTCCACCATGCGTGGGTAGCGGCGGTATTCTCCTGATTCGCGCCAGCTTCGATCAGGTGCCGAGCTGCATCAAGGCGAAAACCATCCACACCCATATCTTCCAACCAATAGCGAGCAACAGCCTCCATTTCTGCGGTTACCTGCGGGTTCTCAAGGTTCAGATCAGGCATCCCCGACCAGAACAGGCCATAGTAGTAGCCAGTGGGTGAATTGTGCCAGACCGGCTGACCCCAGGGACCAAGGTAGTTAGGTTTGGTGTCCGTCCAAAGGTACCAATCACGGTGCTCTGATCTAGGATCAGCGCGAGCTTCGATAAACCAGGGATGTTCGGAAGAGGTGTGGTTGAGCACCAGGTCGATGATGATCTTGATGCCGCGCTCATGGGCCTCGTCTAGCAAGCGCTTGAAATCCTCTCTGGTGCCGTACTGCATGTTTACAGCATTGTAGTCGGTGACGTCGTACCCATGATAGCTGGGCGATGGCATAATCGGCATGAGCCAAATGCCCGTGATGCCCAAATCGTCGTTAGTGTTTGGATCTCCATCGTTCAGATAGTCCAGTTTCTCGATGAGCCCCTGCAGGTCGCCAATGCCATCGCTTGCCAGTGGACCGGTGGTGGCGTCGGCAAAGGAGCGGACGAACACCTCATAGAACACAGCGTCATTCCACCATGCCACAGAGGCAGGCTGGGAGGTTGGAATAGGCGTGGCAGCGGGTGGGGTACTTGTGGGATCAGCTGACCTTTGCTCGGTTTGGGTAGCTGGAACTTGTTTAAGCGGGGCAGCTATTTCTTGCTCAATACCGAGGCAGCCATTTAATGTGACAACATACAAAGCGATGAGACCAATGCAAATGAACCTTCTCACGAAAATTCTCCATCACGGTTGGTGGAGCAGTCGATTCTCCTGCCCCGGACAGCTCGGATTTCATCGACAGACCAAAACTGGAATATCACTACAGCGCATGATTTCATCAACCGCACTACCTATGGCGATTTCAATCAGCGGATTGAATCCGTAGCCCCCCATGATGACCAAATCACACTCATATTCACTGATTACGCTTAATATTTGTGCAGCAACTTTTCCATGTCTTTCAAGCAGGATTGCACGACCACCGTGGTCATGTACATATTGTTGAGCGGAAGCTAAATTGTGAGGGACTGTCCTACCCGGTTCTTGAATATTGATGATCACGAGCTGAGCATTCCACTTACTAGAGATATGTGCCCCAATATATAGTGCTTCCTCAGCTTTCGGACTTCCGTCATAAGCGAGGAGTGGACGAGCCAAATTGGTTGCAGGTCCTGGTACCGCTAAGATTGGTCGTGGGCAGCGGCGAATCAAGGTGCTAAGCCCTGAGCTCAGGCGAGATAATGGCCGTGGTGCAGGTGGATAATTTAAACTGACTACGACCAAATCAATCCAACGGGCTCGACTGCAAATTAAGCGAGGCACCTTACCGATATCCACATTGAAATCCCCCTTAACGCCCACAGCGTTGCACTTTTGCTTGAAAATTTCCTGATATGAAGATATTTTATGCTGATCCAGCCGTTTTTCCGAGGGTGCAACGTGGACGCCGTGAAGTACACCACCTTCGTGTTTCGCCAATATTATCGCCTGATCGACTGCATGCCAACCAAATTCACGACCTGTGATGGCAACCAAGATATCGGCAAATAATTGGTTCTTCTCACGAGAGCTCGCTCTATCATGGCGCCATTTCCCAGGCTTTGGGCCAGCCTCAATTTCGTCCGGAAGGACGGCATCCATTATCTTTTCGCTCACACGGGCGTAGATGTGTTTTGCTTTTGGGCTGAATTTTGATACAAAATCTGTAGTTGCCGTTTCTGCACCCACTGTCCACCCAATTTCCTGCTGGAGTGCATCACGATGGTCTGACACCCATAAGTATAGATCTGTCTCTGTCCTGCCAGGAAAATCTCGTAGAATGCCTCTCCGTCTGATTATTCTAACCACTGGTTCATAATTTTCGTCATACCATTCTGCAGCTGCTTGCTCCAGTGTGATTGATTTTCCAGGTCGATTTGATTCAGATAATAGGTAACGATAATACTCTATGTGCTCAATAAGGTTGGAAAACTGTCCGGGTTCAGTAACAATTAAGTGAGATTCAGGACGAGATTCGTCCAGTTTCGTCAGCTCCAGAAACTCAGCATGTTCTGCTTTGATGATGAGCTCATCCGGTTGAACATCTGGGCTCAACGAAACTTTGGAACACACCTGAATGACATTTGCCTGGATGTAAGTAGCCCCCATTTCCTTAGCGATTGATACCCGATGATGCCCATCCAGGACAAAATATACCTGGTCAATTTGAAAAACATCAATTGGGGAAAGACCAATCGTCTCAACGGTTTCTTTAACCCGTGCCCATCGCTCACTATCACTTTGCTGCCGGGGAAGGAATGAGCGAGTGAAATCTTTATACCGCCCGACACTTCCGACAATTGCATCAAGAGGGATTTCTTCTAAGATCCGATTTTCAGCTTCTTCGGCTTTGAGTTTTTGACGAACTTCTTCAAAAGAGAGCAGAGTGGTGGCTTTACCTGATAACCGCGCAAGTACCTCCTGTATGTCTGCTTTCCTGCGAGCTCGGCGGAAATCTTGGGAGGCAGTTCGAATTGGGCCAGAGAGCATCGATTGTTATAAGATATGTGCCAAGAATTGGCGGGTGCGCTCCTCTTTGGGATTGGTGAAAAACTCTTCCGGAGGGGCAATCTCTGCCCAGACGCCGTCAGCCATTAAGATCACCCGGTCAGAGACATCCTGAGCGAAATGTAGCTCGTGCGTAACAACCACCATCGTCATGCCTTCCTTGGCCAACCGCTCCATAACGTCAACAACCTCCCCGATCAATTCTGGGTCCAGCGCGGATGTTGGTTCATCAAACAACATGATCTTTGGTTCCATGCATAATGCTCGCGCGATCGCAACCCTCTGCTGCTGTCCACCGGAAAGCCTGGAAGGATATTCGTCATCTTTTTCTGATAAGCCTACCCAGTCCAGCAGCTCCTGCGCTTTCTCGGTAGCTTCTTTCTTAGACAACCCTTTTACTGTTATGGGTGCTTCAATGATGTTTCCTAAAGCGGTCATGTGGGGGAACAAATTGAACTGCTGGAATACCATTCCGGCTTTTTGCCTAATTTCTCGAATTTGTTTCCGATGCTGACTACGGGGTTCATTGGCGTTGATTTCAACTCCATCAATTTCGATAGAACCGGCAGATGGTTCCTCCAAGAAGTTCAAACAACGCAAGAATGTGCTTTTACCACCGCCAGAAGGGCCAATGACAACGACAACTTCTCCAGGCAGGACATCTAAGTCAACTCCTCGAACCACATGGAGTGCGTCAAAATATTTATGCAAGCCTCGTACCTTGATAATGGGTTGGGTCATAAGATTATTTCCTTTCACCTCGCGCCATATAGGCTTCCAGGTTGCCTTGTAGGAATTGGAAAACAACGGTCAGAATCCAATAAAAAGCTGCTGCGATTAAGAATGTTTCAATATTTCTGAAATACTGGCGGCCGATTTTTCCAGCCCGGAAAGTCAGCTCCCACACACCCATGAGTGAGACCAAGGACGAGTCTTTCATCATGGCAATAAACTCGTTCCCAATGGGAGGTATTACAATTCGAAAAGCCTGAGGTAATACGATGCGCTTTAAAGTTTGGGAACGCGACATACCAAGCGCTTGAGCTGCTTCGTGCTGCCCTTTTCCGATTGCTTGGATCCCAGCACGGAAAATTTCAGTCATATAGGCACCGTAGTTCACACTCAATGCCAGAATCCCAGCTGGAATCGCGGCAAGGATGATATCGAGGCGCGGCAATCCAAGATACCAGATATATACCTGGACCAATAGAGGTGTGCCGCGGATAATGGAAATGTAGAAACCCGATACGCCGTTGGCGATGGGGTTCTTTGATAAACGTCCAAGTGCCCCGAGTAAAGCAAGTATCACAGCGCCAACGATGGAAACTGCGGAGACGAACAAGGTTAGTCCCGCGCCCCCCATGATGAAAGGCAAGAAATGCTGCATGAAGGGAAGATCAAGGTTGAAGCGCCTCAATACTGAGTAAAGGGCGACAATCATGAAGATCCAGACCGCGCCAACGAAAAGACTCGACCGAATGGTTCGCGTTCTCTGGTTTACCATGATTTGGTCTGACAATTCAAGCGTATCGGGAGCATCATAATATGC
>JBFENN010000209.1:0-5960 GCA_041551115.1 Anaerolineales bacterium
ACGGTACTGTGCGCCGACGCACCGTGCGGCAATGGCGGCGCGGTCCGCCGCGCTCAAATCACGGAACAAATCGAGTGCGAGCAGTGTGTCCCGGGTGATGGCCGCACGGCGTGGTTGGCGGGCGATGTTCCCTGCTGCCAGGGTGCCTTCTTGTCCGAAGACAAGCCAAAAAGCCCGGTTGAAGAATGACGTAATCGGGGTGATCAGCAGCGGACCAAGCAGTCCCATGGCCAGCAAAAAGATCATCACACCCAGCGCCATGAGTGGGAATATACCGCTGATCAGGCCAGCCAGGCCCAGCACCAGGCTGATGCCGCCAAAGATCAGTCGGCTGCGACGGACCTCGGCTTCCTGGGAAACGGTCAGCGGGCTCATCGCCTCGAGCGGTGTGATCTGGCTGGCGGAGCGAGCAGGCATCATCGTGCTGACCAATGGGATACCCAGTCCAAATACAATGGCTACACCGTAGGTCAGGGCATCGAACCGGGGCTGCCCGAGTGGACTGCCCATTAAGCTTTCAAGTATGTTGCCAAGTCCCGCCCGGGCACCATAGGCAAACGCAAAACCGAGTAATATCCCTATCAAAGTGCCCAGCCCAGCCAGGATTAAACCCTCATATAGAATGGTCCGCATCACGACTCTTCTTTTGGCTCCGACTGCCCGCAGCATCCCAATATCACGGCGTCGTTCCACGACGCTGGTACGGAAGGTGTTATACATGATCAGTCCGGCCAACGCCAGAGTCAGCAAACCAAACATGGTAAAGATCACATTCATAAATTCCAGCAGCGCCGCCCATACATCAGCCCCACCCTCCAGCGGGCTCAGCTCGTATCCCCTACCGAACATCGCTTGCACCGCTGCATCGATGGCACGCGCATCGCTACCCTCTGTGTAGCGACCCATGATGATGTTGATCCGGTTTGGTTTGTTGAGCAGGTTCTGTGCTGCCTGGATCGGCATGAAAACCTGCTGGCTGCCAAGCAGCAGACCGGGATCATCGAGTAATCCAGCCACTTCAAATGTCAGCCATCCGCCTGCTCCAGGCAGCTCGACTGTGTCACCAACACTGATTCCTAATCCCTCGGCAAACTGCTCGGAGATTAGCACCTGCTGCCCGCGATCTCCTTGTCCCAGGTTGTGTCCTGATGTAAGCCGGCGTCCCCCGGCAGTCACCACATTAAACGTCTCATCCACCACTGTAGTATCGATCCCGTAGACCTGGATACTGCTCACATCATTGCCATCCGGAGTCTGATAATGCCCGGGCGGTAGATTTACTGCCTGCAAGACCATCGCCGCAGTTGATTCCACGCCCTGAACCGCCCCCACATTTTGCTCGTACTCCTGGCGAAAGAAGCTGCCGTCCTGGCGGGTGACGTATAAATCAACATTGGACAGCGCTACCGATTGGGTATTAGAAATAAACAGCTCCTGCATCGCAGGCGCCAGACCGTTCAAACCAAACATAATCATCACACCGATCACGATGGACAGGATGGTCATGATGCTCCGGATCGGCCGACCTTTTAGGTAGCTTGTTGCCAGGAGTAGTTCACGCATGAGATTCCTCCACAGCTGGAACCTTTCGGTTAATTTCGTGATTGATTTGTTCGTTAGTGATGCGCCCATCCTTCATCTGCAGAATCCGGTCTGCATACGAAGAAATCCTCTCATCGTGGGTGACCAGCAGGATGCTGCGCTCCCAGCGATCGACGGTCTCACGCAGCAGTGCGGCGAAATCCGCAGCAGCCTTCGAATCCAGGTTGCCCGTAGGTTCATCCGCCAGGATGAGTGAAGGTTCGGTGACCAGGGCGCGGGCAATCGCGATCCTCTGGCGTTCGCCGCCTGAAAGCTCCTCAGGTCGGTGCGTGTTGCGGTCAGCCACTTCGAGCTTCTCCAGCCATTCGGCTGCTCGGGGCTGGGCGTCAGCGGGTTTCATGCCTCCCAATACCAGCGGAAGTGCAGTGTTATCCAGCGCGTCCAGCGTGGGGATCAAATTAAAAAATTGGAAGATAAAACCGATGCGTTGACGCCGCAGGTCGGTAAGATCATCATCGTCGAGTGCGCTTAAATCCTGCCCCTCGATCTTGACCGTGCCCTCAGTCGGTCGATCCAACCCACCAATCAGATGCAAAAGCGTTGACTTGCCGCAACCGCTGGGACCCATGACCGCAGCGAATTCTCCGGTAGTGACGTGCAAAGACACGTTATCCAGTGCGATGACCTGCGCCGCGCCGCTGCCATAAATGCGGGTCAGGTTTTCTGTTTCTACGATGTACATGGAATACCTCGGATTCTTCGATAAATGAATAACTATTTGGATATTATCCCATAAGAATGCTGGAAATGATAAATGCTCAAATGAATGAACAATCCCAATATTACGTGATTGTATTCGCTTTACACCTTTATACAATTCTCTCAATAATTGATTCGAAGAATGCCATGCTTTTGTTGGCAAAGGATGTATTGCATTTCGACCTCGATGAACTATAAAGTGGAAGGTAAACTTTCTCGCGAGCGTCTGGCAACCTACCAGATTAAGGTGTAAGGAGAACTCGTTGAGAGTTGGACGGATTGGCCTTGGATGGTGACAGATACAATAGAAAACATAGGTGATGGTTCTCCGATCACCTTCTTGACTGGGACTGTTAACCAACGGCCTTGCAGGGATTGCTGAGTCGCCTTTACTCCCTTGGTATTCCCTTGATCTCGGTCAACTGTCTTGAATTAAGATGATTTAAATATATAATCAGTTTATGACTGCTCCACTCTTGGTCACTAAACTTTTTATCCCTCCCACCCGACAAGAACTTGTCCCCCGGCCGCGCTTGATCGAGCACCTAAACCATGGTCTGCAATGCAAATTGACGCTCATCTCTACCCCGGCAGGTTTTGGCAAAACCACTTTGCTGACCCAATGGGTGGACAAATTGAGTGTTAGTGACAATGGAAAAGCCCATCCCGATTCTAGGATCGCCTGGTTTTCTATCGATGAAGGTGACAACGACCCGACCCGTTTCCTTACTTACTTGATTGCTGCCTTAAATCGAATCGAAGGCGGAAAGACAGCTGTTGGAGAAGGATCGCTGGGTATGCTCCAATCTCCTCAGCCGCCGTCGGCCGAATTGATCTTGACCCAGCTTATAAACGAAATCGCTGACTTACCAGATAAGATTATCCTTGTTCTCGATGACTACCACCTGATTGACACCCAACCCATCCAAGATGCATTGAATTTCTTGCTTGAAAATTTGCCGCCGCAGCTACACCTGGTGGTCGCCACTCGTGAGGATCCACCATTACCGCTACCTCGCTTCCGCGCCCGCGACCAAATAACCGAATTGCGTGCTGCCGATTTGCGTTTCAACCCAACCGAAGCCGCCGAATTCCTCAACCAGGTGATGGGGCTGGATCTATCTGATCAAAACATCAATGCTTTGGAATCTCGAACCGAAGGCTGGATCGCTGGCCTGCAGCTGGCTGCCATATCAATGCAGGGGCATGCAGATGCCGCAGGATTCATAAAGTCATTCACCGGCAGCCATCGCCTGGTATTGGATTATCTGATCGAAGAAGTTCTTGATCGGCAGTCTGCACGAGTCCAGTCGTTCTTGCTGCAAACTTCCATTCTTGACAAGCTGAAATCCGATTTGTGCGATGCAGTAACAGGCCGGGATGATAGCCAGCAAACACTGGAATATCTCGATCAAGCCAACTTGTTCATCGTTCCCCTGGATGACGAAAGACAGTGGTACCGCTACCACCATCTCTTTGCTGGTCTGCTGCACCAGCGTCTGGAACAGACACAGTCAGAGCAGGTGTCAATCCTGCAAAGCAGGGCCAGTGAGTGGTTCCAGATCAATGGACTCCCGGATGAGGCCATCGTGCATGCGCTGCGTGCAAGAAATTTTGGACGGGCCGCGGTATTATTGGACAGAGAGGCTGATGTTCTCTGGCAGCGCGGGGACCATGGTAAATTGCGAGCCTGGCTGGAAGCAATTCCAGTCGAATTCATCTTATCCAGACCACTCCTAGCTATCTATCGTGCTTATTATCTACATTCAGGTGGTCAGCAAGGCGAAGGTGATTATTTACTGGAAGAGGTTGAGAAACAATTAGGCATCAGGAAGGACCTTTCAGCTGAAACCTCAAATATTAATCAGGCTGTATTATCTGCGAATGAGAGAGATAAACTAATTGGCCGTTATGAGCTGATCCGCGCTTTGATTTATACCTTCACCGGAGATGTGCCAGGGATGATAAAGCATTCAAACCAGGCGCTTGAATATCTTCCCGAGGGTGACATGGCTTGGCGCAGCCTGGCCGTCTTCACCTTGGGTGACGCGTATTCCTATCAGGGCGATATGGCTGCCTCATACAATGCCCGGGCCAAAGCCCTACATGCTTGCGAAGAAGCGGGAGATGCTTATTACTCTATCGTGGCCGGCCTGAAACTTGCTTCCACTTTGAAGGAACAAGGTCAGCTTCAAGAAACTATTGATCTTTGCCAGCGACAATTACAACAGGCAGACGAATATGGTTTCTCGCAAGCTGGTTCGGTTGGCTGTATGAAGGCTTTATTGGGCGATATTCTGGCGGAAGTGAATGATTTGAAAGGAGCTGTATTTCAAGCGAAGGAAGGGGTGCGAGTATCAGAACGTAGTGGAAACCTGACGATTGTAGGCTATACCTACAATTATTTTATGAGGGTTTTGATGTCCCAAAGGGATTTCACCGGCGCTGAAGAGATAATCCAGAAGGTAATCAGTTTAAATCGAGAAACAACAACCCCTCCCTGGCTTATGAGCATGAAGGCTATTTGGCAGGCGCGCATATATTTGGAAAAAGGAGAAATAGAGGCTGCCTTCCAATGGGTGGCAAAACGTAAAATAGATTCGTCTGATATCCCAGAAAATATTGATTACTTGTTGCTTTTTGATTACATTTTGTTAGCTCGCATCCTGATCGCTCAAAATAAACTCAAGCAGGCAGCGGAATTATTGCAGCTGTTGGAGGTCAAGGCGGAATTAGGGGGCAGGACGACGAGTGTGATCGAGATTTTGATCCTCCAGGCTTTGGCTCATCATTCTGGGGGCAATGCCTCTCAAGCGATGGACCCCTTGAAACGGGCACTTGAGATCGCTGAACCATTAGGATATTTCCGCATCTTCGTCGATGAAGGCCAACCCATGCTGCGACTTCTCCATGAAGCCTACCAGCAGGACATCAAACCGGATTATGTTCAGCGGCTATTGGCAGCTTTCCCCGATATCGAAACAAAACAAATCGATTTTCCGAAAATTTTAACCACTACAACAGAATTAATTGAACCTCTTAGCGCGCGCGAACTTGAAGTCCTTCAACTTATTGCCGAAGGGCTGACAAACCCAGAAATTGCAGCCAGAATTTACCTGTCTCCGCATACCGTTAAGGTTCACACGCGCAATATTTACGGCAAACTAGATGCTCACAATCGAATAGAAGCAGTAGCCAGGGCCAGGGAGTTGGGGATAATACCATCTACCTAAATGGCTGGGAATCCAAAATAAGCACCAATGTTACATTAATTGAGATCCTCACGGGCTGCCAGATTGCAGCCCATTTTTGTTCCCCTTGCAAGAATACAATTAATCCTCTGAATAATACCTCTGGGGTATGACAATAATACTACTTGGATGTTATTCTGTAAGCGCGAGATTTCACAATAACAGAAATTGTAAAAAGGATATATGAACAATGAATACCAGAGAAAAATCAACCTCAAAGTGGTGTCAGGGATTATATCTCTTATTCATCAGCGGGATCTTGATCTTGTCAATGTTGGTAGGATGCGGTCCATCAACTGAGGAACTGGCAGCGGTTGACTACTCACCTCTGCCCGGGGATGACTGGCAGGTGTCAACGCCAGAGGAGCAAGGCTTGGAACCGATGCTGGTTGCGGAGCTCTATCACAA
>JBFENN010000210.1:0-5949 GCA_041551115.1 Anaerolineales bacterium
TCAAACAGGTGGTAGACCAGATCAATCCAGATCTAATACATGCAATGCGGATCCCGTTTGAAGGTATGGTTGCGTCGCGAGTCGCAATCACTACAGCAGAATCTCCTGACGATAAGATGGTCCCCATCCTGGTTTCTGTCTGGGGGAATGACTTCACACTGCATGCCCCTTCGACCCCCAGCATGAGCCGTTATACCAAAGAAACTCTATCGGTATGTAGTGCACTCCATACTGACTGCCTGCGAGACATCAGATTGGCGGTGGAATGGGGTTATAACCTCAACAAAAAACACGTCGTGCTGCCTGGGTCAGGTGGTGTGAAGCTTGATATTTTTTACCCCGCATCCAAGGAAGATAGACGACATATGCCGAAAGTCTCTGATGAGTTCCGCATCATTAATCCACGTGGCTTTAGGGCATATGTTCAGAATGAGGCATTTTTTCATGCTATCCCAGAGGTATTAGCATACTCCCCTAAGGTTCGTTTTATATGCCCGAATATGGCAAACGAGGTTCAAGCTCAACGCTGGATTGCAAGGCTTGGAATCGAAGCAAACGTTGACCTTCTACCAAGGGTGTCAAGGATAAAGATGGCAGACCTGTTTCGCTCCTCGCAGATTGCAATTTCGCCTACAACCCATGATGGAACACCAAACTCACTGCTGGAAGCCATGGCATGTGGCTGCTTCCCGATCGCCGGTGATATTGAAGCTGTGCGAGAGTGGGTAAATAGCGGGGAGAATGGATTGCTAGTAGATGCGACCAAACCCAAATTGATCGGGAAGGCTATGATCGCTGCGCTGAAGAATGAGGAATTAAGAGTATCAGCCCAAGAAATTAATGTTAATCTAATTGCTGAAAAGGCTGAATACTATGCAGTAATGGGGAAAGCTGAGATTTTTTATCACCAACTAATCAACGCATCAGAGTAGATCAATAGCCAACCGGTTCTGGCTTCTCAATAAGAGCTTTAATCCGTTTTTGTACAAGTGAGGCTAAGGAACGCATGGCTTGACCGATCGGTCGTGACATGATCCCGCCACGCAGCATATATGGCTCACCCCGATTCACTGATGGTATGACAATGGGATCATCTTTCGGGAAAACAACAGGGATTTCTTTATTAAAACTCTTCGCAACTTTATCTGGACTGATGTTAATCCGCTTGTCGTACTGATTCATAACGACAACCGTGTTTTCAGAATCAAAATTCAGCAAAGGCAGGAGATCCAAGAATTTCTGGGTACGCGAGATATCAGGGATCCCATGCCCAGTAATTAATATCAATAGATCGCTGGCATCGAGAGCGGCAATCGTGATGTCTGAGAGCTTGGTCGATGTGTCAACGATCACATACGTGAACATTGATCGCAGATACTTGATCAAATCTGAGAATTGTCCGGGATTGATTTCCTCCACATCCACGGGTCTCGGAGCGGACAACAATTTTACACCCGACGAGTGTGTGATAAGGACATCGTCAATCACTTCAGGATCCAATTCTTGGGCACGAGGAGTCAAGTCAGCCAGCGTATTAACACTATGTTCATTGAAATATACGGCAACATCTCCATAGAGCAGATCGGCATCAACCAGTACTACGTCGGCTTCGTCCTTAGCTAGCTCAACCGCGAGGTTGGATGCGATCGTTGTGCACCCCACTCCGCCTTTCGGTCCATAAACAGTGATGATGTGTCCTTGTGTCGCTACTGGATGGGCGACTGTACGAGATAGCCGGCTCGCCTGGATGGTTTTACTTTTCTCTGTGCGGGCAATCGCAGCTGCACCCTCGACGGCTTGGATCAAATCGTCGATCATTGGCGGCTTGGTGATAAAATCTCGCGCCCCGGCGAGCATAGCCTTCCGCATGTAATCGACATCATCCTGGACGGTGAGGATAATCACTTGGGTGTAGGGTACAGCCTTCTTCACACCAGTAGTGGCAGTGATGCCATCCATATCTGGCATATTGACGTCCATCAGGATAACGTCAGGTTTCGTTTTACGAGCGAAATCGATTGCTTGCGCACCATTTGAAGCAGTAGCGACTATTTCAATTTCCGGTTTAAATTTTAATGAACGGATTACGTTTTCCCGAGTTTGCTGGATATCATCAACCACCATCACTCGGATTGAATTTTCATCGCTATCAGAATCAACAGGAGAGAGGCTCCTGTCAGCTGCAGGTGCGGCTGTCGCAGATGAAGATACTCGAGGCTTTTCAGGCTCTGCTTGGATTATGGGCGCTTTCTCCGCAACTGGGAAGAGCGGGTTCACTTGCTCTGGGGCAATCACTCGGAGATTGGATACCGCCGATATCGTTTCTGCGGGCCGCTCCAGAGTATTTGATTCATTTGAATTTCGGCTTGAGAAGGAGAATATACGCCGGAACCAAGATTGCTTTTCCTTCGGTGGTAGGGGAAGGTGCTCTCGGTCAGTGAGATAACTGATGCGATCTGGATAGTATCTTTCGGTAAATTCCAATTGGAAGGTCTTGAACGATCGCCCAGCACCATACTCGCGATGAAGCTCCTTCCAAGCATCTTGATGATTGAAATCTCTTTTCAATACCTGGTCAAGCAAATCAGCACCTTTACGCCGCTTACCTTGGCGGTACGCTTTCTTTGCTTGTTTGACGAGGTTATTTATATTTTCAGGCACAGGTGAGTATTCCAATATCTTCAGATTGTTTCTATCATAACAATAGAATCAACAAAATGCTTTTCAGAATAGAAAGGATCGATTAAGACCACTGTTGACGGCAGTAATTGATAATGCCGTCCAGCATAACACATGAATATTCACTGGGAATGGTTATTCGATATATGTCCGTAATGAGCGTTGTAAGCGAGGAGTCCGCAGTCTCCGCAGCGCTTGAGCCTCAATTTGGCGGACCCGCTCCCGAGTAACACCCATTTTTTGACCTACTTCATTGAGGGTATGAATCTGCCCGTCGATTAGACCATAGCGGAGCTGAAGAATTCTCGCTTCACGGGGAGGCAATTGATCTAGAGCTTCATGGAGATGTTCTCTCAATAAATTCTGTACCGCGCTTTCATCCGGTGCAGGTGCATCAGGGTCTTCAATGAAATCCCCCAACATATCGTCTTCCTCTTCACCGATAGGCATTTGAAGCGAGAAAGGACGCCGGGCAACTTGTATCATGTGCTCAACTTTCTTGATTGGTACATCCAAGATCGCTGCCAGTTCATCTACTGAAGGATCACGGCTTAATTCTTGTTTCAATTGGTGTTGAACACGTAACATCTTCGAGATTTGATCTCCCATATGGACAGGGACCCTGATCGTCCGCCCCTGGTCAGCGATAGCTCGAGTGATAGCCTGGCGGATCCACCAAGTAGCGTAGGTACTGAACTTGTACCCACGGCGATGATCAAATTTCTTGGCTGCACGCATCAAACCAATATTACCTTCCTGGATAAGGTCTAAGAAGGGTACACCGCGCCCCATATATTTCTTGGCGACACTGATCACCAAGCGGGCATTTGCGATGATCAGATGCTCGCGCGCCGCCCAACCATCCTCAATTAGTGAGCGCAACTCTTTTTGGCGGCGTTGGCTGACGTTACCTTTGGCTAATTCGTCACGCGCAAAGCGACCGCGTTCTATCCGCTCAGATAGTTCCATCTCTTCTTGGGCAGTAAGTAATGGAACCCGGACTGCCTCCTTAATATACAAACCTATCGTATCACTAGCATCTACATTGGCCAGGTAATCTTCATCGCTTACCAATATTGTCTGCGTTTCCTGATCCTCATCAGGGGGTTTATCTTCGATTTCTTGTTCTTCAGGATCATCCAGGAATGGTATTCCTGCACTGAGCAGCATCGCGAAGGCTTCTTCTAACTGATCGACATCGTTCTCAGCTTCAGGGAAATGCGCGAGGATATCGTCGAGTGTTACATATCCTTTCTGCCGACCCAGTTCAACCAATCGCGCGATTGGTGCAATAATCTCTGCTTGCTCTTCAATTTGACTCAGCAAGCTCTCTTGTACGCCTTGTCTCATCATTTATCGGTTTACACCATTTTAGAATTTTGGGGATTTAACCTCGTAATATTATACCACAAATTGTCAAATTTTCACATCCCCATGCTCATAAAAGGATTATTAGCAATATTTATTGCACATAAATAACTGTCGTTAATTGCCATATGCATTTGAGCTGTGAGGCAGTAATAAGATATGATTCTGCTAAGACCCAAAATAAAAAATCACCCCGGATGTCACCCGGGGTGATAGCAATCCCAATAAAGTTCTTCCATCAGGTATGGATTGCATGACCTTCAGCGGAATGAGCAGCTTCCATCAATGTCTCACTCAGTGTTGGATGGGCATGCACGTTCCGAGCGACCTCTGCCGGCGTAAGTTCCATCAGCTGTGCAAGAGTCAACTCGGGAAGCAACTCGGTAACTTCAGGTCCGATCATATGGGCACCTAAAATCTCGCCGTATTTGGCATCGGTGATCACTTTCACCCACCCAGTAGATTCTCCCAAACCCAGCGCTTTCCCATTTGCCTGGAATGGAAAACGTCCTACTTTGATCTGAAAACCACGTTTTTCAGCTTCATTACCTGTAAGACCGAACGATGCGATCTGTGGGGTGCAATAAGTGGCCCGCGGCATCATCTCGTAATCCAGAACAACTGTCTCCACGCCAGCAATGTTTTCTGCACAAACGATACCCATTGCAGAACCAACATGTGCCAGCATCAGCTTGCCTGTGACATCTCCAATTGCCCAGATGCCTGGAATACTTGTCTCCATCCGCTCGTCAATCTCAATAAATCCCCGTTCTGAGACCGCTACACCGACATCCTCGAGCCCTAAACCCCGGCTGTTGGGGCTGAAACCGATTGCAACCATAGCCTGGTCAGCGACCAGCTGCTGCTTTTCCCCATCATGTGAAAGAGTAACATTTACCTTTTCCCCATTGACCTCAAGTGCATCAACTCGATGATCAGTCATGAATTTTATACCACGCTTCTTGAAAGCCTTTTCAAGCTCGATGCTGATTTCTTCATCCTCGAGTGGAACCAAATGGGGCAGCATCTCTACGATGGTGACGTCAACCCCGTAGGAATTCCAAACCGTAGCAAACTCTACCCCTACTGCCCCCGAGCCGATGATAATCACCGATTCTGGTAAATTTTCCTGCAGTATGGCCTCAAGATACGATACGATAAACTTTCCATCCACTTTCCAACCTGCTGGAATGGTAGCATGCGCACCGGTAGCGATGATAATATTCTCCGCCTTGAGTTCGACAGTTTCTCCATCTGCTTGGGAAACTGCGACCAAGTTCCTGGACAGCAACTTTGCTTCCCCCATGTGGATATCAATATTGTTTTTGCGCATTAAGAAGCCAACGCCTTTAACTAATCGGCCGGAAACCTGCCGGCTGCGTTTCACAGCTGAGCTAAAATCAAGCTCAAGATTGTCGAAAGCAAAGCCAAACTCTTTACCGCGTTTGCGTAGTGTATAAGCGACTTCTGCATTCTTCAACAAGGTTTTGGATGGAATGCAGCCCACATTCAGGCATACGCCCCCCAACCACTCCTTCTCTACAACCGCAGTCTTCAATCCCAACTGGGCAGCCCGAATTGCACTGACGTAGCCGCCTGGTCCAGCCCCAATCACAACAACATCATATTCACTCATTAATTCTCCTTAAACTTGGAAACCAAACGAAATCTTACTATCATTTTGGTTCAAACTATCCCACCAAGACTCACATCCAAAAATCTTTTACCAATCTTGCAGGGATTCTACCACCTTGGTTAGAAAATAGTCGCTCACAGCCCCGTCGAGGATCCGGTGGTCAAAGGTCAAGCCGATATATGCCATGGGGCGGATCGCCAGCGTATCCCCGTTTTGGGAATCAGTGATCACCACCACCCGCTTTTGCAGTGCCCCAACCCCTAAGA
>JBFENN010000211.1:0-5935 GCA_041551115.1 Anaerolineales bacterium
ACGAACCTGACCGCCCGCGAATAAATTGCGGGCTACAGAAGGAAAACCCGTTAAAACGGGTTGGATGGTTGAATTCTCGATTACCTACTTATTTTGTAAAGTTCCATAAACGGGTTGGGAATGCAACGCGCTTGAGCCGCCATGCTGAACGACTGTTCTTGTCGTTCAGCCCATACCAGACATCGAATTCATTCGATGGTTTTTGGATGGAACCTTACGCGTTGTTTTCGCCACGACCAAAACGCCAGGGGTTGAAACCCCAGGTTGAGAAGGAAAACCCTTTCAAAACGGGTTGATGGGAATTCATTCCCAGGTGTGTGTAGGTTGAGTAGTTACGAATCTTATTAGATGAAAGCTTGAGTATCTCTCGCTGTTTGTTATAATGGATCCCGGGTGGGGTGGTAACCGGGAAGGTGCTGGCAAAGTTCCCCTAACAACGCGGTTTCGCTGCTCAATATTGAAGGGATTGCCGCAAGGACGTTCGTCTATTTCTGATGAGGAGGCATAAAATGATGAATAGCACCACTGAAAAACCGCCAGGTTGGGTGGCATGGTTCGACCGTTTTACTAAATACCTCAGCGAAGACATGCTGGGAGGGCCAAAGCGTCTCAAGTTTGCCTGGTCAATTAACCTGCACAAAGGGTCTACCGCCTTTTTCGTCCTCCTGCTGATGGTGATCTACGGGAACTTTTCGACCGCTGCATGGGTGTACCTGGCGTTGCATGGCAGCTATGGTTTTATCTGGGTGTTCAAACACTGCACATTTCCGGACCGCAAGTGGGAGGCGCGGGTGACCTACGGCGGCTTTGTTGTCATCTTCCTGCTGTTGGCACTGTACTGGATTGGTCCCTTCTTATTGATCTCCGATGTGCTCCCGGCACGGCCCGAGGCGCCTGGCTGGCTCCTCAGTTTGTCGACCGGCATCTACGCCCTGGGCGTGGTGCTGATGATGGTATCAGACTGTCAGAAGCATTTTACCCTCAAGCACAAATCAGGGCTGATAACGGATGGGGTCTTCAAGTATGTGCGTCACCCAAATTACCTGGGTGAGATGATGGTTTATGGCGCTTTCGCCTTGCTGTGCCAGCACTGGATTCCCTGGCTGGTCCTGGCTTATTTTTGGATCTGCATTTTCTATGTCAATATGCGCATGGCGGATGTGTCCCTGTCGCGTTATCCAGAATGGCCGGCTTATAAAGCCCGCACAGGGTTGCTGCTGCCGTGGCGGATCTTTGCTAAGCGAGTGAATGGCGACTAGTAGATCCTGGGAACTGCGGAAGAATAGGGACCGCTTGGGATGTATTTCCTATTGTATAACCTTATTTAGAGGGTTATCAAAGTGTTTACGTGTATGATTTTATCGCGGTAGTCTTGGTGGCGATATTCGTATTACTCATGGAGGGAGTAGGCTTGGGTGATAGCTAGTTTGTTGTTTAACCCTGTATTAATGCTGACCTGCTGGATTGTGGCATCTCGATGGAACCGGATTGCGTTGAACGAGCGAAGAAACAACCCATCGCCACTTTTCATCTCGCCCTCCAGCATCGATACACACACCGAACGTCTTGTGCAGGAAGGTATGGATGGGCTGATGAAAAGGTGTACTGCCTTCGTGATTGCCCAACAGCTTTCCACCGGCCGTAACAGTGACTTGATCCTCGAGCTGGAGGATGGACGGATCATCGAGTGCGGCTCCCACGAGGAGCTCATCGCTCAGAAGGGCAAATATTATAAGCGATTGGTTGGGGCATGGTGGGAAATTACAAATGGCTGGCTTTAATCAATACCGGACAATATGAACTGGAAAATACCGCGAGTACACCCAGAAAACATCAGATATGTTCAATCTTAGATATGAAGAAATCGAGGGCTCTGATGCCCTGGCTTAAAGGGTGATCTATGGACCGTGGTGAATTGATATTAATTCTCAGTAACGGATAAAATGCTTGTAGATTGCTATAAACAGGTATAAAAATAATGCTCCCCACCGGTACGGTTACATTCTTATTTACTGATATCCAAGGGTCAACACCTTTATGGGAACGCGATCCTGAGAGGATGGCTGAGGCGCTGCAGGCTCATAACTTGGCATTGCGTACAGCGATTGAATCACATGGGGGTGTTGTCTTTAAGATCGTTGGTGATGAATTCCAGACTGCTTTTCCCACGGCATCACAGGCGTTGCGGGCGGCGGTTGCCGGACAACGTGCCTTAAGCGCTGCTGCCTGGAACGACCTTGGCGAACTTTCCGTCCGCATGGGACTGCATACCGGCGAAGCAGAACTAGATCCGAACGGGGATGAATACGCTGTTTCACATACTAAGAACCGCGTTGCCCGCATCATGTCGGCGGCACACGGCGGGCAAATCCTGCTCTCTCAGGAAATTGCCAACCTGGTACTGCGCGGGCTGCCAGAAGGTGTCACCCTGAAAGACCTGGGCGAGCACCAACTGAAAGGTCTGGCTTTCCCGGAGCAGCTCTTCCAGGCCTGTGCGGATGGGCTGCAGGTGGAATTCCCCCCACTAGCTGCGGCCACCAGCCCACTCCACAACCTGCCGTCGCAGCTTACCAGTTTCATTGGGCGGGAGCGAGAGATCGGGGAAGTGGTTGACCTGGTGGAAAAGAACCGCCTGGTGGTGCTGGTCGGACCAGGTGGGACGGGGAAGACGCGCCTGTCTTTACGCGTGGCTGAGGAAGTCCTTGAACGTTTTCCAGATGGCGTCTGGTTCACTGCCTTAGCAGAACTGGGTGACCCCGAACTGCTGCCGCGCGCCATTGCTGACTCAGTTGGCCTGCCGGAGATCTCCACTCGCTCACAGTTCGATCAGCTTCAGGATTACCTGCACCCGAAAGAGCTGCTGATCATCCTGGATAACTGCGAGCACATGATTGCCGATTGCGCCAAAACAGCGGAAACGCTGCTGCAAAGCTGTCCAAAACTGAAAATCCTGGCTTCGAGCCGCGAGGCACTGCGCGTGATGGGGGAAATCATATACCAGGTGCCTTCGCTTTCGGTCCCTGATCCGCTAAAACTGCCGCCGTTGGAAAGGCTTTCCGATTTCAGCGCCGTGCAGCTTTTCGCCGAACGGGCGGTCGCGGTGGATCCGGGTTTTGTCATCAAGAGGGATAACGCAGAGAACCTTGCTCAAATCTCCCACCGCCTGGACGGTATCCCGCTGTCCATCGAACTAGCCGCGGCGCGCGTGAACGCGCTGACGGTCGAACAGATTGCAGCCCGGTTGGACAACCGTTTCCGCCTGCTGACCAGCGGCAGCCGCACGGCGCTTCCGCGCCAGCAAACTTTGCGGGCTTCGATCGATTGGTCGTACTCGCTGCTGGATGAATCGGAGCGCTTGCTGTTAACGCGCTTATCGGTCTTTCAGGGCGGCTGGACATTGGAGTTGGCCGGTGAAGTATGCGGCTTTGACGGGTTAGACGAATTCGATGTACTGGATGGCCTGTCACAGTTGGTGAGTAAATCGCTCATTCAACCCATCAGCAGAGTAGAAGGATCGAGACGCTACCGCCAGTTGGAAACGATCCGTGAATATGCCCGCGAGAAACTGCTGGAGTTCGGGACCAGCGAAACCGTGCGAAACCGCCATCTGGATGCATTCGTTCAACTGGCCGAAGCTGCCGAACTGCAGTTGCGAGGCCCCCATCAGATCGAATGGCTGGACCGTCTGGAAATTGAGTGGGATAACCTGCGCGCCGCCTTGGAATGGTCACTGATTGAAGAACCGCAAAAAGGACTGCGTCTGGCAACCGCCATGTTCTGGTTTTGGTACATCCGCGGCCATCGGGTTGAGGGTGAGGCCTGGCTGAACAAGCTGCAGGCACGTTCAGCAGGGATGGCAGATGTAGACCCGGCCTTGATCGCCACGGCCCGGGCGCGGCAGTCACATCTACAAATGTCGATCGGGCGATTAGGGAAAGATGTCATGCAAGCCGCCGGGGAAGCGCTGGCGATGACGGAGTCGCTGGGTGACGACGGGAAACTGATCCGGGCTATGGCACTTTGGGTCTTGGCGATCAGCAAAAAAAATTTAGGGGAAAATATCTGGTCACACAAATATGGCCACGAATGCCTGGATATTGCCGTCGAGTTGGGGGATCGTTTCATGATCGCTGAAAGCTATGAAGTGCTGATCGACACCGAGTCCGATCCGGACAGAGCTTGGCACTACGCCGAAAAGCACCTGGCATTACGCCGAGAATTGGGCGACTTAGATGGGCAAATCATCGCTCATAACTACATGGCGATCAATGAGTTCTGGTTGGGGAATCTGGTCCAGGCCCGGCAGTTGTGTAAAACGGCCATGGAAATCGCCAGCACCGTAAAGAACCAATGGTGGTTGAGCGAGGGACACTCGCTGCTCGGGTATTTTTGCCTTGCCAGTGGCGAAGCCGAAGCAGCCATAGAGCACTTCCAGCAGGCGCTGACCATTGTCCAAGATCTCAGGGAATGGGGTCGCGTCATCCGGCAGTTGAATGCCTTGGGTTGTGCCTATGCTACCAAGCGAGAATGGCCGGAAGCGGAACGGACGATCCAACAGGCCATTCAGAAAGCACGCAGCCACCATTTTACCTTTTGGGAGATCATCAGCTGCATTAATAAAGCCGAGGTGGCCTGTACATTCGATCATGCGGAATTAGCTGCAGCTTCTTATCGGGCCGCGGCAGATGTGGACCGCAGTCAAGAGCACACTTTTCTAGACGCGTTGATTACGTATGGTAACGGAAAAGCTGCGCTGCTGCGTGGGGATTTGTTAGCCGCAGAGCGATCTTTCCACCAAGCTTTGAATGATGCTGCCGAATCAGGGAACCGCAAAGTCATCAAGTACAGTTTGCAAGCGTTGGCGTTGTGCGCTTTCCGCTCAGGGCACATTGAGCGAGCGGTTCACTTACACGGGTTGATCACCTCCAGAAACTGGCTGCTGTGGCCCATGGATATGCCCTGGCTGGTCCCATTTGATCTTGATGATCTGTTGGCGCGTGCACGTAAGACGCTTGGGGAAGATGAATATGCCCGCCTTTATGCTGAAGGCCAGTCTAAGACTCTGGAACAAGCGGTGGCATATG
The DNA here is from genome assembly GCA_041551115.1 of Anaerolineales bacterium. Lineage (GTDB taxonomy): Bacteria > Chloroflexota > Anaerolineae > Anaerolineales > UBA4823 > DAOVXM01. The sequence continues at coordinate 5,085 of JBFENN010000211.1, forward strand.
GGCTGGATGTGAAGTTTGTTTGATATAATTAAGGATACCAACTTCCATTCCATATTGGAGGCAGAAAATGGCAAAAATTGAAGAGATGGTCTCATATCTGGCAAAGGTCCCCATATTTCAGGGATTAAATAATCGCCAGCTAAATCAAATCGCCAGTTGTTTTGTTCCCCAAACCTACCAGCCTCATGAGGCGATCGTAACCCAGGGAAAGAGTGGCTTTGGGATGTTCACGATAACGAGTGGGCGTGCCGAAGCGATTCGGGAAGATGATGACGGCAACAAAACCGTGGTCAATGACTTTGGCCCCACCGATTTCTTTGGCGAAGTGGCCCTGCTGGATGGCGGATCACGCACCGCTTCTGTGATTGCCAGCGAAATAACAGAATGCCTGTATCTCGGCCACGTGGAATTCATCTCCTTGATGCACAGCGACGCCCAGCTGGCTACAGCGATCGCTGTTGCACTGGCAAAACGCTTGCGCCTGACACTCGATAAGATTTAATTCCAGCGATCATTAATCCACAAGTTAATCTATACCATGCACAGATTACAGTTTGTGATGAGCCAACCGCAAGCCAATTATTGGATTCAGAGTAGTTAATCATTACACCCCATCACGCTTTTCAACAATTGTAATGGCGGGTGGCAATTCGTTCGCTAGATTACTCCGCTTGGGTCATCCTGCACGCTTTTCTTCCTTCACTAAAACCTTAAGTATCTCCCCAACGTACATCTCATGAAAATCTTTTTGCGGATAATTATTTACCACAAGGCTTTTATCCACAAAACCGTCTTCCTGTAGGGGGGCGTGATACAGTTTGCGGCAAATGAAGACCAATTTGGCTTCCTTA
>JBFENN010000212.1:0-5882 GCA_041551115.1 Anaerolineales bacterium
AAGAATAAGGACAGGATTGAGATGGAAACGGCGACCAACTTTCGTCTAGATTTTCTGGGCATGATTTTGCTTCCTTCAGCTAGGACTTGACCGAGATAAATGATACTTATTGTATCAAGAAACGGGACAATTCAACTTATCGCCATGCCAAATGTTCAAAATGGTTATTGCAGGGATGACTTTACCTTTTCTAGCTATATCGGTTGGGTTGTACCAATATTTGGCATACTTGGTTATTGGTCAGCTACGATTTGGATGAGAAGTACGTCTGACCGTCAAACTTTGTGTTTTTTGGTGATAGACTGTCTTTGCAAAGTCGCTAAGTAAAGGTTGGGAGATGATGGCTCGCGCACCGTTCCAAGTATTGGTGATCCCGTATCGTTTTGCTGCGGATCGTTTGCTGGAATATTGCCTGCTGAAACGCAGTGACACAGGCATCTGGCAGTTTGTAGCCGGCGGTGGGGAAGGCAGTGAAACAACCCAGGAAGCAGCTCGGCGTGAGTTGCATGAAGAGACTGGCTGCTATGGAGAGCAGGCATTCGTGCAGCTGGATACCACTTTTTCTGTACCTGTGACAGCATTCAGCGACCGGTTGAACTGGCCAGTTGACTTGTTTGTAGTGCCTTGCAGCTGTTATGGGGTTTTTCTTGGTCAGAGGGAAGTCCGGTTGTCTGCCGAGCACTCAGCGTTCTGCTGGCTGCCGTATGCCCTTGCCTATGAAAAGTTGCACTTTGGCAACAACCGCACCGCTTTATGGGAGTTGGACGAGCGCCTAAAAGGGGGATAGGAGCATTCAATGGTGGTATGAACGTGCTGTAGCGCTCGAACTGAAATGGATATTAGCAAATTTGAACATCCCGATCTCAAAACCTTGATTGGGACGTATCCTCGGATGGCTATCGTCAGGCAGTTTTTACGCTGGATATTACGACCTGGCAGGTGTCCAATTCCTGCCAGGTCCAGTTTAGAAACAGCTAGCGAGTGACAGAAACCTTGTCTACCGCAAGCTGGCCGTAGGTATCAAAACCTGCCCAATGAGGCCCCGTGGGCAAGATCTTGATGATGGTTCCGTAGGTGCGGGTGGCATTGCGGAATTTGAGAGGAACAACGATTTCGTGGATGATCCAAGTCTCGGTTGTGCCTTCATCTGTGTAGGTGAAAATCTCCTTAAATTTACCTTTAGGATTCTTCATATGTACAGCAAAACTGTCGTCAGCGATGCCGTCAAGGACGCGCAGTTCAATTTTGCTCACCTTGCCCTTCGCGTTGAAAGAGCAGTAGCCGGCATCGTCTTCATCACCGGGGAAGGCGGTCACTGCGCCCTCGCCGTACTCGCCACCCCAGCCGCCTGGCATTTCTTCATTAAAACTCCAGCAGTATCCACCTCCCGTGAGGTCGGTGTTGGAGAGGTCTGCTACGACAAACCAATTAGCTGCCAAGGCGGACCCAACCATCACCGCCAAAAGGATCGTAACCACAATGGAAATCATGAGTATGCGTTTCATCAAATTCATCCTTTTCTGTTTGGGGCTTATCCCAAAAAGAGCTAACAATGATCAAACTTGTTTTCAATGGGGCGGGTAGGATTTTGTCCGGGTAACCAGACAAGTATGATGTTGTAGCGCGAGGATGTTGATAAGGCTGACTGCGGGGATGTTGGTTAGGTGCTGGTAAACCGGACTTAACCTAAGGGCAGATTGCTGGTCAAGTTTCCGAAGTTACATATGCCTCCTTTGTAGCATTCTGCTTATCCGACCGGTCTGCTCGTTGCAAGCGATCATGCTTCCCCCCTTTGGCATATGCACCGGAGCCATTGACTTGGTCCCCCCCCAAATCTCCAAGTGTAACAATTATCGCACAAAAGCGTTAACTTAGCTTTAATAATGACAGAAGTGCAAGGTTTCATCATTTTTCTCAGTGAAAAGCAGCTCGGTTTCGATTTCAATGGTACGACTCTGAAATGATCCAGCGCCAAATAGCCTCTCCATGAGGTGTATCCCCGCAAGCGCTTAATCCGCTCAGGCATACGGGTGTGCAGTCAGGCATCCTGTTCGATTCCTCCTACTTAAATGATGCAAAAGCGCTCATCACTGATGTGTAATGGCTTAAGAGCACCGAAGCACTCCAGGCGTGACTTGCGCATCATCGTGCCCCATACCAGGGATACCGCCCCCGGCTTGTTGACAGGATGAATGCAGCATCGACGTCTGACAGTTTTGCTGATGACGAGAATGTCAACGGGCTGAGTGGTTCCAAGCTGTGCGGGAATGACTCGGCGAATAGGTAAGGAGTCCCAGGATCATCGCAAGAAGAACCCGGTAGTGTACGCCTGATTCAGCTTCCAGGCGTTCTCCATGGATACCTCGGAAGGCGGAGTGTGCAGGTCTATTCAATCATTGTTGAGCAGCAACGACAGATTCAAACCCAGCAGCCACTCGCTAATTACGCCAAACCGGGACAAGTTGGGGCACAGTCCTCACCTGCTCTCCCGAAAAACCCATGCTTCACCAGAATGGCTAGCAAAATGCCATCAATGTCATTTGGGTTCAAGCAGGCTGCGCCCCAATCGTAGTTTCGGAGGCTCGAACTTGCATGAATAGACCTCGACACTGTCCAAGTACCAGCCATCATTACCCTCGCACCCGTCAGTACCAAAGGCAAAGCGCAATCGGAATGCATCCGCTGGTCGGACATAGGAGGACAGGTTGACTTGCGACCGGCCCCATGAGCCGGTGACCACACCCCCATCGGTCCCGTGGAACGCCGGCTGCCCAGCCAGGGGATTGGTATTGCCATCTGCATCCGCATCAAGGGTACCGTTATAGGGATTGAAGACAAAGTCTGACTCATTGAGCATTTGCCAATCCCCGTCGTTTACGCTGATCCAGACGTTCCCGCCGTCATAGTCCATCTCGGTGGCTACGTAATGATCAAAAACAAGGATCGTTTTGTCAACCGGTTTGTCGCTTTGTGACACGGATATGACCGGACTATCCAAATACACGACGCCTGATTGATCGTCACTGCCAGGCGTGCAGTCTCCGAGCGTGAGTGAATCCTTGGCAAAGAAACCGCCACTCATATCACCAGGCATCGCTCCGACCCACGACCAGTCACGCGGTGTATATTCGTAATAAACCCCTTCGTTGGTCAGTTCCCAGTCACCAGGATCAGCGTCAAACATCTCACTGAAGAATCGTTCCGTTTCAGTACTGCAGACCGGTGGTGGGTCAGGGTCGAACATAGGTTCATAACCGCATTGTTCAGGGTAGGTGCGGAGTTCGCCAGCCTCGATCGCGTTAGCCAGCATGGCACAGTCAATGTCGTCTATCACCTGACCCGAAGGCAAGTTGGTGCCAATGAGATCCATGCAGGACTGCTCCAGGGCATCGGCGTGGTCAGCAAAGCCCGAGGCTGGTGCCTGGTAGACGCTCTGCGCACGCCAGTAGATGTGGAAGGCTTTGGTCAGGCCGATGCCGGTGACGTCATACCCGTTGAAGGAGCCGCCATCAGCCAACAGCGCGAAAGCGTGGTTGGGTACGCCGCTGTTGGTGTGCACGCCGCCGCTGTCGTCGGTGCCGCACATGTAGTCCTCGGAGGCGACCCTGTCGGGATCTCCATAACAGGTTGGATTCCACATGTCGCGGATGGCGCCGCCATAGCCGGGGTCATCCTCCCCGGAAAGCCAGCGGTAGGAATCGTCGGTCCTCACGTTGCCATTTGCCATGGCAAATTCCACGTCCACTCCGTTGGGAATCTCGGCTTCAATTGCGTTGCCATCGGAGTAGCCGATGAACAGGGACTGGATGGTGATGGTGTCATCCTCACCGGACATCGTGAGCGTGCTGTCGCCGCCTTCCTCGTTATTGGCGACAACCGCGCCAATCGCCCCAGCATCCTGGGCGTTCTTGACCTTGTCGGTGAAGTCACAGGTGCCCCGGCGGATAAACGCGATCATGCCGGTCAGGTCGTTCACAAGCGTGTTGCATCCCTCAGAGGAGGTGTCGCCGCTGCCGTCGTCTACGATCATCACGCTGCTGTTCAATGTCCCATCTATTGGGGGACCAAACTGGGCTGCACTGGCGTCATAATCCCCGGCAATGCTGTCGGGAGCCGTCACTCTGAGCAGAGGTGGTTGGGAAGTGTACACCGAACAGGTGCCGTCACTGCGCAGGCCACCCGGGTCGTCGAGCCCTGCACCGTTGATGAGGTCAACCACCTCGCCGTAGATATCCGCGTAAGATTCGTTGAGCGCACCCGGCTGCCAGGCGTAAATCAGGTTGTGGGTATAGTCTGTATAGGCATGTCCCCATTCGTGGGCCACAGTGTCATCGCCGGCGACCCCGACGCAGTATTGGGTAAACGTACCATTCCACATCGCGTTCGGACAGCCGATCAGGGTCGTGTCAACAACCGAGTGCATCGTGGCACCGTCACCGTCATACGAGAGGAAGTTCCCCCAGCTGGCACTCGCTACCAGGTTATAGGTGTCCTCAGCATAGTCAATGACCCGGTTTACATCGGTGATGACGGCCGGATCGCTGATTTCGTCCGAACCCTCAAAGGGCAGTGAGTCGCCCTCTTCCCAAACCAGGACTCCAGGGTTAAAGATCTGATTGTACACCTTGCGATCAAGCACATCATAGATGCCGGTGATCTGGTCAATGACCTTGCCATTGTGGGCATCCACGTAAATAAATTCACGCACGTCCATCCCGTTGCTCACTTCTACTTCGTAGGCCAGATGATTGGCACCGGAGATACCCCGGGCCAGGTTCTCCCGGTAGACATACAGAGTTGTGTTGACTGCCACAGCGCCTGTACATTTCACAGCTGCTTCAGCAATGCCATTCGCCTCGATCGCGCTCAGGATCGGAACAGTGTTGAGGGCAATGTCGGGGATGAAGGTGCCGTTGGTGGCGGTGATCAGGCCCTGGGCGTTGAAGTGCAGTCGCAAGACGCCGGCAAAGACAGGTACACCATGGTAAAACTGGGTGTAGCTCATGTGTGTAGATCCCAGGAAATCGGTCTGCGTGTTCGCAAGAGTTAGTTCAGCACTGGCATTCCGAACGCCAAACAGGGCGCCGTACTCGCCAAAGAATGCTGCTGCGTGCATTTCCGTTGCCCCTTTACCCCCCGCTTGCCGTGCCAGACTCTCAGCCTGCTCGGTCGTTAGGCGTACGAAGCGCGCCATGCCTGTCTGAGGCGCAATGCTGACCGCCATGCTGTCAGCAGGGCCAACAGGATTGCTCTTCGATTCGGCTACCGCAACGGCTGGCAGCAGCATCAAGGCTGCCAATACCAATACTAGCAGTATAAATGACCTCGTACTCATTATTTTCTCCTTTTCTGCCTAGGAATTGTCCCAAACATTGGCAATGATGAAAAGCATTTTTACAATGGGGTGTTCAAGATGCAGACCGGGAAAACCAGATAAGCTAAGTGCTATTATGCGGGGATGCTGGTAGTGGGACTGCAGGATTGCTGATAAGGTGCTGGTGTACCGGACTTCTCCTTAGAACAGATTGCTGGTCATAGTTCTGAAAAGATTACATACCCCTCCTTTGTTACTCTCTTCAAAGTCGACCGGATCGTTCATTGCACGCGGTAATGCTTCTCCCACCCCATTTTTGGCATGAGCACAGGCGTCAACAACTTGGGAAATCCTACATTTCCCAAGCGGCACAATTATCGCGCCTCAGCGTGAAATCATCGTGATATTTTGACTCTATTGGCGGGAAAGGTTGCCCATCAAAAATCGTCGGATTGGGAATAGTAGCAAAGACAGCCAAACCACTTGATAAGCATGCGAGGCATAATATCCCCTCCCCCCAACATCAGCTATGCTGTCGTTTCCATTCCTGACTCAGCTTGGTAATCCG
>JBFENN010000213.1:0-5873 GCA_041551115.1 Anaerolineales bacterium
AAAAGACGTGGCGTATTGTACGTCATCTGTGAGAATCCAAAACATAAGCAACGACAGGGATAATGAACTATGGCACGTATTGAAGGCGTTGACCTGCCACGCGAAAAGCGGGTTGAAATTGGTTTGACCTATATTTACGGCATCGGACTTCACCGGTCCCACCAAATCTTGGATGGTACTGGTGTAAATCCTGATACTCGAGTACGTGATCTCACCGATCAAGAAGTTGCCACCGTACGCGAATTCATCAACCAGAACTACAAAGTGGAAGGTGATTTGCGGCGTGAAATCCAGCTGAATATTAAACGGCTGATTGAGATTGGGAGTTATCGTGGATTGCGGCACCGGCGAAATTTACCGGTCCGTGGTCAGAATACAAAAACCAATGCTCGCTCTCGGAAAGGTCCAAAAAAGACTGTTGCCGGGCGTGGACGTCGCCGGGGCGCGAAGAAGAAGTAAGTAATATCCCCGCATTGATCAGAACCAGGCTGGGACCTTCCTCCCTGCGGCTGCCTGGCTCTTGGATCATGGTCGGGGTGGGTACTCAAGTAGGTATGGTAGACCATCTTAGCCGGTGGCGATAATTTACTAAACTTGAGCCTACCAGTTGATGTAATGATCTATAAAAAAGTGAGGTAATATGGCTCAGAGTGTACGATCAGCTCGCCGGAAAGGCGCAAAGAAAACAAAACGCACCCTTTCGAAAGGTCAGGTTCATATCCTGGCAACTTTCAACAATACCATCGTGACGGTCACCGATACAGATGGTAATACGGTTACGTGGGGCAGTGCTGGATCAGTTGGTTTTAAGGGCTCACGTAAAAGCACACCATTTGCAGCTCGCTTGGCTGCTGAACAGGCACTCAAAGCTGCGATGTCAATGGGCATTCAGGAAGTCGAAGTTTATATTAAAGGACCTGGTCCCGGTCGTGAGTCTGCGTTACGCGCCGTACAAAATCTAGGTATCAAGATAGTCTTGATCAATGACGTCACACCGGTACCTCATAATGGTTGCCGGCCGCCAAAGAAACGCCGCGTGTAATTAAAATAATCGTATTTAGGAAGGATAAGGTAAATAAGCAATGGCAAAGTATCGTGGACCGGTATGTAAATTATGCCGGCGAGAAGGAGAAAAACTTTTCCTGAAAGGGGAACGCTGCTTCACCCCAAAGTGTGCCTATGATCGACGCTCTTATGCGCCTGGTCAGCATGGCCGTAGCTCGATGTACCGGCGCCGCCGGGAATCGGATTACAACCGCCAGCTGCGTGCGAAACAAAAAGCGCGCCGGATATATGGATTAATGGAACGTCAATTCCGCCGCTATTATGAGGTCTCGCTGCAGCGACGTGGTCTGACAGGTCTTAATCTCCTGCAGATATTGGAATCGCGTTTAGATAATGTAGTCTTTCGCTTAGGATATACGGATAGCCGTGCTCAGGCAAGACTCTTGGTAACCCATGGTCACTTTTCGGTTAATGGACGTCGGACGGATGTGCCATCGATGCTAGTCTCGGTGAATGATGAAGTTTCCGTTCGTCAGGGTTCCCAAACACGAACATACTTTAAAAACTTGTCGGAAGTTGCTACCCAAAAAAATATACCAGCCTGGTTAGATCGTGATCTAAATTCGCTTTCAGGAAAAGTATTACGCCTTCCAGAGCGAGCAGAAATTGATGGAAATCTTAACGAGCAATTGATTGTTGAGTATTACTCACGGTAATTTACTTGGCACACAAGTGAGAAAGCCAGTTATCGTGTTTGCTTAACGAGTTATGTGAGGGATGAGGTGAACAGTGATTGGGTTGACGAATATGGTTACCCCGAAGATCGAGCGTATTGCTGAAGCTCGCAACTATGGAAAATTTATAATTAGCCCGCTTGAACGCGGCTATGGTATCACACTCGGCAATACATTAAGGCGGATACTGCTATCCTCTTTGGAGGGTGCTGCCGTTACCTCCATGCGCATCATAGACGTACAGCATGAATTTAGCGACATCCCAGGCGTCCGCGAAGATGTTATCCGGGTGATGCTGCAGGTTAAACAACTGCGAGTAAAGATGTATGACGTTGATACTGCTCGCCTACACCTTGATGTACAGGGTGATGGAGTTGTTACAGCAGCAGATATTATGGCTCCTCCTGAGGTTGAGATTATTAATCCTGATTTGTATCTCTTCACGGTAAATGATGCGGATACATCTCTGGAGATTGAATTTGCAGTTGAGCGTGGACGTGGTTACTCGCCTGCAGATGATCGGACAGGCCGGCTGCCAATTGGCGAATTGCCTGTCGATGCGATTTACAGCCCGGTTAATCGTGTGAATTGGGAAGTAGGGTATGCTCGTGTTGGTCAAAGTACAAATTATGACTCTTTGGAGATGGAAATATGGACTGACGGATCGATTGGTCCCGAAGAGGCATTGAGTACCAGCGCTCGGGTGATGATCGATCATCTGCTCCACCTTGCCGGGGTAAGTGAAGAATCGTTGGCGACGGTCGATGAGGCAGAGGAAGAAGCCAGCCGCCTGACCAGTGAGATGATTGAAACACCAATTGAGAACCTGGATTTATCGGTCAGGGTCTTCAACTCACTAAAACGAACAGGTATCACCACTGTGGGTGAGGTGCTTGAACTCTTGGAGAAGGGTGACGAAGCAGTGATGTCAATCCGCAATTTCGGAGAGAAAAGCCTGGATGAACTACGTCAAAAAATGGAAGAAAAAGGTTACCTCGATGAAGATGGTGATGAAATTGAAGAAGAGGAACAAGCGGAGTAATTGGAATGCGACATAAAGTAGCAGGACGTACACTTAGCCGTACGAGTGGTCAGCGCATTGCTTTGCGCCGGACAATGGTCAAACAATTGTTTGAGCATGAACGTATTCGAACCACTAAAGCCAAAGCACTTGCAATTCGTGGTCAAGCTGAGCGATTAATTACCCTAGCCAAGCGTGGTAACGAACACGAAGGCGCCCAGCATGTACATGCGCGCCGCCTTGCTGCCGCTCGATTAAGCGACCCCGATATGGTAAAGAAATTGTTTGATGATATCGCACCTAGGTATGAGAATCGCCCAGGAGGCTATACCCGTGTAATCAAGCTTGGTCCGCGAAAGAGTGATTCAGCAGAAATGGTGCTGCTTGAATTGGTTGAAGATTAGTTTTCGGTTATCTGCTGCCAGCGGATAGCTGACAGCGACTATGGAACGTTACCAGGTTATTATTGCCTATGATGGCACCCAATATAAAGGGTTCCAGCGGCAGACCCATTCACCAACTGTTCAGCAAGTGGTAGAAGACGCACTGCGCAGTCTTACATGGTGTGGGAAAAGCATTCTGGCTGCAGGAAGAACAGATAGAGGAGTACATGCAGCCGGACAGGTGATTGCTTTCGATCTTGATTGGCGGCATTCTGAAGTGGCGTTGCGCAACGCGATAAATGCGGAATTGCCAGGTGATATAGCAGCGTTGAAAGTGAAGCAAGTTAATTCTGACTTTCACCCGCGATATGATGCAGTAGCTCGTCATTATGAGTATAGACTGTATTGCACCGAGGTCAGGAATCCTTTACTAGACCGGTACGGATGGGGAATAACCCCGCCATTAGATACTGACTTGATGATTATGGCTGCTGCTAGCCTTCAGGGAACCCATAATTTTTCTGGGTTCGGCACCCCAGTTCATGAAGAGGGGACGACTGTCCGAACGATATTCTCCGCTGCTTGGCGGGAAGAAAGAAGTGATGATGAGTATCCTTTTTGGATATTTGATGTATGGGGCAACGCATTTCTATATCACATGGTCCGGAGGATAGTATCTTTACTAGTCTCAATCGGGCAGGAGCGCCAGAGTGTGAATATGATTCAGCAGCTTCTTGTATCGCCGCCGAAACATCCTATCCAGGGTTTGGCTCCCGCCCGTGGATTATGCTTGGTAGATGTACACTTTTGATGATATTGCTCTGAGTGGTGAAGTAGGTAAGTAAGCACGGTTGAAGATTATACGTTAATAACCTGAATGTAGTGATGTGGAGATAGATCTGTGGAAAAAACATATTATCCAAAAGCTGGTGAGGTTGAGCAAAAGTGGTTTGTGGCAGATGCCAATGATCAAAACCTTGGACGTTTTGCTTCTAAAATTGCTACAATTCTCATAGGTAAGCATAAGCCCGAATTTACACCTGGTGTGGACACGGGTGATTTTGTGATTGTCATTAATGCTGAACGTGTCGCAGTTACTGGAAATAAAATGGATGAAAAAAAGTATTACCGACACTCAGGATACCCGGGTGGCTTAACAGAAATCACACTGCGTAATCAGCTCGACAAACACCCCGATCGGGTGATACAGAGTGCAGTATGGGGTATGCTGCCACATAATAAACTGGGTAGAAAACTGCTGAAAAAGCTAAAAATTTATGCAGGGCCAGAGCATCCACACGAAGCGCAGAATCCGCAACCATTGGAATCATTATTCACCGGTTGAGAATGGTAATCGGCTGTAGAAGAAGTAATTGAACTTGTTGGGCTGCACCCCGGCAACCTTGAAGGAGAAATAATGTCAGTACAGTATTACGAAGGGATTGGTAGACGTAAAGAGAGCACTGCCCGGGTTCGCATCATGTCTGGATCTGGACAGTTCGTCGTTAATGGCAAACCGGCCAGCGATTATTTCACTCGTCTTGGTGACATGGAAGCAATTGTTGCCCCACTTGACACTGCTAATGAAGGATTGTCAAGTTTAGATATCAGTGTAATGGTAAAAGGAGGCGGGGTAACAGGTCAGACATCTGCGGTTCAACTTGGTATTGCCCGCGCGCTCCTACTGATAAATCCGGATTTGCGACCACTGCTTCGAAAGGGCGGTTTTCTTACACGCGACGCGCGTGTGAAGGAACGCAAGAAACCTGGACTTAAACGCGCTCGTAAGGCTCCTACTTACACGAAGCGTTAAGCCAAACCGCATTATAAATTTACCTGTAATGCGTAAATTCAATCCGGTAGAAACAGGCTTTGACCTGAACGGATTGAATTTGCGCATTTATTTAATTTAATACCATAAGATACATCCCCAAACTAGGAAAATGGTTTTTTGAATATTACCTGCATCTGAACAGGTTTCCCAATTTGGAAATTAGTAGAGGCAAAGTATGGATACTACAGGTATCACAATTATCGGTCTAGGACCGGGAAAGCTTGATTGTCTAACCAGGGAAGCCTGGTGCATTTTGAACGTAGCAGAAGAAATTTACCTGCGTACAATCTATCATCCCATCGTTCCTGATTTGCCAGAAGGTTTGCGAAGATATTCTTTTGATGCGCTCTATGATGCTGGGGGAAGCTTTGAAGAGGTTTATGAGCAAATTGTTGCCGAAGTCTTACGGCTCGGGAAGCGTCCCAAAGGAGTTATATATGCAGTACCGGGGCATCCTTTCGTAGCAGAGGCGACTTGCCCCGAAATAGCACGTCAGGCAAAGGATGGTGGTGTCTCTGTAAAAGTGGTGTCAGGGCTTAGTTTCGTAGAACCTATACTGATTGCGGTTGGAGTTGATATTTTTCCTCACACGACTCTGGTAGATGCAATAACGCTTTCTAGAAACCATATGCCGCCTTTCCCACCCTCTGCTCCAGCAATTATCGCCCAGATATATTCCAATATCGTAGCATCTGAAGTGAAACTTACCCTAATGTCCGCGTACCCTGATGATTTTCCAGTGAAATTAGTTCATGCTGCTGGAACCCCTGAAGAAACTGTCGAAGTGCTGCCATTATATGAGATTGATCGCAGCAAAAATACTGGTTTATTAACCGCCTTATATTTGCCTGCGTTGGGCGAGGCAACTTCTCTTGAAGCTTTTCAAGATGTAATCG
>JBFENN010000214.1:0-5865 GCA_041551115.1 Anaerolineales bacterium
GAAATTATGGTGATCATTTTGATCATCGCCGCGATCGTTTCTGGAATCCTTGGGGAGTATGTTGAGGTAGTTGTAATCCTTGCAATTGTTGCTCTAAATGCGATTTTGGGATTTGTCCAGGAGTACCGCGCGGAACAAGCGATGGCAGCTCTGAAGAAAATGTCGGTACCAACTGTACGGGTCAGGCGGGATGGACGGGTTCAGGAGATTTCTTCGATAGATTTAGTTCCGGGAGATATTGTGCTGCTCGAAGCAGGAAACCTGGTGCCGGCAGATTGCCGAGTCATTGAAGCTGTTGGTTTGAAAACACAAGAAGCAGCACTAACAGGAGAATCCGAGCCAGTAACAAAGAAAAACGATGTAGTCGAAGGTGAAAACTTGCAGATCGGCGACCAGCGTAATATGATCTTCATGGGGACAATTGTCACATACGGGCGGGGAACAGGGATCGTAACAGCAACAGGAATGCAGACTGAATTGGGCAATATTGCGGACCTGATCCAAGGCGTTGAGGATGATCAGACCCCGTTGCAGCGCCGTTTGGATCATTTGGGTAAAACTTTAGCCTGGGTAGCACTTGTGATTATTGCTGTAGTTGTGGTCTTGGGTTTAATTCGCGGTGGCGAGTTTGAAGTCATCTTCCTCACCGGAGTAAGCTTGGCAGTAGCTGCAATCCCAGAATCTCTACCAGCGGTAGTAACAATTACTCTCGCCATGGGCGCACAGCGTTTGCTGAAGCGTAATGCGCTCATCCGCAACCTGCCGGCAGTTGAGACATTGGGTTCTATAACGGTGATCTGCTCGGATAAGACTGGCACATTAACAGAGAACCGGATGACCGTTACCATACTGGATGTTGCCGGGAACACAGAGGATCTACCAACCTTAGTCGAGCGGAAGGATAGTTTGCTGCGGGCGAGGTTAGATGCAACAGATACCCACCCCACGTTAAATGCGCTCAGTGTACTTGTCCGAGCGGGTGCGTTATGCAATGATGCGATGCTAGAAAAGGACCCGAGCGGAGATGTGCGTGCGTTAGGCGATCCAACCGAAGGGGCTTTAGTATTAGCAGCTCTGCAGCTTGGCTATGACAAGGATGAACTGGAAGCCGAATGGCCGCGAATTGCAGAAGTGCCGTTTACATCCGAGAGAAAGAGGATGACAACGGTACACAAGGTGAGTGCTGAACTGCGTGAATCAGATCTTCCGTGGCGGGAGGCTCCGTATGTGATGCTCTCGAAAGGGGCTGTTGACAGCCTGCTGGAAATGACTTCTGCGGTTTTGGTGAATAATGAAATTGTACCGATGGATGACGAATTACAATTACGCATCCTGGGGACAAATGAACGCTTCGCTAAGCAGGGGCAGCGAGTACTTGGAGTTGCGTTCCGGGTATGCGAGACTTCGAATATTCCTCAACAAGACGACCTTCTCGAAAGGGAAGCAGTATTTGTGGGGATGATCGCTATGATGGACCCACCGCGACCTGAAGTAAAGGACTCTGTTGACCGGGCCAAAAGTGCTGGCATTCGCCCGATTATGATCACGGGTGATCACCCGTTGACGGCTGTACAAATAGCCAAAGGCCTCGATATTACTGAGAATGATCGTTACATTACTGGTCAGGAATTGGCGGAAATGTCCGCAGTTGATCTCAGCAATCGGGTAGATGGGGTCTCGGTTTATGCCAGGGTGGCACCCGAACATAAGTTAAACATCGTAGAAGCACTGCAAGGAAAGAATGAGATCGTCGCAATGACTGGGGATGGAGTCAACGATGCACCCGCATTAAAGAGGGCTGATATCGGTGTGGCAATGGGTGTTACTGGTACGGATGTATCGAAAGAAGCCGCTGATATGATATTGCTGGATGATAATTTTACAACAATCGTGGCAGCAATTGAACAAGGGCGTATTATCTTTGATAACATCCGAAAATTTATCAAGTATACACTCTCGAGTAATACCGGCGAGCTGTTTCTGATGTTAATCGGTCCGCTTGTGGGGATGCCGCTGCCGTTGCTACCGCTGCAAATTTTATGGGTAAACCTGATTACTGATGGCCTACCAGGGCTAGCATTGGCGGAGGAAAAAGGCGAACGCGGTATCATGACTCGGAAACCCTTTCACCCCAACGAGAGTGTCTTCAGCCGGGGTATAGGTGTCCAGATCATCTGGATTGGTATCTTGATGGGCATAGTCTCACTAGCAGTAGGCTGGATTTACTGGTGGATTGATCCCAACAATCCTTGGCAGACGATGGTCTTTACAGTACTTGTTTTGTCGCAGATGGGTAATGCCTTAGCGACACGTTCGAGCCGAGATTCAATATTCTCTATCGGAATCTTTTCGAATATGCTTATGGTTGGTGCGGTTGTACTTGGTTTCCTATTGCAACTGGCACTTATCTACATCCCCTTTTTCCAGCGGATATTTTCCACACAACCACTTAGCCTTTTCGAGATGCTCATATGCTTAGCAGCGAGTGCAGTTGTTCTTTTTGTAATTGAGATTTTTAAGTGGGTTGCTCGGAATAGAAAAACATTACCTGAGTTTATGCAATGAAGTGAATATTGGATCAGCTCTCGCCGAACGATTCTCTCACTCGATGATGTATACTGTAGGCGAAGAGCGCGGCGGGACTTTATTACAACCACAGCTTGCCCGCGTAAAGCGGCCTCCAATACGCACACTGGTGAACGATGCGTTTACGTCCAAGACATCTCCGGCGCTACCGCCAAATTGTCGAAATCTTAGCTGACTACGGTTTTGGGGCTTTCCTACGCCAGTTGGGTATCAGCGAGCGCCTCAATCTACCGCGGCGGGTCTTCCGCCACCAACCCTCGGTTGAAGCAGAGTTATCAACAGCCCGACGAGTTCGGTTGGCTATGGAAGAGTTGGGTCCGACCTTCGTCAAGTTGGGACAGATATTATCAACTCGGGCAGACTTACTGCCGCCAGATTTTTTAGATGAGTTAGTTTATCTGCAGGATCAAGTTGCACCAGCACCGTGGGAAGAAGCAAAGCAAGTCATCGAGACAGAGTTAGGCAAACCGATCCATGACCTATTTGCCAGTATTGATCCTACTCCTCTGGCATCAGCATCAATCGCCCAGGTCCATTCAGCGGTTTTGTTTGACGGGCGCGAAGTGGTTGTTAAAATTCAGCGTCCTGGAATTGATAAGGTTATCGCGCTTGACCTGGATATCCTGTATGATTTGGCGCAATTAGTCCAATCGACTACCAGTATGGCTGATCGCTTCGATCCGGTGGGACTGGCAGAGGAGTTCGCTGCATCTTTACAGGGCGAACTGGATTTCCGCCGTGAAGGACGGAACGCAGATCGCTTCCGGGCAAATTTTAAGAGTGAAGATTATCTATATGTCCCACAGGTTTTTTGGGATTACACATCAAAACGCATTATTGTCTTAGAACGGATCTACGGGATCAAAATCTCAGATATCCCTGCTTTAGAAGCAGCAGGTTATGATCGACACGAACTTGCTACGCGGGCAGCCAATTTCATTCTCCAGGAAGTCCTAGATGATGGATTTTTTCATGCTGACCCGCATCCAGGAAACTTCTTAATTATGCCGAATGGCATATTGGGGGTTCTGGATTTTGGTATTGTTGGGCGACTAGAGCCAAGTGATCGCTACAATCTTGGGCGTTTATTTGTCAATGTTGTCCAGGTTGATATTGAGGGGATTGTAGATCAATTAATGCGTATGGGGATCGTAAATTACCGTGTTGACCGCGTTGCCTTGGAGCGCGAATTGAAGCGTTTGTTAATCCAATATTATGGCTTACCGATCAATGAGATTGATATCAAAGAATTGATGGACGGGCTAGAGCCAATCATCTACCGTCACCAACTGCAGATCCCCAGCGATTACTGGCTGTTGCTGAAAACCGTCGCTGTCATGCAGGGAGTGGGATTAGGATTGGATCCAGAGTTTGATATTTTTGAAACTTCCCAACCCTATTTAAAACACTTATTCCGGCAAACTTTGCTGCCAAGCGCTTGGGGTCCGGAACTGATCAAGAGGGTCACAGATTGGAATGATCTGGTTTCTGGATTTCCGCGACATGCTAACCGAATCTTGGACCAAATGGAACGCGGCGATTTAGGCGTGGTTGTTGAAGTACCCGAACTCCATGAAGCGATCAACGAGCTAGATGTCATCGCTAACCGGATCATTTTTGCAGTAATTATTGCCGCGTTGATCGTAGCCTTGGGATTTCTAGCCCCACGCTTGGACTTCACTGGCTGGCCCTGGCCCTTGATAACATGGGTGATCCTGATCACATTTTTGATCCTATCTACAGCTGGGATGTGGCTCCTGTGGAGCATATTTCGTTCGAGCAGGAGACGTAATCGCCGCCGCCGGTAGGGCAATTATCATGTGAGTCTACTATTGAAATAATTTTTCACGATAGTATACATGTAGTTTGTAAGCTAAAATTAGGCTGAATCATGCTATAGTTTAGCTAAGACGTCGAACACTTTGAGTATGGTTTAAAGGGAGAAGCCTCATGGAAATCACAAATCGGACATTATGGTGGATCATCGGCGGGTTGGTTGTAATCGTAGCCTGTCTGATTGGCTTTGTATTGTTTTATTCACAAGTCTGGCAACCACAGTCAGCTGAACCGCTGCCAAATGTTGATACGGTCGTGGCGGCAACCTTATCGGCATATGAGACCCTAAATCCACCAACGAATACACCAGTTAACTCGCCTGTACCGCCAAGCACCTACACCCCGTTCTCTACACGAACCGCGACCATCGTGCCAACCGAGACACCGACCCGGACACCATTCCCCTCCCCTTCAGTTACAATGAGCCCAGATGACCCACGCGAGATATTGGGTCAGCCGACTTGGAAAGATGAATTCAAGAGTGCTTCTAATTGGACGCTGTTTGATGACGCTTGCTTCCAAACGCGTATCGAAAATGATAAATTCATTATGAACAGCAAAACAGCTCCCTCTGCCACTTGCTGGGAAGTCACTTGGCCGCGTATCGCTGATTTTTATCTCGAAACCACCGCTCGCACAACCGCCGAGTGTTCCAAAGCAGACCGGTACGGGATGATCTTCCGAGCCCCTGACCCTTCCCAGGGCTATTTGTTTGGCTATACCTGTGATGGCCGTTATGCGATGGCCCGTTGGGACCCAGAAGAGAAACAGTGGGATTGGTTAGTAGATTTTGAGCCGAGCGATTTAATCAATGTTGGGCCTAAACAGGTCAACAGAATCGGTGTGATGGCGAATGGTGACCGCTACGGATTGTATATCAACGGTTACCTAGTCAACGAAGTAGAGGATGACCGCTTCACCGAATCTGGGTTATTCGGTTATTTCATCGGTGCGGCGGAAACGATTGATTTCACGGTTGAGTATGATGAGATCGCTTACTGGAACTTGAACTAGATTGAAGTGAGATGAAAATGAATCGGGATGCCTGTCACCTTACAAGCATCCCGATTTTTGTTACAAACGTTCTCTACAACCTATCGGTTAGTTCGGCAGGCAGGTAATAAAACTATTATGGGATTTCCCTAAAGATAGCTGCCGTTCCTAACTAAGAATCGATCCGATTCCTCACTTTTACCTCCGGGTAGGCAGAGAATGAATGCAAGGCTCATGGTATGTAGCCCACTGCTTGCTGAGTGTTTTGTGGTGAATATACACCCGAGACCCCAACTCAGGATGGGAGTGCAATCTCAAATTCTGCAGCTTAAACCATGATCGCGGAGATCATAAACGCAGCACAACCTACTGCTGTTCCACCTGCACCGATCCAAGCACCACCCTAAACATCGTTTGCAAGCTAACCTAACTTGCCCCGGGAAGAAAGCC
>JBFENN010000215.1:0-5850 GCA_041551115.1 Anaerolineales bacterium
AGTGCCCGGTTGATAGCCGCGCCAGTCTCCTCCGCCATCCCGAAAGAGCCATCCTCAATACTGCTAGCAACGTCCTCGCTGGTCTCTCCAATCAGCGCAAATTCCGTGTCGTGGATTGAAACTGCACCGTTCCCGGCGATATGCGTGATGACCCCTGCTTTCAAAAGTTCAATCAGCAGCAGGCTGAGCCCGCATTTGATCACATGACCCCCCATCATCATGATCACTGCTCGACCATTGCGGCGGGCGCGCAGTATGTCAGCGATGACTTGATCCATATCTGGATTCTGGAAGTCAGGTGCTGGATCGCTGGGCATGATCATGTCTGCCAGCTTCACTAGGTTTTTTCGCTGTTCGATTGGGTAGGTATGTATTTTGCGCAGATCGATCGCTGGATGTGGCAAGAAGAGAACTCCTTTTCCTACCCTTTGAGTGATCCAGCCATTAACCCGCGGATGAAGTAGCGGCTCAAGAAGATAAAGACAAGCATGGTTGGAAGGGCAGCAATCAGCGAACCGGCCATTTGTACATTCCACTCGACGATATACGATCCAGCCAGGTTGTTGAGCGCAACAGTTACCGGTTGCACACTTGGATTGGCGGTAACGATGACACCAAACAGAAAGTCATTCCATATCGAGGTAAATTGCCAGATCAGGACAACGACAAAGCCGGGCATTGAGATTGGGAATAGGATATAGCGGTATAGTCCGAGCAAGGTCGCCCCATCCATCAAGCCGGCTTCGAGCAGTTCGGTAGGGATTCCAGCATAGTAGTTGCGGAAAACCAACGTGGCAATCGGGATACCGTATATCACGTGAATCATAATCAAGCCGCCGATCGTCCCATAACCGGGGACAAACTGTGATAGCCATCCTGGCAACCAGTCGAGCCAAACAGGCGCTTGCATATCGACAATGAAGTCAAATAATGGGCCGGTTATATTAGATAGCCACTGCAAGACTCGCACAATGGGGATCAAGATGCTCTGGTATGGGATGAACATCCCGAATAACAGCATCGCGAAAAGCACGTCCGAACCACGGAACTTCCATTTGGAAAAGATATAGCCATTAATCGAGCCGATCATGGCGGATAGCAGTGCGGCAGGAAAAGCCAACCAGATGCTGTTCAGGAAATTCCCATTCAACCCTCGAAAACCTTCGGCTTGGTTCCCAAACCATGCCTTTTGAAACGAATCTAGACCGAATTGTTTTGGTAGGTCCCACATCGTTGACAAGCTTACATCCTGGTAGGATTTGAGACTGGTATTGATCAACATATATATGGGTATCAAGAAAAATACCGCGCAGAGTGCCAGAGCAAGGTAAAGAAAGAAGCGGTTGTAGCGAATGGATTTCACCCTGGTACTCATCGTTCCACCTCCTCGCGATAACTGCTTATCAGGTAGGGCACAACGAGCAATGCCACTAAAAACAGCAGTACCATGGCAATGGATGAGCCCTGGGCGTAGCGATTGCCGCGGAACGTGGTGTCAAACATGAAGAGCGCTGGGACATCGGTTATGAAGCCAGTCCCCGGCCCGGTCATTGAGACAATGAGGTCAAATATCTTAAGCGAAGTATGCCCCAATATGATCACCGCACTGAGCGTAATCGGGCTTAGCAAGGGGATAATGATATAGCGGTAGACTTGAACCGCAGTTGCGCCATCAACACGAGCAGCTTCGCGCAGCTCTTCAGGGATAGCACGCATACCGGCTAAGTAGAGCGCCATAATATAGCCGCCCATCTGCCAGGTCGCGGCGATGACGACCGCCTTAATTCCGATATCTGGATCGGTATACCAACCGCTTTTCAAAAAGCCCAAACCCATGTTTTCAAAAAGGATATTCACTCCAGATGGGCCAGTGATCGTGGTGCCTGGAGATAACAGCCAGCGCCAGACCACGCCTGTCACGATATAGGATAATGCCATCGGGAAAAGGAAAATATTGCGGAAGATCGATTCACCTTTTATGGATTGGTCGAGTAGTACCGCTAAAAGAAATCCAAGAATGATTGTCACAATCAAGAAGAGGATTGTGAACGTGAATGTGTTGCGCATATCGATGATGAACCGCTGGCTGTCAAAAAGGCGGAAATAATTCTTCAATCCCACAAAAGTAAAATCAGGCTTTAGCGAATTCCAGTTTGAAAGCGAGGAATATGCGGTGAAAGCAATAAAACCATAGATAAAGATAAACATGGCTAAGATGGAGGGAGTGACCAGGGCGATAGAAATGATCCGGTCTTTTCTGCTATGTCGCATCGCTCTACCTTTTTTTAAAGAAGAAGGCAGCCCCAAGTGCGGGGGCTGCCTAAGCTTATCTGAATGTTATTGGCAAATACCTGCATCGACACATAGGCCTTGCAGTGCTTCCTGGGTTCCAGGGACATCACCGCTGGCAACAAAGAGTGAAATCGTGTCTTTGAAATCTGTTGCCCAGCTCTCGTACGCTGCGGCGCCGTGGACAACACTGGGGACAATCGCATCGCTAGCCCAGTCTTCGGCTGCCGAGGTTAGGTACTCGTAGGTCGCAGGGACGGCCTTGAAAGCCTCGTTGTCGCAGTCTGTCCGAGCGCAGATTGAGCCTTTCTTCGGGTTGAAGGCTTCCTGTCCTTCCTTCGAATAGCAAACCTTTAGCCATTCTTTGGCATTCTCGGCGTCGGGTGCACCTTTCGGCAGTGAGAAAGAGTCAGACAGGCCGACAAAAATCCCATTGCTTCCG
Source organism: Anaerolineales bacterium (assembly GCA_041551115.1). GTDB lineage: Bacteria > Chloroflexota > Anaerolineae > Anaerolineales > UBA4823 > DAOVXM01. The sequence goes on from JBFENN010000215.1 coordinate 2,732, forward strand.
GGTGTCGCTGACCAGCCGTAATCGGCATAGTCCTTGCTGCCGAACCAACCGGCAGTCCAATCGCCCATGATCATCATGGCAGCTTTATCCTCAACGAAATATTCTCCAGCGCCATCCCAAGTCAGGGCAGCGTGATCTTCGTTGGCATTCTCCATGATCCCCTGCAGGTACTCCAATGCTTCGGTCACACCGGGGTCCATCCAGGAGGTCTCATTCGTCCACAGCCCTTTATACGCGTCTGCGCCAAGGGTAGCAGCAAGCAAGCCTTCGAAAACGTGAGCGGCTTCCCAGCCGTCTTTGGTGCCCATGGTTACGGGGATAATCCCTTCTGCCACGAACGCTTCGCTGACCGCAAAGAACTCATCCTTCGTCATCGGTATGTCCAGGCCATATTCCTCGAAGAGTGCCGTGTTAGTCCAGAGGACATTAGAGCGGTGGATGTTGACTGGCATCGACCAAATGTGGCCATTATACTCAAGCAGCTGAAGTAAGTCAGCTGGGAAGACTGAGAAATCGAACATTCCATCAATCGGGTCCAGGTATGTATCAGGGTCGTAATTTACCACCTCGAGACCAGCATGGACTTGGAATGAATCTGGCGGGTCGCCGCCTTGCAATCGAGTAGCTAGAACGGCTTTGGCGTTTGTGCCAGCGCCGCCGGCTACAGTCGCATTTACGATCTCTACATCTGGATGTTCAGCACTGAATACTTCAAACATTGCATTCAGACCCTCAGCCTCGCCACCGGCCGTCCACCAAGAGAAGATCTCCAACTGATTTGGACCCGTATCTTCCATGGGTTCTTCGGCTGCCGGCTCTTCTACTGCCGGCTCTTCTGCGGCTGGCTCTTCGGCTGCTGGTGCGCAGGCGCTGAGTATCAGAGCTGCAGTTAAGAGTAGTGCGATTAGTAAAATCCAGTTCTTTGCTTTAAACATAATTCTCCGTCCTTGATAGATTTAGAAATGGTGAACAATCTTTGAGATTCGTAAAAAAAACCCTATCTGTGACACAGAACGATTATTGTCTTGATGAGGCGGCACCTCCTTTGCGAGTGTTGTCAATAGATCAAACAGGAAAAGTTTCCATATTTTTTCTCAACTCATTTACATTCTATCATGCAGTACAGTATTTCACAATATGGTATAGAATGAATACCAACGATTTGTGATTCAATGAGATTGGGTTGACTATTCATTTTTCGATTGATGTTATCATTGCTTGATACCCGGTGAATATTATGCAGCCGACATCTGCTTTGTATCAAAATTCAGATATTGAGATCATCAATTCCTGCCTGGAACCAATTTGGATCCGATATGCATTATTTGATTTCGATGGCACAATCTCGCTGATACGGGAAGGTTGGCAGGGGGTTATGATACCAATGATGGCAGACCTATTAGCCAAGACTCCGCACCCCGGTGATGTTGAAGAACTGCCAGCACTTGTCAGCGATTATGTGGGTATGCTTACCGGTAAACAGACCATCTACCAGATGATAAAACTAGCCGAAGAGATAGAGCTTCGGGGTGGAACTCCTCTGGATCCGCTGGTCTATAAGAAAATGTACCATGAGCGCCTAATGGATCACATTCAAGCACGCTTAGTCCAGTTAGAATCCGGGGCAGTTGATCCGCGCGAGATGATGGTACCAGGAACCCTTGAATTCCTGGATTCGTTGAAGGATGAGAACGTCACATGTTACCTGGCCTCTGGAACGGATGAACTCTATGTTCTTGCTGAAGCTGGTTTATTGGGCATCACGAACTACTTTCAGGGGGTTTATGGAGCGTTGGATAACTATAAAGAGTTTTCAAAACGGATGGTGATCCAGCGTATTCTTCAGGAAAATTCCCTGCGCGGACCTGAATTGATCGGTTTTGGGGATGGTTATGTCGAGATCGAAGATGTGAAATCTGTCGGCGGTATCGCCGTCGGTGTCGCGACCAACGAAGCAGAACGTCAGGGTGTGGATGAGTGGAAGCGGACACGATTAATCGCTGCTGGTGCAGATCTGATCATCCCCGATTTTCGCTCCCATCAAGCTTTGATCGATTTGCTGTGGAGTACCAGCTGAATATGCCATATCCGAAGTTTGACCGCCGCCGGTTGAAAATTCTCCCGCTCGCAAATCGCGAGCATGATTTATCCTTGGATATACTTCAATTCCCTGGAGCCCCGTATCCACCGTTCCATCATCCAGACATGGCAATCATAGCTGAGCGGATAGTGGCTGCCCACCGGGCAGGAAGACCTGTGGTGCTCATGATGGGTGCTCATGTGATCCGCTCCGGAAATTCCCCACTGATCATCGACCTGATGGAGCGGCGGATCATTACCCATGTCGCCATGAACGGTGCTGGCGTTATACATGATTTTGAATTCGCTCTCATCGGAGCTACGACCGAGAGTGTGGCGCGTTACATAGCTGAGGGTCAATTTGGGCTTTGGGATGAGACCGGTCGCATAAATGATGCAATTAATACTGGATATCAGGAGAATGAAGGGTTAGGAGAGGCTGTGGGTCGTGTAATTGAGGAGCAAGCATTTCCTCACCGCTCCATCAGCATCCTGGCTAACGCGTACCGGTTGCATGTGCCGCTAACTGTGCACGTCGGTATTGGACAGGACATCACCCACGAACATCCCAATCTAGATGGTGCTGCTTTGGGTGAGACTTCATACCAGGATTTCCTCATCTTTGCAGAGACAATCAATCAATTGGAGGGCGGTGTCCTGCTGAACTATGGCACAGCCGTTATGGGTCCGGAGGTATATTTAAAAGCACTCGCAATGGCCCGCAATGTAGCCCATCAGGAAGGTCGTACGATTAGCAAATTTACGACTGCCGTATTTGACCTGATCGATCTGGGATCTGACTTCAGGGAAGAAGCCCCAAAGAGTAAGGCTGCTTATTACTTTCGACCTTATATAACCATCTTGGTGCGCACCGTGCAGGATGGCGGTGAAAGCTTCTATATCCAAGGGGATCACCGGGCAACCTTTCCATACCTCTATCAGATGGTCGTTTTAAGGATTGCTTATAAGGAGCCGCATTCATGAACGCCTCCCGTCTGCAGCAGATTCTTGATCATTACCCCAACATAAAGTTGCTGGTA
>JBFENN010000216.1:0-5818 GCA_041551115.1 Anaerolineales bacterium
GCCCATGGTTGCGCGTATGGCGGATTAGCTGCTCGCCACGATGTTCGCCATGCGCGTATCGGAGTTGAGAGGAGGTGATCATGAAGCCCACAATGCCACTACGACTGGAAGTCAAGCATTGGATTCCTGTTCTACTGATACTATGCTTACTTGGATGTTCTCCTGAACCATCCGTTGCACCAATTCTTGCACCAACCGCCACACTAACTTTGGCACCAACCAACACGCTATCTCATGCATCAATCGATGCGCCAACTCCCTTACACCCCATGTCATTGGACGATGCCGACCTGGCGAAAAAGCTCGACGAAGAGATAGTGCATCTCTTTAGCCGGTCGGACTCTCCGGGGTTAGCCGTTGGAGTCGTAAGAGATCAGAAGTTGGTATATGCGAAGGGCTTTGGCGTGATGAATCTCGAGACAGGTGGAGAGGTCACCCCACGAACGCTGTTCCACATGGCATCGATCACCAAGCCTTTTGTGGCCACATCCATCGTGCAGCTCCTCGAGCAAGGTAAACTCTCCCTGGATGATCCCATAGTGGAACATCTCCCTTACTTTGAGATGAAGGACGAACGCTACCCCACACTCACCATCCGCCAGTTCCTGACCCACTCTTCTGGCATGCCTGATGTCGAGGACTACCACTGGGACAATCCAGAGTACGACGAAGGAGCGCTGGAGCGTTACGTTCGCAGTCTTTCCGACCTAGAGCTCCTGTTCGAGCCCGGAAACCAATTCTCCTACAGCAACTTGGCGTTCGAGATACTGGGCGACTTGATCGCTAAGGTGTCTGGCTTATCGTTCGCCGAATACGTAAAGGAGCATATTCTTCTTCCGCTGGGCATGAACGACAGCAGCATCCTAATCCAAGATATCGATCTCACTCTCTTGGCCTCCGGGCATATCCAAGATGACAATGGAGAGGTTCTTGTCAGTGATCACTATGCTTACAATCGCCGCCATGGCCCCAGCTCGACCCTCCATTCGAACGTCGTCGATATGAGTCGCTGGGCCATAGCCAACATGAACAGGGGTGAGTTGGAAGGAACGCGAATCCTGAACGCGTCGAGCTACGAGCTCCTGTGGGAACCGGCTGTAATGGTGGGTATCAAAAACCGCAGACGGGTCCAACTCGGCCTAAGCTGGTTCTTATCCGGCTTTAATGAGCAGCCAATTATCTTTCATGGCGGAGGTGACATCGGCTACCGAACTAACCTCATCATGGCGCCCGAAGCCGGGGTTGCAGTCATCGTGCTCAGTAACTACTGGGGGCCAGAGAATACAGTCGAGGATGTCGCACTACTGGCACTCGCGCTTGCACTTGGCTCTGGGTAGCGACGCTCTAAGTCATCCTGTACTTTCCACTACCAGTGGATTTGCTCCCAAAAGATCGGCAAGCGGCGCTGTTTTATATTTTTTGAAATAGTTTCTGGTTTTAACAGCTGTATAGTTACTTCTAAACCACCAAAATGGACAGAGATTCGAGCCACCTTTCCTTCTTTATGCCTGGTGCAGTTCTGGTGCAGACTGGATCCCATGGCATGGAAATGATAGACGATATAGACATTTTGACCTGCAAATTGGCTCCAATGTAAACATAGTTGTCCCGGATAGACCGGATAGACATTGAAGTCTACATCTGTGGCATCCGTGGTAGAGCCCAGGCTGCAATCACTGGACAACTCGGACCAGAAATGCTCGCGCGCCTGCTGCTGCGCTTCGTGGGAAATACCCGTCATGAATTCTTCCAGGGGCTGTTTGCATGAAAACAGACCGGGGTTGCGATCGTGATAGAACCCCGTCTCATCACGACCTGGAAATTACCGAGCTCATGCGTGGTGTCCTCCCAGCAGCACCCCCTTCAATTTGCCCATAAAGCACTATTTTCATACTATTCCCCGTAAGATATACGTGATCACTGGATAGGAGCAACGTATACTAGAACCAGGTGTATTCAATAATCAGTTGCATGTGCCCGGGAGGACCCTAAACGGTGAATGATTCTAAACCTGGAAATTTTGACAAGCATGGGCTGCCGCTCTACTTGGATATGCAAGCCGATTTGGGTTACACAAAACACATCGGTGGTCTTACCGCGACACAACAATTGCTCGATTTGTGTCAGATATCAGCAGATAAATCCCTGTTGAATGTCGGTTGTGGTGCCGGCGGCGCTATTACCTATATCGCTGAAAATTACCGCTGTTCCGTTACAGGTGTTGACTTGAAGCACAACATGCTGACCAGCGCTCTGAAATGGGCTGAGCGGAAAGGGGTTCTTGCCCAGCAGGCATTCAGCACCGCCAATGCCCAGTGGCTTCCATTTGCTGATGGCAGTTTTGATATTGTTATCTGTGAGTCTGTAAATATTTTCGTCCCAGACCGGCTCCAGGCGATCCGTGAGTATATCCGGGTTACCAAGCCGGGGGGATATGTGGGTTTGGACGAGCCTATCCTCCTTGGAGATCCCACCCCTCAAATCACCGCTGCTTTAGCAAAAGTTGTTGGCCATGCTCTCGAACCACCCAAATTGTGGGAGAACCTATTGCAAGCAGGGGGACTCACCAACTTGAGCAAGAACACTTTTTCAGTCGATATGCGCTCGGAAAGCCGCAATCAGATGGGCTTCTTCAGCTTCACGGATTACCTGCGCCTGATTGGCAGGATCATCCGGAGTTTCATATTCAGCCCCTACACCCGCAACCTGATCAAGGATGCCACGGCGGCAAGTCCAAGCGAATATATGCGTTATATGGGCTATGGGCTTTTTGTCGGTCAGAAACCAGTCTAATTCAACCAAACACGGTCGATTTGACCACTACTCGCAAATCCCCATAAAATAACACGAACGAAACGTAGATGATAGGTTAAGCTAGGAGGATCAAGTCTTCTTGTAGGGTGGCAAGGATTTCGTGATGGAGATGTGTTTCGCAGCTGTTGTTTTTGGAATGATCCTTGTTGCCTTTTTTGCATCCTGGCTTTCCAAACGCCCCGGCGAATCTACGAGATCATTCTCTCCATCCTCCAGCTATGATCCAGATGAAATATTACCCAACGGGTACCGGCGTTCTGATTATTATGCCTTCGGTTGGTCGGATGCCGAAATCGAGTGTTGGGGACTGGATACACCCGCCGCTCCAGATCCCTGGGCTGCTGGAATTGTAGTCTGGGATATGCTGGATGGAGATTTGGACGGGGAATTTGATGTCGATTTCGATAGTTGGTAAACAGTAGCAGAATGAAAAGTTAGCCCTCTGGAGAATTACGAAGACTTCACATCAAATCATAAAGTGATTGGGCGATGCTTAGCCATTCATCACCGCTTGTTCCGTGATCTTCGTAGCTCCACCATGCCGATAACACCGCTTGCGCCAATCCCCACCCCAGTATGCGTGTCCGGGAAAAACCCAGCTTCTCCGCTAAGATAGCTATCCGGCGTTCGCATATCGATTGCAGACTTCGTTCTTCAAGCAAATCTGATTTTACGTTTCGCAGCAGCGCCCCCACCTCGTATGCAGGTTCGCCGATGACCCCCTTCGGGTCGATTGCCAGCCACCCTCGCCGCTCGTCAAACAAAATATTCTCATGGTGCAGGTCGCCGTGCAGCAGTACTCCAGGAGTGCTGCTAGCCAGGTATTCTGCGAAAATGCCTTCGGCTTTTGCCACCAAGAACTCAGGGAAAGGACCGCTGCTCCCTTCGAACGCCCTCCGCAGTCTACAGAAACCCTGCCCCCAAACCGCCACTGTTGGGAAAGTCTCCTCGTTTGGAGGATCTCGCCATAGGCTCTGCATGACTTCGGCTGCAATGTAGGTGGCTTGGTCATCATCCACTGCTGCACTTTTCAATGTCTGACCAGGCTTCAAACATTCCAAGAGCAGTGCCCCTTGCTCCGCTTCTGCAGCTAAAAGGTCCACACTTCCCCGACCTGAGTAAATCTTCAAAGCCTCAATCTCACTGCACAATTCTTTATTTGGGAAACCCAATTTCAGCACGGCTGGTATGCCATCAGTAGTATTTGCAGCAGCGATGAAGTTATAGCTTAGGTTTGAGTATGGTTTGCCGACGTCTATCCCCCACAGCTGTTCAAAATGTGCAATCTGATCCGGCAGCAGTTTTAACCAGCGCTGACCATCTTGCCTATGCAGACTGACGATATTCCTATAGAAATCAGAATCATGCTCCCCGAGGAACATTATGCCGGACTATAATGATTGATGAAATCCATCACAGCTGGCACAATAATATTTTGATGAGTCACAAAACACACATGACCACCATCTTCTACAGCCAGGAACTGCGCGTTTGGGATCTCACTGGCGGTGAGTTTTGCATCCACATAGGGTGCCAACCGGTCGGCAGTGCTGTGTACAATCAAGGTTGGAACAGCCACTTGTTTGAGATTATATAAGGGCAGATTTTGCAGCTGCAGTGTATCATTGACAACTCCAGGATAACGTTGGCTGATTGTAGCTCCAGTTTGGTAGATAGCATTCAGCGCGCGCACCTTCTGCGGATCATGCAGCGCTTCAGCAGTTGCCACTTGACTTGCCCCATTTGAACGCAGCATCACTCGCAGCCCCGTTCTCGTCGCCAACCACCAGGGGAAATCATACCTAAGTAAAGCGCGCGGACCGCTGACGATCTGTCGGTAGCCGCTAGGCAGCGGTGGTGGCCGGCGGGTGATCGAGGAGAGCAGTACCAGCCCATGGCAGCGCTCAGGGAAGTAGCTTGCCAATTGTACCCCAACCGGTCCAGCGCCTGAAACCGCAATCACCATCGCTCGTTCGATCTTCAACGCATCCATTAGCGCCTCACACAATGCTGCTTGTGCCAGCGGAGAACGACCGCTTTCTATTGGTGTGCGCAGGTATCCAGGCCGTGAAATTGAGATAAAGCGGTTGGTCGATTCTTTGAAGAGCTCAGCAATAGCCAAACCTTGATCATACCCACCTAAAGTTCCGTGTAGGATTATCACCGCTTTTCCACTACCAAACTCAGCCAATTCGACCAGGCCCCGCCGGGTATGGACCAACTGGCTGCCCATTTCCAGCGACCGCAGCGTTGCCGCCCGATCCTGCAAGTATGTCCGGTAAACTTTGAGCATGGCAGCGCTCAAAACAGCCCCACCAGCGAAATAAACCCAACTTGGAACGTGATCTGACTTTGTTTTCATTATCCGCCTGGAAGAAAACTAATATGTTTTAGGCAATTCACCCAATATCCTGTAGTGTTCTGTGATTACCATCCAGAGTTCTTACTTCTACCCTACCATTATATATGCATTTACACCCGTAATCCGATCTGCTATCCAATTTGTCACCCACGCGTAGTTTAATATATAGATATGCCATTACCCCAGACAAGAAACTTGGAATAAAATCCGCACTACCCATCCCAGAGCACTTCCCAAAACCCATGTTTTATGGTACAATTGTTCTAGTAATTCACCGAGTAAAATTTACCCATCCACGCTTCAAAGCCAATCATTCGAACCAAGCGAAAAAAAATATATTACTCAAAAATCAGCTTGGATCTCAATGCATGCTACAGATCTTGTCCACCCTTTTGCCGAGCAGTTTTGCATCGACCCGCAGAGCCAATCAGCAAATTCTCTAGTGTATTTCCTAAGCACGACAAGCTTCCCATCAAGCTCAAGCATGCATGTGGAGTTTTTTCGAATGAAACACGCCTGAGCATTGCTTCACGATTACCACTTGCGGCGTACTAATTGACACTGCTTCATCTGCTGCGGAGATTTTCCAGAAGAGTAATCTGCGCTTAACAGATGTGCGGACAATTCTCTTATGCAACGACA
>JBFENN010000217.1:0-5812 GCA_041551115.1 Anaerolineales bacterium
CGGCCTTTCGGGCTTTCGGCTGAACAATCATAGAATATGTATTCACCTGTTGATTGATCATGACCAACAACATCTGGTTCACCACCGGTCCTTTCCATTTCACCCAACGACCACAGGTTTTCTGGATTTGCCTCCAGCTTTGCTTGCACGCCAGCCCACTCAAGACCTTGATGGCGGTTCATGTACTTCTCAAAACGGTTTTCTAAAGTCCTAAGCAGATCTGCACTTTGTTCGGCTGACAACGCTTTTTGACTGCTCATCATTATATTTCACCTCTGCGGTAGTGGGCGGCCAACCGCCCATGGGTTTAAATTAGTTTCCATCACTCACAAGCCGATACCCTCAGTACATTGATCGGCTTGAAACCTGCCTATCAGCGCGAGTGCATACATTTGGTCAACCCAGTGACGCTCATCCGGGCTGGAAGCGGCGCTGCCCGCAGGCGGGTGAGTGGGGACTCATTGTATTATAGCGGTATTTGCTGTTGTTAGAAAAAAGGCTTTGGAGAACGCCCATGCCCGCCTAACGGGTGCACACGGGATCGTTCATCGTTTCCATTAGAGTCCCCTCTAGATCGTCACATCGTCTGCGCTGGCAGCGGCAGTTTCGTTGTAGGTATGATCGACGTGGACTGACGCCAGCAGCTCTGTGGGTCAGTCATGCCGTAGATCGAATCATCAACGCCCAGCACAGCCTGCATCTGTGCATAGCAATGCGGGGTAGCGACCAATTCCATGGCTTTTCAATATGCTGCCATGATTCTGGCGACCCTCTACAGCATGTTTTTCACAACCCCCAGGTTCGCTGCCGTCATTTGAAGCGAGCGTCTGATTTCCGGTTACGGACTTGTTCCTTTACCTGCTCCAGCCATCCTACTCGGACATCATGAGTGTGCTCAAACTCCGGCACATACGGCTTGATATCCAGCAGCGGGGTGTTGTCCAGTACGTCCAAATGGTCCACATAGATCAGGTTGTGCTCTATTCGCACAAGCTTCACTAGCGATAGGCCCATCGCATTGGGCCGGCTCGGGGCGCGGGTCGCAAAGATACCGCGCAGCTCTTTGTCTAGAAATGGGGTTACCAGCAGTTTGGTCTGGTGTACTCTGTGGAAGTGGTACAGGAGATAGAGGTGGGAGAAACCTGCCAGGTCTTTCAGGCCAGCCACGAACTCAGGAAAAATCTCGGCGAAACCTGGTCCGCTGGCGTCACTCGTCGGTTGGATAGGCATATCTTCCAAGTTATTGAAGCTGCTGTGAAGCATGCCGATGGGTCTGTAAATCACTTCCATAGGATTGTTTTCCTTAATACAGCAGTAGATTGTCTTGATGGCCGCCCAACGATGGCGCCAGCGGCGGACAAGCGTTCTTGGTGCGCATGCGCAGTCCTAAGATCATCTAGCGCGCCTGCGCCTTTCTACGTGGCAGGTACTCACCCGCCCGTGTGAGATGAGGTCATGTGCCCTACCATGGTTTTCGCCATCAGCATTACCATACCATGCTATAATCTGCCCACAGTCTGATTTTCGCCTCAGCATGCGTGGCGTTTTTTTTCGTAGCAGGAGGTTGCCTATGGGTAGCACATCATTGAAGAACATACATACCATTGTAATTCATTCAACCTGGCCACATCTGCTGCTGGCGGTCTGATCATGTTCTAAATGAGCTGGCTGGTATATCCAGAGAAATCTCTTTAAAGACTCAAAAGTCGTGGGTGCGGCACATATGCTCACGGCTTTTCGATTCGATTGGCTGTGAGATAAATTACGAGGAGATTTCCTGTGAAACTTGAATTAGCTGTTGTCATAACCTGTCATGAAACTGGGTGCCATGTAAGAATGCTCGCTGACGACGTGCCCGTCGAAATGTTGTATTCTTCGCTCGTAAAAGACCGCATCAAGATCCAACCAGAGCAGTTAGTGGCGGTCGATACGGATGCCAACCCACCGGTCATTGTTTGGCGCTGGCTCCGGGCAGCAGTCATCGAACTGACCCCAGATATTGTTGTTGTGGATGATATGAAAGGCTACGCGGCGAAAGTATCCCCAGTGTCAAGTTTGCCCCTGACCCTGGAAATCGATGATGAAGTCTGGGCTTGCAGTACGGGTCGTGATTACGAAATGCACGACATCATCAGCGATGGAAAACCAACCCATCCCAACCGCATGCTTAAATACATCACACCAATCATCGAAGATATCTACAGAAACGGAGCATAATTGCAAGGATGGTAAGGAATCTCTAGTTTGGGCAAGTGAAGTTTGGGGCAGGGTTGGAGACCTGCCCCAAACTTGCCCTCCATTTACCACAAACAGAAAATTTTAAAAACGGCGCGCTATAGCGGGCGTGACATAGCCGGCTTTTTTGCCCAGAGCTTGTTTTTCGCAAGTTGGAATACCGCCATCGCGCCGCGCCCTTTCCGGCGCCGCTGGGTCCGAAGCAGTTGGGTTTTGACCGCTCTCCATCTCATTTGCCCGCATAGGCTTCCTGAATCTCAGCAATGTCAAGCTTCTTCATCTTCAGGAATGCATTCATCACGCGCTGCGTTTTCTGCTCATCAGGATCAGCAAGCATTTCGCCAAGAACTGCAGGCGTAATTTGCCAAGACAAACCAAATTTATCCTTCAACCAACCACAGACGCCGTATTCACCATCTTCACCTAGTTTTTCCCAGTATTCATCCATTTCTTGCTGTGTCTCACAAGTCACTTCCAGGGAAATCGCTTCACTAAATTTGAACTGCGGCCCACCATTCAGTGCCGTAAATCGCTGGCCGTTGAGTTCAAATTCAACGGTTAGGATGCTCCCGGCCGGCTTGCCGTGGATTTCATAACCAGCCGGCCCATATCGAAGGATGCGGGTAATTTTTGAATTTTCAAAGATAGAAATGTAGAAATGGGCTGCTGCTTCGGCCTGTGTGTCATACCACAAGCAAGGTGTAATTGTTTGAACGGCTGCCATTTTTTACCTCGATTGGAAACTTCTTAAGCGTGGTTTATTGGTCTGCCCACCACTGTTCGAAATCCATTATCCAGCACCTGCGATCGAACCCCTTTTCGAAGCCTTCCGCCGGGCAGCATTTCTGCCCCGATCCAATCTATGGTGCACTTGCACCCAGAACCCCACAACAGCGAAAACCATATTATCAATTACGCTTAGTGTGGCGCTGCTTCCCCGTGGTGCAAGTAATCATTGATCGCCTGCTCCCAAGCATGCATCCAGTGGTCAAAGTGCGCTTGCGTCAGCTGCTTGATGTATTGCATTCCCTGCTCGCCCAACGCGGTTATGGTGTAGGTGATTTGAGCCGCGGTCCTGCCACCGGCGATGGCATCACATTGGATGTCAATCCGGGTAACCTGCTTGTCGGGGGTAACATTGACATGAGTCACTGCGTGCGCTTCAGTATCGTATTTGACAGTCAGCCAGATCGTCTCCGGGTCATTTACATTATGTTGGGTTTTCCACACCGAGTGCGTTATGGCCTGACCGTCCTCTGGGTAGACATACTCTGGATTCCAACCCGCAACCCACAGGGTTTCGCCATAGGCGGTAAACAGGGGCAGAATTACGTCCGGCGAGTCGTTTAGCCTGATCGTGGCTGTGCGTGAAATATGATTGTCTGGCATGATTTTGTTTACTCCTTGAAAAGGTTTAGGGCAAAACTGGTGTCAGATACCATTTGGTCTGAGATTTGCTGGTTGCCGCCCACATCTTGCACGGGATTTCAGCATACAGATATTTTTTGTCAAATTTACTTGAACAATCGATGCATTGGCTTGGATTACTCTGGGTGTTTATTCGCCTGCCTCCCACCTTAGTTTACATACTCTCATAGCAAATTTCAAACAAATTCACATTCAAATAATAGCTGTATCGCTATTAAACCCGCCTCATGATTTCTCCGATCCTGCGCTCCTCCTGCAAACATGTTGCGCACACTGCAATCCGCTCTTCCCGGATATCGTCCTGCGGTTCGATGCGCACCAGGATCACAGCCACCGCCATCTGCCCACAGTCGCACGTAAACCGGATCTGCAATCTTTTGCTCTGGCTCTTTTCCCGGCTTCATTTCCACACAGCTACCAGCAGGTCAAGCGCGCCGCACCAGCAGCTTCTACAAGCATGATCTGCTCTATTCTATGTACATTGAAATGGCGAATTTGATGATTGTTCCCCCACCCATTGATTGTCCTGGCAAGGATGCTTTTTGCATATACATTGCCCTCATACACCTTGACCATTGTTGTGCTTACCAAGGGCATCCGTTAGCTAAAGGCTGATTGGATCAGCCATTGTCATTCCAAATCTTGGTCGATATGATTATAGCTTCCATATCTAAATGATTTAGCCAGCTCAAGGTTTGCGTTACCTGCAGGTGGGTGGGACTTGGATAACTTTCATATCTTAGTATCCTTAAATGCCAGAACCAGCGCATTTTCGCGGTGCGAATCCCACGAGTCCGGTACACACTTTGTTAGGCGGGAAATGTGTCAGTATAACTGTTCAATATTACATAGCTCCAAATACCATTGCCAGAATTAATATCAGAACGATAGCGTTTTGCAAATGAATAATAAACGCAACCCAAGTATTCTGCCGTCGTTGTGCAATATATGGGAGTCCAAGACAAATGGGTAATAAAGCGAATATCTGCCATGGATAGAATACAACATGCCAAAACAACCATAGCAAACCGTGAATTAACCAAGTCCAACGTCCATGCGTCTTTTCCTGCCGCGGGAAGATGTATCCACGCCACCAGAGTTCTTCTCCTGCGATGTTGAAGAATAACATCACGATAAATAGGATAGCCACACCCCAATTGTTCTTCAAGGGCGCTCCTATATAATCGGCAAAAAGTGTCGTATCGAAGTTAACCCCTGGTTGCAACCAAGGAGGAAAAAAATCAGGCGGTGCAATCGCTGGAAAGGCTCTGATCAGCATTAGTGCAGTACCTGTGAGCGCGCCAATGCTCAAGAAAGTTAAAATAAATCCTCCAATAGCCCATAACCAATCCTTTCCCGTCATAGGCAACAGGAGGAAGCGAATCTTTATATTATCCCAGGAAAGCGGATAACCGTCCCGCTTGTAAAATCCAAAGGCTAGGGCAAATAAAATGGCAGCGGGAACAGTGAAACTGACAACATTCGCTTCAAATGATTTCATTCCCAGCTGAATAAGCAACGGCGTAACGATATATAGGGAGATTCGAAATAAAAGCGCGGGCAAGCCGAAATAGAATAGTGCCTTCCAGAACGACATCGGTTTCATCGTTATGGTTGAGTTTTCCAATTGGGTAGATTCACTCATCATATTTCTCTCCTTCTACAATATTTTGGGCTGAAAATTGAAATTCCCTACATGTCCCGCCTAACGGGTTGCGTTACCCACACTGGGTTGGGCCGCTCCCACACCAAATGTAAGGTGGATAGAAGCAGCCGTCACCGACTTTCAGTTGCATCAAGTATGAAGTCCCTGATTAGCTCGAGAGCGTCTTCTCTTTGGTAGTCGCCGCCAATACCAGCGGGCGCCTCGAGACCGTGTCCCGATCCCTCAAATATAACCACGCGGATGTTCTCCTTGTCCAACGCGTTCAACCTATCCCGACTTTGGCCGGAGGGCACATTGATGTCCTGATCTCCGAGGAGTACAAGTGCAGGTACAGTGACTTCTCGCCAGGAGGATAGGGAGTCGAAGTTGCCGACGGCTGACCAGAAGTCGCGGGCCGAGATATTCCAGTTGACAAATGTCGTCAAGTAGGCAAGCGCATTCGAGAACCCTGGCAGGAAGCCCATCTGCCTGAGATTGTTGTTC
>JBFENN010000218.1:0-5805 GCA_041551115.1 Anaerolineales bacterium
GGTCTCGAGGCAACATCTCCTGTATCCAGATAACGCCGGGACGACCGGTGCTCACATCGGCCACGCGGGCAGTCATTTCGTGACCGATCTCGGGTGTGTCAGGTGCGCCTGCCAACAGCACCACCTGAATCGATGGATCGATGGCGGGGATGGCGTTAACCAGGTGGATGATACCTTTCTGGCGCGTGATCCGGCCGACGAACAGCACGTAGGGTCGTTCGGGATCCACACCGCGCTTCACCAGTGCATCCACAGCAGGATTGTGTTGATACTCGTTCAGATCGATGCCGTTGTGGATCACCCTCACTTTATCCGGATCGACAGGGAAGTGTCGCAGCACGTCATTACGCGTCTCCTGCGACACCGCGATCACCGCATCGGCTTGGGTGATGCCATTGTGCTCGATCCAGGAACTAAGATGGTAGGCGTTGCCCAGCTGTTCAACCTTCCAGGGCCGGAGCGGCTCCAGGGAGTGGGTCGTTAGAACAAAAGGGATGCCCCACAGCTTCTTAGCCAGGAAGCCAGCAAACTGCACGTACCAGGTGTGACAATGCACGATGCTGGCATCCAGATTGTCTTTCGCCATTGCCAGATTGCGGTACATGGCATCAAGGGCTCCGCCGAAGCGTGGATCTGTGTTTTTCTTGGCCTCCGACCAGGCTGGATATCCTTTCACACGTAGATTCGGCTCCGATACATCCTGCTCGCCGAAACAGCGGACTTCGACAGGCACGAGACGAGACAGCTCGCGACCCAGATATTCGATGTGTACACCGGCGCCTCCGTACACGTTCGGAGGATACTCGTTGGTAAAAAGTGCGGCTTTACGGATATTCGGCATCGATCTGCTCCTCTCTTTTTCACTAGAACACGGATTGTGAACGGAACCACCGTAACGTGAAGGATGTCTTCGATAGACCTTTGAGGATAAAGTCCATCTCACACATCCACCAAGTTTTCCATTTTACGATTGTTATACACCAGTTCCATCTGGGCTGCCAAGGTGGTCTTGATCTTCTTCGTACGCCTGCAATCCAGAATTGGTTGTACATGGGTGAGCAGCAGGACAAGACGCGTTGATTAAGAAGACTGGTTTCTGCAATTGGTTGAGCGAAATGACATGACGATCCTCCTTCTTGGAGGCTGCAGCCTAAGGGGGAGAATCCAATTCCAGGTCTCACGCCCCGGCATTGGCGGAGACCCCGCCACCTACATGGACCGTAATGTCGATCGCCACAGACCCATCTTTTGCGTATGATATCACAAACACTTGAAAACAAACCAGGCTCCAATCCTTCCTATGCCAGCAATGGTCCAGCGAAAAAACAACCTGCATCCCGGGCAAAATTCAAGCCAACCCATTCTATGTTTTATCCTCCCAGGACTAAGGCTTATGATGCGAGCTAAATCGCTGGTTTTTCCGCAGTTCCACCGGGTGATCCTGGTTGCAGGTAATTCTCCTGCATGTAGATATGAGGCTTAAAAAAGTTCGCACCGGATTATTTCAAACGATCCGGTGCGAACGATCTGATTGGGTGATTCAATTTTAATAAATCACCTGCAAAACCTAAACATAGCTCGAGATTGCTTTCCAGATCACCGCACCCTGTCCAAAGCCTGAATCATGCAGGTGATGTTTTATTGGACGGATATCAGATCCCTGGATCATCAAAGTGCGGAAGATTCCTGCGGCCCGGATATCACCAACCAATTGGAATCCAACCAGACGGTTATCCTTGATGTAGAAAGTCCGCAGACCATCATTCCACTCCGCCCGCACAATTTCATCGCCATCTTTCAAACCAAAGGCCATGATGGGGAGATCAAGGTGTTTAAGGCTGTTCATACGTTCAGCGCCTTCGTAGGGTGTCGCGTAACCAACCAGGTTCAGGCCGACGACGCGTCCTTGGTCAATGGCGTTGGGAAAAATCGCATGAACATACGTCTCGCCAGTAAGCCGGTCGGGAACTTCGATCACATCTCCAGCGGCATAGACATTGGGAATATTGGTACGAAGATTATTGTCTACCCGGATGCCCCATTGATGCTCAATCCCGCTACCATCCAGGAAATCCAGGTTGGGTTTGACGCCAGTTGCTGCAATCAGGATGTCCCCTTTAAGCTCTTCTCCCGACTCCAGGCGAACACTTTTCGCGGTTCCGTTGCCCAAGAAAGCCCTGGCTTTGGTGTTGATACGCACATCCACTCCCCGTTTGCGCATCAAATCCAATGCGATGGCGGCAGTCTCCCTATCGAGCATGGTTGACATGACCTGATCGCGCATTTCGACCTGAATAACAGAAATCCCAAGTTCCGCCAGGAGCAGGGCGATTTCCATACCGATGAAACCCGCTCCGACGATCACGGCTGTCTTGGCTTCACCGCTTTTCACCTGCCTGACAATGTTTTCCGCGGCGCTTAAGGATTTGAAGTTGTGGACACCTTGCATTTCAGACCCTTCAACAGGTGCGTATAAGCGGCTGCCAGTGGCGATCACCAACCAGTCATACTCCAACGTGTTCCCGTCCTGAAGTTCAAGCCGATGCAAATCCGGTTTAACAGCGGTGACAATGGTACTTTTCCGGTAATCCAAGCACATTTCCTGGGGCCAATCTTCCCCACGCCACAGGTGTGCATTGGAACCTGTGATGAAATGATCTGCCATCGCCGGGGGTGAATAGGGTAGATACGGTTCTGCGCTGAGCATTACGATTTCAGCCTGTTTGTCATACGTGCGGATCGTTTCCACAGTACTAACCCCAGCTGGCCCAGCGCCAATGATAACAATTTTCATATCGCCTCCTTTTCCCCATCCATCTCAATCAGAAGACAGAGAGATACATGGGTACTAGACCAGCTCCAGTTCAGCATCCGGCATGGTGATTTCATCGGGATCGAGTGCTGATAAACCAAGACCCGCGCGTTTTTTCTCGATGTGACGCCGGATCAGCGCGGCAGCACGGTTCGGGTCTGGTTCTACAGCGAAGGTTGCACCGAAGACACCCTCAAGACCTTCAGTCAGCAGTTTTACAATGTTCGGGCTACCGAAGATCGGTGGGGCAACCCCTAGCACAGTATAAATGCCAGAGGCAACCACATATGCACCAATGGCGACAGCCTTCTCCGAGTACCATTCGGGTGCGGCTCCTGCCAATGGCAAGGCGCTGATATCCACACCAAGCGTGTTCGCCAGGGCTGCAGCCAGCACCAGGATGCGGGTATTATCAACGCATGATCCCAGGTGAAGTACAGGTGGAATGCCAAGCGCTTTGCAAACTGCACTCAGGCCTGGACCGGCCAGATCGGCAGCCTCAGGCACCATTAAACCGGCTTTTCCATCCGCCACTGTGGTACAGCCGGTTACCACAACCAAAATGTCATTCTCGATCAGGCGGCGGGTCAACTCGGTGTGACCCAGATCCTGCTTAATCTTGGGGTTGTTGCAGCCGACGATACCAGCTGCCCCTCGGATCTGACCATTGACGATGGCATCAATCAAAGGTTGTGGGGTACCGCCAAGAGCACCAAGAATGGCTTCGATTGAAAAACCGGTCATCATTTGTACAGGTTCCACCGGGATAAAAACACGTTCCTTGACGCGGTTGTCAAAGTTCTCAACAGCAGTCCTTACAATCTGTTTGCCAATTTCCAGGCCGCGACCCGGGTCAAAGGTAATGTGTTCCGCGCCCGGGAATTTGGCCTTGTCGAAGGTGCTGATTACCTTGGTATGGAAGCATTTAGCAGTCTCTGTCACGGCGGGCATAATGCATTGGTAGTCCACCACCATGGCTTCAACTGCGCCGGTCATGATGACCAATTCCTGCATCAGGTGATTACCCGCCATTGGGATGCCCTTACGCATAAGTACTTCGTTGCCTGTGCAGCACACCCCTGCCAGTTGGATGCCCTTAGCGCCCTTTTCCTGAGCAAGTTCGAGCAGTTCTGGATCTTGGGCTGCCACAGCGATCACTTCTGATAGCATAGGGTTATGGCCGTGTAAGATGATATTGACCTGGTCTGCTTTGAGCACGCCTAAATTCATTTCTGCCATCTTGGGTGTGGGGGTACCAAAGAGGGTATCCGACAAATCCGTAGCGACCATGGACCCGCCCCAGCCATCACTCAAACTGGTACGGATCCCATGCAGCAAGATGTTAACCCAATCGTTGTCCACCCCCATGTGGGTGCGATGCAGCATTTCCACGTTTTCTCGATCAATACCCCGCGGGTACACACCGGTCTGATCCCACAGATCTTGTCGAGTCTGAGGGGCGCGCCTGCCCATTGGTAGCTTTTCGCGACGCATACCGTAGTCTTCCATCATCTCCCAAGCCAGATCTTTGGCGATTTCCTGGTCACTCTTGCCGTCGATAGGGACGCCATACTCCAAAGCTAAACGTTGTAATTTACCCGAATCAGTGACCTGGTAGATATCGGTCTTGCCTTCGCCGACAAGGTGGAGGGTTTCCAGAATATCTCGCCCGTGATCCGAATGGGATGAGGCGCCAGCTGCGATCATCCGGGCCAGGTTTCGAGCGACGATGATATCCGCATCCGCACCACAAACACCTTTTTGAGGACCGTCTCCAAAAGGATCTACCCGGCAGGGACCCATCGCACAAATTCGGCAGCTCGTCCCTAAATTACAATAACCGCATTGGGGTTTTTGTTTTTCCAACCGATCCCAAACGGTTTCGATGCCGTTCTTGCGAGCCACCTCAAGCATGGCCTGCGTGTCATTGTTGATACTCTTTTTCTTGAAGCCGTTACCACTGAAAGTAGTCATGCTTCACGCTCCTTTCTTACCGTTCGTATTCAAGCGGGTCACTGCAGCACCATAACCACGCCAGGCATCGATGTTCGCAGGGATCGCGGCTGCTTCGGCGCCAACCTCGCCGACTGCAACGGAGACACTTTCTGAATAGCGCGTCCGAGCGGTTTTTACTAATTCATTTATCTCGCCAAACTCCAAGGCTTTAACCTTGCAGGATTCGACACAAGCCGGGATCAGTCCCAGTTGCTGTCGTTCGATGCAGTGGTCGCACTTCACAGCCACGACCGAACGTTCAGGGGCCGTCGCCAGTGGGAAGTAGGTAATCACGTCAAACGGACAGACCATGGCACACATGGCACAGGCAATACATTTATGTGCGTCGATCATGACAATATCTGGATAGTCCGATGGGCGATGGATGGCTGCGGTAGGGCAGACACTCATACACGGTGCTGGGTTGCAGTGCCGGCACTTGTTTGGAAAGGCCGTATTCATTGCCAGGCCAGGTTCTGAATGGATGCGCGGTTTAGGGGTAGGGGACTCAAAAACGGCCAGGAATAAGTTTTTAGTTTGTGAATGGGCTACAGCGCAGGCAGATTCGCACTGTTTGCAGCCAATACAGCGTTCTGGGTGTACAAAAACAGTTTTCATGTAGTTATTCCTTTCAACATGCCGTGAAAAGGGAGTGGAACTTTTTACGAGTAGTCTCCAAAACACCTCCAATCTGGAAATTTGATCCCAACTTGTTCAGAAAATTATCCGTGCCAACGAAAGTCCTTCTGCCTTGTACTTACTGAACCAGGTTGTTACGCAAAGCCAGGGCAATCGCTTCCGCGCGGTTGGACACCCCAAATTTCGAAAAAATATTGCTGACATGCGTGCGGGTGGTGCCAATACTGATATAAAGGCGCTCCGAAATTTCGGGATTATTCAACCCCTCCACCAGGAGTTCCAGCACCTCGAATTCACGTGGCGTAAGGTTATAATCCGGGCTTGGATCCTGGTTTGCTGAGTGTACAAGAGCCTGCACC
>JBFENN010000219.1:0-5709 GCA_041551115.1 Anaerolineales bacterium
CCCAGGTCAAGAGCAGTTTCGCGGACAGCTTCCAACTGCCCTACATTGCTAAGTAATTTCTGATATTGCTGGGCATTTACGAGCAAACTCGAGAGTATTCTCGCCAGGATGTTCACTAAAAACAAATCATTTTCATCAATGCTTTGACTAATCGCATATAAATAAGGTCCTGCTGCAGCCTGCTTACGATACTCGGATATATATTCCACCTTCTCCCGCAATCCAAATTCCCATGCTGTGGGCGTGTTATCGACCAACAAACCGTAGGGACGCAACTCATGGTTTGCCATACTTTTGCTAGCAATCCAGGGTATTTTCATTACCATATATTCCAAAAGTCGTGTCCCGCTCTGTCGTTCATCCATGTAGCCCGTAAGCGGTGCCACCCCGATATCAATCTGCGATAGTATGCTTCCCCATTCACCATATGGAATCCAAGGTTGATATATCAACCGGTCATTCGGTAAATTTAATTCCCCCGCGATATTCACCGTCTCAGTTGTGATCATAATTTTGATATGAGAAAACCGATCGCAAATCCGTTGGAGAGCTTCCCCTAAACCACTTTCAATCAAGGTGGCAGGGGTGGTATTTAACCCTGCCCAACCGATAACTAAATCATTCTCCTTGTCACCAAGTATGTTCTCATAGGATACCAGGTCAATGAAGTTTGGCAGGTATCGAACATCTACGTAAGGCAGCCAATCACTGACAACTCGCCGCGAGGAAGCTGTTGCAGCATATGCCAAATCCAAAAATTCACCCTCGACATCAAATTGGTTAGGCAGATGATCATCGTTAAAATCATAGATGATTATCTTGTTTTGGGAGATCCAATATCGTATTGCCGGAAAAAACTCGTGAGAGATGCGAGGGTTGATAACGATCAAATCCGCACGATTGCAATGCTTAACAGCATTCGGGAGGTGGCTGGCAAAATCAGTTGAAGAAAGCATTACTGCACGATCGCGACTGTATCTATTAATGGCTTTTGATGGTAGTGCGACCCGCCAATAAAACCATCGATCGTTTACAGATTTTTCTGGATATATGTATACTATTTGCATGTTTACCAGCTAATATGCCAGCCTTGCCGGCTCATCACTCTCGTTATACTAAGCTATTTCTCATGAGTTTTTGTTGCCTGATCCAATATAGCATCAGCAGTGCACTTTCACAATAAATCCCATATGAAAGTTACGTAAATGCCAGCTTAATCGGCTTTCACGGGGAGACGGTGTAACTGCTCGAACAGTTTAGACAATAGTTAGTTATGTGATAGGGGGATAGTACTGTTTACAGAGAAAAGCATCGAGCAAATCCAGTGATCGAAACCTACGTCCCCCAATCGCGCAGATATAGAAAATCGTAGCCAATCGTGCGGTTGGTTAGCTTGGCAATGGGAGGCAATACATGTTTAAAATGGTTGCTGCGAACTCGTTCAATCACACTCATAACAAAGCTTTCAGAAAATCCAGCAGAGACGCAGTCGGTAGGTGAATAACGTTGATCGATCAATAAATACAATAATTTGTCAACCTGCTCATAAGTAAATCCAAGTTCAGCTTCATCGGTCTGTCCAGGCCATAAATCGGCTGAAGGTGGTTTCTTGACAATCACATCTGGAACTCCCAATGATACGGCTAATTGCCGTACTTGTGTTTTGTATAAATCGCCAATTGGGTTCATGGCGCTGGCAGAGTCACCATATAGGGTCGTATATCCGAGCAAGATCTCGGTTTTATTACCAGTACCCATAACTAATCCCCGGAAACTCTCCGATTGGTCAAAAAGAATAGTCATCCGCACCCGAGCCATAATATTTCCGCGCCGCAACTGGGTGGTTTCTGAGAGCAATTCAAAGAGCGGGTCAACAATTCCTGTGATAGCAATTGTTTTGTCTTGCACACCCAGTTGGTTGATGACCAATTGAGCATGTTCTAAAGACTCAGAAGACGAATTTCTATAGGGCATACGGACAGCCAACACATTTTCAGGGCCTAATGCCTTGGCTGCTAAGAAGCATGACACAGCAGAGTCTATGCCACCTGACAAACCAACTACCGTTCGGTTGAAACCCACCCTGTTCACCTCGGTGTGAATAAAACCAGTCAATATTTTTGTTGCCAGATCGGTATTAATCCGTAAGTCAATCATGATTTGTATGAACGGACAACATTTCCTTGATCTACAACAATAAACTCGACACCAGTCTCACAACTGACTGTCTCCATCAACTCATGTATATATTCTTCCGTGATAACACCGGTGTCGCCAGATGAGCTGCCCAGAACGACACAATCGATCTCGAAATCACCAATCATCTCGCGGATAACTTCCCGAAATAACCCTCTACGTACTGCCATTCGCGCGATAACGCCTTCTTTCTCAGCTCTTTCAACCGCCATAGTGAGCATGAATTCACCCATCTCATCCATTTCGGTTTCTAAGTCAACGGTCTTCGCTAGGGCTGTGTGATCAAGGAATTCAACATTCGTGATGTACAAAAATAAAAGCTCGGACCCGCGCTCTTTTGCGATCTCGATCGCACGATCTTGATTTGGATAGCTAGCTGTTCCCCCGCGGGTTGGGCATAAGATCACGTCTACCATTAGTTCTACCTCCTACAATGCTCGGCGCTAAAATCGCACCAACAGCCATAAGAATCCTACCAGCAGCGTAATGTAAGTAATCGGTAGGCCAATCTTTAGAAATTCTTTAAACGTAATCGGTGTATTGGCTTGATTAGTGATTCCGGCAGTGACAAGATTGGCTTCACCACCGATCAAAAATCCATTGCCCCCCATGGCTGCTCCCATAGATAATGCATAGTACAGCACCAGACTGTTTGCTCCCGGGATAGTGGCAGTAAGATATTTAATTATTGGGAGCATCGAAGCTGCTAATGGGATATTAGCAATTACAGTCGATATCGTCCCAATACCAAATATCACCATAAATATTCCCAAGGCGAGGTTGTTCCCGATGAAATCACCCATCTTTTGGGCAATATAACTAATCAATCCGACTTCCTGGATCGCACCGACAATAATAAATAAAGCCATAAAAAATACGAGTGTTGTCCAATCGACCGCTTTGATCATCTGGTGAACATCAGGTTTTAACCAGATCAGCAGAATCGTTGCACCCATTAATGCTGTGACAGCCAAATCAAGATGGATACGCTCTCCTAATACAAAACCGAACAGCACAAGAATGAAGACGATCCCTGATTTCCACAGAGCTCCCTTGTCTTCTATTTCAGCGTTCTGTTCAAGCTTCTCGTACAACCGGGGGGAGATTGCTACGCCCTGTTTCGCGAACTCCTTGCGGTAGTGAAACAGAACGTATCCAGCCATTACTAGCAGGGCGATCACAACACCAGCTGTTTGATTGATAAGGAAGTCATTGAACCCAATCCCAGCATATGCGCCAATCAATATGTTTGTCGGTGTGCCAACCAAGGTGCTGATTCCGCCGACATTTGAGGCTAGAATTTCAGGAATTATCAATGCTAACGGATTGATACCGAGAGCCAAGCCAATTTGGAGGCTGATTGGGGTCATTAATAACATCGTCGTGAAGTTGTCCAATAACGCGGAAGCTACTGCAGTGATTCCCATAAGGATCAGCACTAACAGCCAAGCCCGGCCACCACTAAGACGGTATGCTTGGAAAGCTAACCATTGGAATATACCTGTCCTCTCAATTACTGCGATGATAATCATCATACCCATGACCAAGAAGATGACTTCCCAATTTATATAACTCAACCCGCGCTCGAAGGTGAAGATAAAGAAATCAGGGTTAATCGCCCCGCCAACATAAGAAGTGATAAAGATTAAGGATAGACCAGCAAGAGCTGCAGTTGTACTGTGCAATCTTTCAAATGCGATCAATAACAGTACCACCAGGAAGACAATAGTCGCCGTCCAGAAACCCGCAGAAATACGTCGCTCCAGGATTTCATCCTCCAGTCGATACACACCTGATTCAATTAATTCCTGGCGTTCAGCAAAACCGAATTTAATCACTTGCGGGTAAAAATGTGGGTGTTCAACAAAAATCTCAATCTCTTGCTGAGGGAACTCATCGAAAGCTAAGACCCAGGATCCATCTTCTTGGCTCTCCGCTTCGATCAGCGGCTCCTCATCACCAATTGGTATTGCTTTGATAACAGCTAACTCGACAGGTTCACCTTGAGGGTCTACCGCACGACCAAAAATCACAAGATCGTATCGCTTGACTTGTGTGTTTGGTGCTGCTGATGCCTCGCCAGGGAGGGATGCCATCAGTAGACAAATAAACAACAGCAAAAGATACACACGGTTGCGATCTCGGAGGAGAATAGTGATGCTTTGGACAACGAATTTATTCATATCCACAATAATCTACTTGATTCTCTCGTGTGAAGTATTCATTTATCACTGGTCTGTTCTGTCCCCATTGATAATTCGGGCCAACTCACGAAACACCAAAGTTGTACGTTCGTCACGTAAGAGGGGCAAACGTGCCCGGGTACGGTGTAACTGATTTAGATCAATTGCTGCATGGATGAGCTCTTCCTCAAAATAAGGTCCTTGGGCAATTAAATCTCCATTCGGGTCATAGATAGTAGAGCCGCCCCAAAAATTTAATCCGTCTTCAAAACCAACCCGATTGGCGTGCACAATATATGTGGTGAACAAACTAGCGTATGCCTGATTGATATGCTCAACCCAACGGGCAGATTCTAATTTGGGCTCATCAGTTAAACCGCGCCCCGGGGAAGCAGAAGTGAACAATAATACATCCGCCCCGTCCAGCCAAAGCAAATAGGGGGGGGAAGCATGCCAGAAATCCTCACAGATCAAGATCCCAAATCTGCCGAAACGGGTATCAAAGGAGCGTATCTTGTCTCCCCAGGCAAAAAAACGGCCTTCATCAAACAAGCCATAGGTAGGCAGGTAGGTCTTGTGATGGATGTGTAAGATTTCCCCTTGAGACAGATAGGCGGCTGCAATGTAGAAACGGTGCCGCGGGTCTTCATCAACGAAACCTACAACGATATCGATATTCTCGCTGGCTTTTAGCAGCGGCGAAAAAACTCGGCTACTTGCGTTAGGCTTAAGTGCAATGCTTGGCACCAAATCCTGAAGTACATAACCTGTCAATGACAGCTCAGGAAACACGATTAGGTCAGCTCCTTGGGCAGCGTGGATTAGAGATAGGTGCTTCTCTAGATTTTTATCCACATCCCCCAAGTAAGTATTGATTTGTGCGATAGCGATGTCCAAGGTCATCCCACCTCTCATACGATATTAGATTCATATTGTAACAAGTGTTTACTGGTTTGCGGTTCAGTTCAGAATCTGCCTTTTTTATCTACTTCATTCTGCCGCCAAGAGATCACCAGGTAGCCGCCAGAGACGACGGCAATCATCAGAGCGATCAAAGCGTCAATCCGGAACCCCAAAAAAGTCTCAACATAATCAACGCGAGTAAATGCTAACAAGAAGTAAACCAGCGACATCAGATATGCGGTTGCTGCCGCGATCTGTCCGGGGACTGCAAGATACTTGGTCAAGAATTCTGCTGCCCAAATAGCCCCCAATGCTGTCAGCGCACCAATTACCTGCACTGGGAAGCGCGGAGCCAATCGGCCCCACCCATCACGGGCCGGAAAAGCCCACCACCAATCAGCTGCTTGCCCGTAAGCATATCCATCCA
>JBFENN010000220.1:0-5687 GCA_041551115.1 Anaerolineales bacterium
ACCAGCAGCTCAAGCAATCCGCCAAACAGCATGAATGCTGGCAGCCACCAATCACGTATTAAGTGGGTGAAATCTTTAATGACCAATGACCAAATTCGTTTTGCCATACGATTGTTATGCAAGTTTTTTCTTGAAAGAATATGCAGCTATACCAGTGAAAGCTATTCCCATGAGCAAAAGTGCCATGCCATACAACCAAAGCACGTCTATACCGGCACCGGTCACGAAAGATGCCCGCGTAATAATGGCATAGTGGGTACCCGGCAGAGCCAAAGCTTCCATACGCACAATGGGTGGCATGGCTGCGATCGGGAAAAAGATTCCGGTTAAGAAGAACCCTGGAAAGAGTACTAGTAGCAACGATAGCGCCAGCGCAGCTGCCTGGCTGTGGATGAACACACCAATGAGTACCCCCATACTTAGATTCGCAAAAAAGAAAATACTGGAAAGAAGTACAAACAACCCGAAATTGCCGTTAAAAGGCACCCCAAACCAATAAAGTGCAATCGCTGTTGTGAGAGGTATATTGATCAATCCGCTGAGGATATAGGGGATCATCTTCCCCAACAGCAGTTCTGATTTGCCGACAGGGGATGCCATGAGTTGCTCTAGGGTTCCATGTTCACGTTCGCGTGCCAAAGTTAACGCGACTGACATGCCTGGCAGTGCAAGCACAATAGACAGTAACCCTGGGATGATATCTACACTGGCTTTTAAATTTGGGTTGTACCAGGTCTGGGTTCGTACATCAATTGGGAGCAAATTCTCAATATTCATGCCCTGAGCAGCAAATTGTTTGACCAACAATTTGCTGATGAATTCATCAGACCGCAGCGCGATTTTGTCAACAGCAAACCCTCCACTTTGGGGCTCTGTACCATCAACCAGGATTTGCACTCCTGCACCACGCATGGCGTAAAGGCCGCGCTCAAAAGATGGCGACAATATAACTGCTGCTTTGATATTACCCTTCAATAGCTGATCTTCAATAGCTTTGATGTTATTTACATGTGAGATGAGTTCCAGATCATCTCCCAATGTAATCTGTTCGATAAACGCGCGGGAGGTAGGGCTGTGATCCATATCCAATACGCTAATAGGGACATGTGTAATATCCGCTGTGACCGCATAGGCTAGTAAGAGCAGCAGGAGCGTAGGCGTGAAGACTACCAGGAAAAAGGTTGCTTTATCTCGCAGAATATGCCGGATTTCTTTTAATGTAACCGCATAGACATGTCTTAGAGACATCTTCACTTTTCCAATTTGCTTACTATAGAAATGAATGCTTCTTCCATTCGCATTGGAGTTCGCTCCAAACCTGAAAATTGAATAGCACGCCTATCCAATTCTGATTCCAGATAGGATAAATTGCCTTCACCCTTAGAAAGCAGTACATGCAGCCTATTGCCATAAGTTTGCACTTCTAGTACACCTGGTATTTGCTTGAGTTGTTGTTGTGCATATTGCCAGTTTTCCGGGGTGAGTCGAATGACATCGCCTTCAACTGAACTTTGAATATCTCTTGGTTTATCCGACCGGATTAATCTCCCATTGTGGAGCAGCGCAACTCGATTGCAGCGTTCAGCTTCATCCATGTATGGTGTGCTGATGACGATAGTCGTTCCACCCAAGTGGAGTTCGGTCAATATTTCCCAAAATTCGCGCCGGGATACTGGGTCCACTCCAGTTGTTGGTTCATCTAAAAGCAGGATGTCGGGTTGGTGGATGAGCGTAGATGCCAGCGCTAATTTTTTCTGCATACCACCTGACAGATGTTGAGCTCGGCGATTATGGAACCGTGTTAATTGAGCGAACTCTAACAGGTATCGGGTGCGTTCCTCGCGTTCAACTCCCCAAACGTCGTAAATATCTGCAAAGAACGCCAGATTCTCGCTGACAGATAGATCACCATACAGACTGAATTGTTGGGCCATGTAACCGATATTGGATTTGATCTTTTCCGCATTGGTTGCTAATCTTTCACCAGCTATCCAAGCTTCGCCATCAGTTATGGTTAATACCCCCGCTAGGATTCTTAGGGTAGTCGTTTTCCCAGCCCCATCTGCGCCGACGAGACCATAGATTTCCCCCGGTCGGATTGCCAGATCGAGAGCGTCAACGGCAATCAGCTGTCCATATTTACGCGTTAAACTCGTCGTTTGAATAATATATTCCATGACGGAGAATGGTTGTGATTTTCCTAGTTACCTGTTTGACCGCTACTTGTTTGCGAACAGAAGCTATTGATTGGAGCGCTTTATCTTTCGAATAACCCATAAGACGATCAAGGCAACGAGTGTTGGCTCGAGGATAAAACCGGCAAACTTCAACCAACCTTCGATGTTGAAGAAGGGGAATATCAGCCAATCGATTATCCCGGTGATGACCGACGCGGAAACCGCTGCAATGTAATCTGCTGCATCACCATAGGGACGGGGCTCCTTCCAGATTGAGGGTGCCAGCATGCCTAGGAGCAAACCAATTACAATCCATACTGCGATTAAGATTACGAACGTCATGGTGTACCTCCTTGTATCTAGCCTATATTGATTTTTTCTTAGTTCATAAATGCAATTCGCATTTTGATCTTGAGAAGTATTTGACAATCCATACCCGCTTTATAAGGAGTGAGAAAGCATCAATGGTCTTTATTTATTTGTGTGAGAACCCGCATCACGCGCAACGTGACCCATTTGCTGGGTTTTTTTAGTTCTTCTACATCCACCCATGTTTTTCCATTATAGGTGTATTCTAAATTCCACCTCCCTTGGAGGTCAGCTTTACTGATAACCAGCTCAAGGGCTGGATGCAAGCGCGGATCATTCCCGAAGCCAATGTTTGTAAGTACTTCAATGATTTGAAGGACATCGGTGACATACCCGATAGGGTAGCCAAATTTAAACCAGCTCCTATTTGGTTTGCTTGCATAACCCATTGGGTAATCTGCTGTGGCGGGATTGCCGCTGAAGAGGAACTCAACCCCCTGGGCGATCGCGGTCTGAATTTCCTTTGTCCGCTCTCCCTCAGGGATTTTTGCCAGTGCCGCCATGGCTTTTACCGCACCCCAGGCACAAGGTAAGTGATCATTAGCTGAGCAGCGAAACCCTGGCCCGCTGTTGCCGCTTCGGTAGTAGCGTGGTGATGCATCACGATCTTCTGCGGACGCAATTGCATTGCCAGTAATGCTGTTAGCCAACCATATGAGCGCATCTTGTAAACGTTCATCATCACCTTGCTTTAGGTCGAGCAGCGCCGCACCCAGATTGCCCTGGAGACATTGAATCATGCCGGATTTTGTACCGGTCATCGAGAAGCCGCCAAATTCTGACCGTGCATTGTCGAGGATATAATTACAGGCTTTTTTCACCTGAGGATGACTTCCATCGGCACCGAATTGAGCAAGATGGCACACCTGCCATACTGTACCGCGATATTTCGGATAGTAACCTGGTCCTGCCTTACTCCAATAACCATCTTGATGTTGTTCATTCAGGATGGTTGGAACAACCCCCTGAGTCATTACTTCCTTTTGTGATTGTATGAATTCTGGGTCTGCATTAGATTTACCAAGGATATCTTTTTGTGTAAAGTACCTTACACCTGGATATTGACGATCATATTCTAATAACCAATCTGTCGGATCTGCTGCTAGCTGTTTTATCCAGTTCATTACTCATCCTTATTAAGTATCCTAATTAAACGAACTTTCTCATGGGAGCAATGTATCAGTTTTGATTTTTCTGCCCGGGAATGATTTCTCTTGAAATACCCGTTAGAACGTTTAGTGCCTTGTGATCTCGGAGATCCCAGCATCTGTGAGTCCGTCAGCCTCCGCATGTAGGGTGACTGATCTTATATAGGATCTTCCATTTGCTGCTGATCATATTTTTATCCCTGTCAGTAGCATTTCCATCGCTGCCAGCGTGTGTACCTCCAAATCGATATTCACTTCATCATATGTCCACAGCAGGAGTGTTCCTTCAATGATCGCTCCAGCGGCGATAGCTACTTCGATCGGATTGACTTTACGGAATTCACCTCGGTCGATACCTTGTTGAATGACAGGTGGAATTTCTTCCAAGTATTGTCTGAAGTAGATTCTCAGTATCTCTCTCACACCTTCATGCCGGAATGCCATCGCGTAAAATTCATAGGTGATTGGCAGCACCGCTAACATTTGATCGATGCTTAAAATGCTGTCCTTGGTGAATTGGAGCAGTCGTTCGTAAGCGGTCCCGGTTTTATTCTTGATTGTTACAAGATCTGTCATCTCTTGATCGAAGAGACGTTCGAGCAGAGAGACAATGATCTCCTCTTTGCTGTCAAAATACCAGTATAATGTTCCTTTGCTTAGGCCCGACTCGGTCACAATGTCGTCCATCCGTGTGCCTTGAAACCCATTACGCGAGAAGACGACCATTGCAGCCTCTAGTATCTGATTTTTACGCTCATCGCTAACATTCTGTTTTGGACTCATTACGTTTTACCTGATAAACTGACCAGTCGGTTTATATAAGAATATACTAAATTTTCTGTAGAGTCAATCATATAGTGTGCGGTGTTGTGGGAACCAAACCGCCGTTGTAATTCTGATATAATCCTGTTGCTTAGCAATGGGGGTGGTTGGGTCCCGGTGGGCTCCCCGGTCTTCAAAATCGGTGGCGGGTCGCGTTGCGAGCCGCGGTGGGTTCGACTCCCATCCACTCCCGCCTTTCTCAATGCAGCGTTCGGAAAATAATGCAAAATCGCCAACGTGTGTATAGGTAGATATATTGAATATGAGCCAAGTGGATTACGAGACTCTAACAACAATCATTGCCCAGCACCTCAATATCCATGCCATCACCAGAGGTGATGCAAACAGTCAGTACATCGCTCGCTATCGAGGTCAATTGATAAGTAAAGATTCTGATGCAGCTTATCAACTCCTGACCAGTCAATTGGAGCAGTTCAATATCACCCCACTTTTCCGGGTGGAAGGCAACGAGCATATTATCAACATCATTTCAGGGACAGCGAACCCTAAGCCGTCACGCACCTGGATTAATGGTCTGCTGTTTGTCTTAACAGTATTTAGTGTATTTTTCGCAGGTGTTTACTACACCTTAGGTGGGGTCTACCAGGGTCCACCTAATCCCGGCTTCAACGATCTGATCCCATATATCAGATCCAGTTTAGGTGGTGGTTTGGCTTTTACTGTGAGTTTATTGGCGATATTATTAGCCCACGAATTCGGGCATTATCTTGCTGGTCGCTATCACCGAGCGCATGTGACGCTTCCTTACTTTCTGCCTTTCCCTTTTAGCGCGTTTGGCACCATGGGTGCGTTTATCCAAATGAAGGCTCCACCTAGAAACCGACGTATCTTAATGGATATCGGGATTGCTGGTCCGCTTGCTGGATTTGTAGTGGCTGTCCCGGTCTTATTGATCGGTTTGCATCTTTCCGAAATAAGCACTTTACCTAGCACTCTGCAGGCGGGTCAGGGACTGCAAATTGAAGGAAATTCAATCTTATATCTTTTTGCCAAATATATCGTTTTTGGGAAATTGCTTCCTGCTCCAGGCACCTATGGTGACATATCGGTTTGGCAGTACTGGTTGGAATACTTTTTTACTGGTAGACCCCTGCCTATGGGTGGTGAGGATGTGATGCTAAGCCCGGTTGCTTGGGCGGGTTGGGCGGGT
>JBFENN010000221.1:0-5685 GCA_041551115.1 Anaerolineales bacterium
TCTAGAACTTCCTCCATAAGAATATAGGAGCGCGGGGCTGGACCGAAGAAACAGTACCCGATCACTTTTTCCAAGCTGGTCAATTTCTCCAATATGTAGAATTGCCGCATCTTTTCGTTGTTTAAACTTCGAGCTGGTTGGGCTTCAGTGATCCCCAATGGTTGTGCATGTTTAAAGGGTAATGCTTCCTTGTTAGCGAGCATGGTATCGTGCGCCACCACCAAGTGGTCGGCGCCAATCTCCGAGATGGCATATCCCATCCCAACGTTGTATTTACCGCGCGGCTCGTGCATAGGCAGTTCCTGTCCTTTAACTTGCATGGCGAAAAACAGGGCATCTCCGCCGATCTTCTGGGCGGCTCGCAGGGTGCCCTCAGCCAGCAAATCACCGAGACCCTGGCGTTTGGCAATGCGCTCGACCATTTCCAACATCGCCTGGGCGTTGCCGAAGCGCAAATCCAGACCATCAGTATCTTCCAACCCTATCAAGCCATGCTCAAAGCATTCCATGGCAAACGAGATGGTTGAGCCGGTAGAAATGCTATCCAGCATATATGCGTTGCACATCTCGTTAGCTTTGGCAATCGCTTGTAAATCGTTCACACCGCAATTGGGACCAAAAGATCCCACGGTCTCATACTCAGGACCGCCGTAAACCGAAGCACGGCCGTCCACCGCAACTTCGCGCTTACAGCGGATCGCACAGGCATAGCAGCTGCCCCGAGCTGTGAGTAATTCACTCTCGTAAGCTTCCCACTTGACATCGTCCACGTTTTCAAACGCGCCCTGCAAAAAATTTCGCGTGGGGAGGATACCGCCAGCGTTTAAAGGTTCGACCAGACCGGGGGTACCTGTGTTTTGTAACCCCCAAGATTGGGGGTTCTCTTTGACCCTCTGCGCAAGTTTCCGCCCTAGATTTAGTAAACTTTTTGGATCGTGAGCGATCTTTTGATAGCGAGTATGTCCGCGAACAGCTACTGCCCGTAGATTTTTGGAACCCATCACTGCACCCATGCCGTTGCGACCATTGAAATGGCGCAGGTTATTGGTGATTCCTGCAAAGCGGACCAAGTTTTCACCTGCGGGGCCGATTTGTAGCACCTGGATCTTATCGTCACCTAACTCTGCCCGGATCGCTCCCTGGACTTCGGCTGTCAGACGACCCCAAAGATGGCTCGCGGGACGGATTTCCGCTTCGCCCTCCTTAATCCATAAGTACACCGGTTCAGGGGACTTACCAGTGACCACAATCGCTTCAAATCCTGCCATCTTGAGTTCTGGCCCCCAAAATCCGCCGGCTTCCGATTCACCGTAGCCATTCGTTAATGGTGACCGGGCGGAAGCTACATAGCGAGTCGCAGTAGAAACTGGTGCGCCAGTCAGTAACCCATTCGCCAGGACCAACACATTTTCCGGGGCAAAAGGCTCAGTGTGAGGCGGCATTTCATTCAACAGAATATATCCAGCCAGCGCCTTGCCACCCGGATAAAGCCGATAAAAATCTTCTGAGAGTTCTTCAACTTCAATGGAACCATTTGTTAAATTGACTCGCAGGACTTGTGCTGTTGATCCATGGTTCATAAATAACCTCTCTCACATTAGCTGGTAGGGTATTGTAGAAGCGGCTTGCGGCATTACGCCGACGCGTTCGCCGGGCTTTAAATCCGCCAGGGCGGTATCCACAGCGGTTTGCAAATCGTTTACTGGGTTGAACAGCAGCGCCCGGGCAAGGTTCTCGTCTAGACCGGAGTACAACATCAGGTGGATTTGTGAGGCATCACGTGCAATTTGGAAAGCCTTGTGGGGGCCGATACGGAAGCCTTCAGCTTGGAACTGTTTAATGACTTCAGCAAACGATCTTTTACCCAGTGCCCATTCTTCGTAGTGCACGCTGCCCGAACCTTCAGGACAGGCGGCAGTAAGTATCATCGTTCCGCCGGGAAGCGTGACCCGTACAGCGTGCGCCAACCCTTTTTGGGTTTGGTAAACATTGATATCTTTGGGGTGGCCGCCGGGAGAGGAAATCATCAGCCGGTAACTTTGCGCAACTACCACTTGGCAGAGTTGTCGCGAGAGCGGTAAGCCTGCCAGCATGACAGCGACTGGATCACCGGCTAGTGCCTCCACAATTTGCTTGTTTTGGTTGAGAATGGCATTCAACGCAAGATGGACGCCAATCTTCTTTCCAATCTCTTCCACATCTTGCCGGGCTGGGTTTGTATGGTACTTGCCCAGCTGTGAATCGGGGTGGGTCATCAGCGTATGGTTCCGGTTAATGGTTTCAAGGCCGGAAAGCCCAATGGCCGCAGTTTTAACGCCACCGGAAAAACCAACGAACTGGTGCGGCTCGATATTACCAATCACTATCTTGAAATCGGACTGAACGTAGCTCCGGTTCGACCAAATCGGTGTACCGCGTGTGGTTTCGCCGAGGTAAATCAGACCGTCATCATATTCGGCATTGTGGGAAACAACGGTATAGCGCTCCAAGATCTCCGCAGGTAATATTGATGGAAATTCTGCGGGATCCATCGGCGTATGGCAGCCCACCCCTACATATAGCGTAACAGACTGATCGGAGATGCCCATGGAAGTCAGGCGTGCTAGTAAAGGCGGTAGAAGCTGATGATGCGGCACTTGGCGTGTCTTGTCATTGATGGCAATCGCCACAGATTTCGATCCAGAAAACGCAGGCCAATTCACATCCCCAAGT
The DNA here is from genome assembly GCA_041551115.1 of Anaerolineales bacterium. GTDB lineage: Bacteria > Chloroflexota > Anaerolineae > Anaerolineales > UBA4823 > DAOVXM01. The sequence goes on from JBFENN010000221.1 coordinate 2,713, forward strand.
AAATTGTCCAGTGCAGACTGAACTACTTTCTGGGGGTTTCCTGCTGCGGTGACATTAGACGGCTCGATAATATCCACACCGATGTCATCGGGAAGATCGATCGTCAGGGAAGAGAGTCCATAGGGAATGCGAATGTCCATCACAAGTAGATAAGTTAGGACTGCCAGTCCTCAGAGGATCAGCAGTCCTTCCGGGAACGTGATTTTATACGTTTACTACGCGCTGCGATATAACTTTGTCAGCACAAAATCATCGTGACGCAGAGTCTCGCCACTGGTCAGGCGGCCATTGACGGTGTGGGCCATCATCTCCATGACACGGTCAGCAGCTCCATCCAGATTGTACTCGAACCGCAGCAGTCCGGTGAGATCGACGTCGATGTGCTCTGACATTGTTTCAACCGTAAGGGGATTCGCAGATAATTTGATGACTGGCAGCACTGGATTGCCAACAATATTCCCCTGCCCGGTGGTGAATAGATGCACTGTTGCACCTGCAGCACAACATAATGTGACCATTTCAGCAGCCGCACTCGATGAATCCATGAAATGCAGACCGGGATTTGTAGGTTCTTCCGCTGGTTCAAGGAACCCTACCACCTTGCTGCGTCCCATTTTCTCAATATTGCCCAAAGCTTTCTCTTCAATGGTCGAAAGGCCGCCGCGGATATTACCTTCGGTGGGTTGGGAACCCATCAAGCTGACACCCTGTGATTGCACTAATTCCTGATAATCATCAAAGGCAGCTTTAAATTGAGCTGCAATCTCGGTTGTGGCACATCGCTCCATAATGATATCCTCAGCGCCGGTGACTTCGGTCGTCTCACCAAAGATGAGCGTGTTACCCATTTCCTCCAAGCGGTCAAAGACCCGTCCTACTGTGGGATTGGATGCCAGCCCACTGGTTGTATCGGATTCACCACATTTGGTTGAAACCCATAGGTCCTTCCAATCCACTGGGACGCGGGGAAGGGCTGAAGCATAGTGCACGAACTCCTTGGCTTTCCGGGAGGCTTTCTCGATGGTTTTTAGGTCACCGGAGCGTTCGATGCTGAAACTTGCTACTCGTTTCCCAGTCTCAGCAATTTTATTGGCGATGTAATCGGTCCAGTTCGGTTCGATACCGATGACAATCACTGCTGCAACATTAGGGTTACTACCAGTTCCTATCAATGTGTTGAAAGTCAGATCAAGGTCATCCCCAAATTGCAGCCGCCCGTAAGGGTGGGGAAGGGCTAAGGTGCCACGGATCAGGTTGCCTACACCTTCGACGGCGGCATTAGAAATGTCGTCCACGGACACGATCAAGACATGATTCCGGATACCGATACGGTTGTTTTCACGGCGGTAACCGGTCAGAGGGATATCAAAATAGTTTGTCATTGTAAATACTCCTAATGCTCAATAATCTGCGGTTCCCCAGACCAACGCAGACTAGCAATGTTATGGACGTGGACATGCGCTCCAACAGCGATCTTTCTGGTGGCATACCCAATCGGGCGACCATACTCGATGATATGCTTCTGAGTTTCCATGTCTTGCATGGCAACTTTGTGTCCTAGGGGTACGTCATCTACCATACGAATTTCGGTAACGGTTTCACCTTCCAAGGTCACGGCTTGAATTACTTCGCCAGCCTTCAAGTCGATGGCGGAAACACCGACATCATCGTCGGCTTTGTGTAATAATATCCCTTTTTTCATATTTCTTTTCTCCTATAAAAATCCATTAACTCACTTTCAGATACCTGTCAGTCTCAGCACTCTGGGGGGGTATAAATACAATCCATTTCTACTTCCACATTTTTACTTGTACATCATCTGGTAGATCCGAAATCACTCCATGTTCAACAGAGAGTTCCAACCCGGGCAGTGTGATCCCCGTGATTGGTTCCCCGAACACCCACACTTCACTAAGCTGGATGCCAGGTTCTAATTCACCTGTGTGCTGGACTGCCGGTCCGAGCGGAAGGATTGTTCCCGTTCGCCCAAAAACGGGTATGTGGTCCAATGGAACCGTGCGCTCGATGAGGTGGGGACCTTCGAACCGCTCACCACTCCAAAGATCAAACCACCCTCCTGCAGGCAAATAGAAGCGCACTACATTTTCGGGGACTAACACTGGTACGACCAAGAGCGAGGGGCCAAGCATGTATTGTTCTTCAAATCCCCAAGCGAGTGGGTCTTCGGGAAACGCAAGGGGCATGGCGCGCATCACTGGTAGACCGTTCTGGCTGGCTTCCATGGCACAAGCTTGTAAGTATGGGATCAGCTGATAGCGCCAAGCCAACCATTTCTTGATAATAGCTTCAGCTTCTTCACCATAAAACCATGGCTCACGCTGACCTGCCCCGTGGAAGCGGGTGTGCGACATCATCACGCCGGCTTGCGCCCAGCGGATATACAGGTCTGGTGACGGATCTCCCCCAGCATATCCACCGATATCATGGCTGTAGTACGCTCCGCCGCTCATGCCGTATGAGAGTCCGCCGCGGATGCTGGCTGCCAACCCTTCCCAGTCACTTTGTGGATCGCCGCCCCATTGAAGCGGATAGCGCTGACTGCCGGCCCAACCCGCCCGGCCCCAAACCAAGGCGCCATCGCGGCTGAACTTCTTTGTGGCGCTATAAACGCACTGGTTATAGAGCAGGGAATAGACGTTATGCAAACGTCTGCCCGTGTCACCATTATGGGCAACCACATCTTCAGGGATTGATTCGCCATAATCGGTCTTCATCACACTGACACCGATATCGAAGAGCGGCTTATGGGCTTCAAGATACCATCGATAGGCATTAGGATTGGTGAAATCAATAATCCCACTTGGTGGAAGGTGGGGGTGATCAGAAGCAATTGAGTCCGGCAACCAGCGATGAATATACGGTTTGCCATCTTGAGTTTGCAGTAAATACTTCTTCCCAGCCAACTCGCTATATAAGGGGTTTTTTACTGAGATATAAGGGTATTCCCACAGA
>JBFENN010000222.1:0-5678 GCA_041551115.1 Anaerolineales bacterium
AATGGAAATGAGACCAGCGCATTTGATATGATGCACGAGATACTGCTCCAATTACCAGAAACAAAGCAGACACCACTTTGGGCATACGGTCTGGTAGTGGATGTGATGGGTAAACGGGATGGACATGATACCAAGATTTCGTTTTAGAGCCAGCACCCCGGTATGGAGGAATGGGGTGGCAAAGCGGCTTACTATAAGAATATTGCTATTCCCTTGAGTATTGGGGCACAGATGATCGCTCGCGGCGATATAAAAGAAAGAGGTGTTCAACCGCCTGAAACTGTGATTAATCCCACCATCTTCTTCGCTGAACTAGAGAAGCGGGGCATTACGGTCAAACAAACGATTGAGTGATATTGGTTCCCCGCGCACGAGAGAGGGAAGGTTAGTCCTTTCCAATCTCGTGCCGTTTTTTGCCAGAAATGATATAACCCGGAGGTTTCTATGAGCCCTGGAAAAAACTCGCTTACTGCCGAGGAGATCGTTCAGTTAAGCAAGCAATACACTTTTTTCTCCTGGTCAATACAGTCAACAGTGAATCCGATTGCAATAGACCGGGCTCAAGGCGTTTACTTTTGGGACGCGAAAGGTAAACGCTATTTGGATTTCTCGTCTCAGTTAATGAACCTAAACATCGGGCACCAGCATCGGAAAGTGATAGATGCTATCAAAGAGCAAGCTGAGAAGTTGTGCTTTTCTCATCCAGGGATGGCAACTGAGCCGCGCGGGCGCCTCGGAGAGATCATAGCGGACGTAACACCGGGAGATTTGAAAAAAACCTTCTTCTGCCTTGGCGGAGCTGAGGCAAATGAGAATGCAATCAAGATGGCTCGTGCATTCACCGGTCGCCATAAAATCCTTGCGCATTACATCTCTTATCACGGTGCAACCCATGGTGCGATTGCCCTAACCGGAGATAAAAGACGTTGGCCGGTTGAACCCACAATGCCGGGTGTCGTGCATGTCCTAAACCCTTACTGCTATCGCTGCCCTTTTGGCTGGTCAAAAGACACATGCCATCGCGAGTGCATTGACCATGTAGAAGAAGTTATCCAATACGAAGGTCCTGAGAATATCGCTGCGATTTTATTTGAGGGAGTCGTAGGCTCAAACGGTATTATCGTGCCTCCTGACGAGTACTGGCCGCGCATGCGGGAAATCTGCAACAAGTATGGAATATTATTGATCTCAGATGAAGTGATGAGCGGTTTTGGACGTACGGGAAAATGGTTTGCAGTTGACAACTGGGATGTGACCCCCGATATTCTCACAATGGCAAAAGGGGTAACATCAGGGTATGTTCCCTTAGGTGCAGTTGTTGTGTCAGAGAAAATCGCCCAATTCTTTGAGGATAATAAGCTGTGGTGTGGGTTAACATACAGTGCTCACCCGCTATCGTGTGCTGCTGGAGTTGCTACAGTTAAGGTATATAAAGAGGATGGCTTAATTGAGAACGCAGCCCAAGTTGGGAGATATTTGGGTACTCGCTTAGAGGAAATTAAATCAGAACATATATCGGTAGGCGATGTGCGTTATATCGGCTTGTTCTCTGTCATAGAGGTCGTAAAAGATAAAGGGAAGAAAACACCTGTCGCCACTAGAAATGCGAATGGTGCCGAACTGGCAACAATGAACGAAGCAGCTAAGTTTCTGCGGGATCAAGGCCTGTTTACGTTCATTAACGCGAATATGATTTTTATCGTTCCCCCACTTTGCATCACGAATTCTCAATTGGATGAAGGATTATCGATCATCGACCAAGCCTTGGAAATGATCGATGCTGTGGTAGAAAAATAAAAATAGATACCAGGAATCCGGAGCTAATAATGACAACTGAATTAATGAAGAATTACTATGGAGGCCAATGGGTGGCTGCAACAACTGAAAAAGTGTTACCGGTTCATAACCCTGCAACGAATGAAATTATCGGGCGAGTTCCCCTGACCCAACCGGACCAGGTCGACCTAGTCGCGCAGACAGCCAGCGCTGCATTTGACAGTTGGCGGCGCACGCCCCCGGCTACACGGATCCAACCGTTCTTTAAGCTGAAAGACCTGCTTGAAGAACACTTTGATGTTATTGCCAGTTTGATTTCGACTGAAAATGGCAAAACCTTAGGCGAATCCGGTGGGGAAATGCGGAGGGCTATTGAGAACGTTGAGGTTGCCTGCGGCATCCCATTAATGATGCAAAGCCAGTTTTCCGAGGATATTGCTGTTGGCATCGACGAATTCATGATCCGCCAACCAGTGGGTGTTGCTGCAATCATTGCTCCCTTCAACTTCCCGGGCATGATCCCGTTCTGGTTTTTGCCATATGCAGTCGCAACTGGTAATCCTGTGGTTATCAAACCATCAGAACGCTGCCCAATGACGATGCAGAAGATTGCACCATTATTTGAAGAAGCTGGATTTCCTCCCGGTGTGATCAACTTGGTCAATGGTGGTCCCGATACTGTCAACGCATTGCTGGACCATCCTGATGTCAAAGCAGTAAGTTTTGTAGGTTCTACACCTGTAGCCCGCCACGTCTATGCTCGCAGCGCAGCCAACGGAAAACGCGTCCAGGCCCAGGGCGGGGCAAAAAACCCCCTAGTCATCATGCCTGATGCGGATGTCGAAATGACCACCAAGATTGTGATCGATTCTGTCTATGGGAATGCTGGTCAGCGCTGTCTAGCTGCAGCAACCATCATTCTGGTGGGTGAAGCCAAAGATATCTTCCTACCGACATTTCGAGAAGCAGCTGCTGACAGGATTGTCGGTTGTGGTCTGGATGATGGGGTTCAAATGGGTCCAGTCATCACACCTGAATCCAAGACCCGCATCCAAGGGATTATTGATCAAGGCCTTCAGGAAGGGGCAGAAATGGTCCTGGATGGACGCGAAGCATCCATCCCTGGTTATGAAAATGGGAATTTTCTGCGTCCCACAATTCTGGCGAATGTTGCTCCTGAAAGCATCGTTGCTACGACCGAGATATTTGGCCCGGTGATGGCAGCACAGTCTGTAAAGGACTTGGGTGATGCCATCGAGCTGGTTAACTCACGCCAATACGGTAATATGGCCTGTATATTCACCAGCAGTGGTGGCGCCTCCCGTCGTTTCCGCTATGAAGTTCAAGCAGGAAATGTTGGTATCAATATCGGTGTAGCCGCACCAATGGCTTTTTTCCCATTCAGCGGTTGGAAGGATAGTTTCTTTGGCACCCTGCACGGGCAAAGCCGGCATGCGGTTGAGTTTTACACTCAGACCAAAGTAGTTGTCGAGCGCTGGCTAAAAGAATGGTCAAGAGAGTTTTAGGGAACAAGATACAGGTGCCAGTCACTTTTACACATCATTTCTGGGGGTTAAGGGACTGACACAGGATTAAATACACCCATAAAACACGATCATCCGGGAGCAACATGTATTCGCACACTCCAGACATTATCCCATTCTCATCAAAGAACACCATGGACGTATTCAAACCACCTGAACTCGAGAAAATCCAGCATGGCACACTAAGGCTTCTAGATGATGTTGGAGTATATTTCCCAAGTGATATGGCTCTCTCGATCTTTGACGATCATGGTGCTAAGGTAGATTGGGATGCTCAAATTGTACGCATCCCTCCAGAGCTGGTTAAAAGAGCAATGTCATCAGCCCCGCGCAGCTTTGTATTGGGGGGGCGCGAAGAACGATTTGATTTAACCCTTGATGGCAGTAAAACCTATTTGAGTACGGATGGCTGTGGAGTGCACGTACTTGATTTGGATACCCGGCAGAAGCGGTCTTCACGAAAGGACGATGTAGCTATGCTAGCACGTGTAAGCGATGCATTGCCATTGATCAGCTTCTTCTGGCCTTTGGTCAGCGCCCAAGATCATGGCATCACTGCCCCGTTACACGAATGCCATGCAGGGCTGACAAACACCTTAAAACATGTTCGCGGTGGCACAACCGTCCACCCCAGGCTTGCCCCCTATCTGATTGATATGGCAACTGTGGTTGCTGGAAGCGAGGCGGCTAGGCGCAGCAGACCTCCTATAAATGCGAATATATGCACCATTGCGCCTTTAGGCCACGATGAGCACGGCGTTGAAGCGGCGCTAGCTTACGCTGAAGCAGGAATACCAACAAGTTTTATGGCAATGCCAACGCTTGGATCAACAGCTCCGGCATCTCTCCTCGGCTCAATTGTCGTTGGAGATGCAGAAGTGGTCAGCGCCATGGTACTCATGCAGTTGGCGCACCCAGGTGCACCTGTATTCCACTCCATCATTCTTTCTCTTATGGATCCACGTACTGGGGGTTATATCGGTGAAACCCCAATCGCCTCTGCGGCTGTTGTGCAGCTCGCGCATGCCTGGAAAGTCCCTAGCCTCGGTGGTGGCTCAACATCCAGCGATGCCCATGATATCGGTTGGGAATCTGGCACAGACGGTGGTTTTGGCGCAGCTCAAATCCCACTTGCTGGTGGTGAAGTTTGCGGCTATTTAGGAATGTTGGGGGCATCTATGATCCTGTATCCTGAACAGATCATCTTAGAGCATGAAACCTGCTTGCATGCATATGACGTATTCGAGAAGTATGAATTTAATGAGCTGGATATGGTTTTGGATGTGATCAAAAAAGTTGGTCCGCGCGGTCATTATCTGCGTGAAAAACACACTCGCACTCATATCCGGGATTTCCGCTATTCGCCGCTGCTGCGAAAAGTGGACGAGCACGGCAATCCGCGCTTGCCCCGAGATGTGGCGCTAGAAGAATTCAAAAAGATTTATGCTACTCACCATCCTGTGCCTTTACCTGATCGGGTACAGGGAGAATTGGAGCGAATTTTAGCGGCCGCCGACAAAGAGGCCAATAAACTGGGAACCTAATATGGAAAAAGATGCCTCGACATCAGAGAACTCGACGATCAAGCTCCCAACCCATGCCAAGGTTGTCATCATTGGGGGCGGTGTGATTGGTTGCAGCGTCGCATATCACTTGGCTAAACTTGGCTGGCGGGATGTAGTCCTCTTAGAGCGGTCCCAACTTACCGCAGGTACGACCTGGCACGCGGCAGGATTAGTTGAGGCCGGTGGATTTTTTAGTGCGACCACGATTGAGATGGCAAAATATACTTTGGAGCTGTACAGCGCTCTGGAAGGTGAGACTGGATTAGCAACGGGTTACAACCCTGTTGGGATGCTTGAATATGCCACCTCCCCCTCTAGACTGGAAGAATTGCACCGTATAGCTGCTTTTGACCGCTTTTTCGGTGTCCCGATGGAAGAAATCTCCCCTGATCAGGTCAAACAGCTGTGGCCGCTTGCCCACACTAAAGATATTCTGGCTGGTTTCTTTACGCGCAATGATGGACGGGTGAACCCGGTAGACGTAACGATGGCTTTGGCAAAAGGCGCTCGTATGGGCGGCGTCCAGATCATTGAAGAAACAACGGTCACCGATATTACGAAAGTTTGCCGGCGAGTGTCCGAAGTCATCACCAACAAGGGGGATATCCATGCCGAGTATGTGGTGAACTGTGCGGGCATGTGGGCGCGTGAGATCGGAAAATTAGCAGGTGTTTGTGTTCCCTTGCAACCAATAGAACATTACTACCTGATCACTGAACCAATCGATGGAGTAGACGCAGATTTACCAGTTTTGGTAGATCTCGACAAATATGCTTACTACCGGGAGGAGACA
>JBFENN010000223.1:0-5658 GCA_041551115.1 Anaerolineales bacterium
AGGAGATGGGAGGCGTGCTAATCTCAATGCGCTATTTACGGAAACATACCCCGTTGCTTTTACTTGGCTTGGTGCTCGGCTTGATCTTTGTGCCTCAATATTCATACCAATCGCAGGTCGCTAGGGCAGCCGCGCACGGACCTCGCTTAGTTTCTTCATTCCAAACGGACGAGAACCTGCTGCCAGTTAATCAATTGGATCTCTTCCTGGAAGAGCAGACCATCTATCTTCCACTCGTCATGAAGGTCGTTGGGGGAACTCCGCCGCCGCCTGAGGGTAGTATTTACGGTACAGTAACTGTCGGTGGTGAGCCGCGCGCGGACATTCTCCTGGGATTAGTACATGATATAGGCTCTCCCCCTTATGTGATCACTACAACTACAACAACCACGAGTGACGGCAGCTATTCTTTTACAGGTTTGCCTTCGCTTGCTGCTGGGGAATCCTATTATGTTGTGTACCAGAATACGGTGGAGGGTGAATACAGTCACCCGGACTTGCTCTGGTACTACGTCACACCCTCTCTTGAATCTTATACTGCTGGATCTGATGCATTCTTGAGTGATTTTGATCTGGCAGATATTGTCTTGAAGACTCCTGTTGATGGCAGTAAAAACGTGACTATACCTGTTGAATTTACTTGGGAAAAACGCCTAGCAACGCCCAATGACAGATATCAGTGGGCACTATATAATGAGTACAATTATCCAATTTTAACTAGCCCCGAACTAGATGAAGCAAGCTATACGCTTGATAACCCAGCAGGAATTACTCCTGCTGATAATTATAAGTGGGAAGTTAGAGTTTACACTGAAGATGGCGGGTACGGGTTATCCTACCAGGTTTTTTGGTTGACATTTGAAGGTTGAGTGCCGGCCGCGCGGCAATCGAGGCCACGACTTTTCTCAACTTCTGCCAAATCATCTAAAAAGACCTGATAGGCAAGCCCGATCAGGTCTCTTTATATATTTTAGCCTATTTGCTGTCTATTTTGCATTCCACGCCGCTGAATCAGGTGTGAACAGTGGGGCGCCGAACTGCTCCATTCCATAGGTAGCAATCTTCTCCTGGGTTTCAACCGATACCAACCAGTCTACGAACTGGTTCGCCAGCGCGAGCTGGATATGGTCGCCTTTGTCCGGGTTGACGGCCATCACCCCGTAAGGATTGAACAGGATCGGATCGCCTTCCACCAATATCACGAGCTCCAACCCTTCCAGCGAGCGGGCCAGGTACGTTGCCCGGTCGCTGAGTGTGTAGGCCTGCTGTTCGTTGGCCATGGTAATGACGGCGCCCATGCCCTGCCCTGCGGAAATGTACCAATCCCCGCTGGGTTCAATCCCTGCCGCACTCCAAATCGCTTTTTCCTTGGTATGCGTACCTGAATCGTCCCCTCGCGACACGAATGCTGCTTCTGTACTAGCGACCTGGGCAAAAGACTCGCTGGCGTTGGTCATCCCTTTGATCCCGGCTGGATCAGCTCCGGGACCAACGATGACGAAATCATTGTACATGACATCTTCCCGCCGTACGCCATGCCCGGCTTCCATGAAGGCATCTTCACGCGCCCGTGCGTGCACTAGCAGCACATCCGCATTTCCGTCCTCGCCAAGTTTCAATGCCTGGCCAGTCCCCACGGCAACCACATCAACTCTGGTGTTGTACTGATCTTCGAAATCAGGCAGGATGAAATCCAGCAAGCCAGAGTCATCGGTACTGGTTGTTGTTGCTAAGATCAGTTTCTTCTCTTCCCCACTTGTATCAGCTGTACCGCTGGCTGGCGTGCAGCTGATGACCGCAATATTGCACATTAGGATGATTGTGACGATAAGGGCAATTTTCTTCTGCATAGTGTGTCACCTTTCGGATATCAAAGCTAGCCGAATCGGGTCCATTTCCCTGACTGTGTCAGTAGACGATTTCCCCATCAACGAACTGTTGGGTTCGTATATCACGCGGATGATCAAAAAATTGCTTGACATCGTTTATTTCAATAAACTTCCCCTCCATCAAGAGCCCGACCCGGTCGGCCAAGCGGCGGGCTTGGAAAACGTTGTGGGTGACCATCACGAGCGTGGTGCCCCTTTTCCGGTTTAGCGCCTTGATCGTAGTTTCGATCACCCCTACGTTATATGGATCTAAATTGGCGGTTGGTTCATCCAGCAGTAGAACTTCTGGTTCCAGAACGATGGCTCTTGCCAGCGCCACCCGCTGTGCTTCGCCTCCCGATAAGGAGCGGGCTGGTTTATCGACGAAATCGGACATGCCCACCTGGTTGAGTGCATTTTGAGTGATTGCCTGGGAATTGCGCTCACCACGGTACCCGAGCCCCAAACGTACATTTGCACCGACATTGCGGTTCAGCAACTGCGGTCTTTGGAAGACGGTTGTGACTTTTCGCCTCAGATCGATTGTCGGCTTGCTGCTATTTGAGCATTCAACCCCGTCAAATGTTATCGTGCCCTGGTCCGGTTCTTCGAGGAAATTCAGTAGCCTTAGCAGCGTGCTTTTTCCTGCTCCGCTGGGACCCACAATACCCAAGATCTCGCCCATTTTTATATCCAAATGGTCAACGGTAAGGACGCAGCGACCGTTGTAGCATTTTTTAATATCTCGTAGCTGGTAGATTGGCTTATTCATGCTTCGATCGAGCTCCCCTGTAGCCTCATCATGACCAGGTTCGTGATGAATGCTAGGGCTAGCAAGATAGCTCCCAGCGCTAGTGCCAAGTCAAAATTTCCCTTACGGGTCTCCAATACAATCGCCGTGGTCAGCACTCGTGTCTGGTGCGAGATATTACCGCCAACAAGCATCACTGCACCGACTTCGGAGATAATTGCCCCAAATCCAGCAACGATGGCGACGATGACACCCAAGCGCGCTTCGCTGAGCACAGTCAAAGCCGTTTGCATTTCTGTAGCGCCTAATGCACGCACCTGTATGCATACCTGTGGATCGACGCTCATGACCGCAGCCATCGTGAAACCGGCCACGAGCGGAAAAGCGATGATAATTTGGGCCAGGATCATTGCACTCGGTGTAAAAAGCTGCGGCAGGACTGCCAGGTTCAACCCGGCTAATGGCCCGCTCCTGGATAGCAGTAAATACACGAACAGCCCGATCACGACTGGTGGAAAACCCATCCCCGTATAGACAATAGTGACTGCCGCCCGCCGCCCGCGAAATCGCTTTAAACCCAGGAAGATCCCGACCGGGACACCGACCAGTGTCGCAAAGATCAGGGCAACACCACTTACACGCAAGGATAGTAAGACGATTTCAGATAATTCGCTGTACATGGTAGGGAGCACCGACAACTGTATACTGTGTATGGGTACAAGTATAATGAAATTCGCTTGGTTTGTCTAGTAGAGGAATGTATTGGTATCCTCTAGCAGTAGAGACCTTATTGTGCAAAGCTAAAATGGCCACTTTTAGCGACAAACTCCAAGCGGGGACACAGATAAATTGGACGTACGAAATCAATGAGGCATTTGAAAGTGACTCGCCGCTAGCCCAGTTGTAGAAAATGATTTGGCCTGGACGATATTTCCTGAAGATTTCCATCTAGAACACTTCCCAAAACCCTAAATTTATGGTACAATTGTTCTAGTAATTACAATCGTCTGCATCATCTGTCCCCCTCATCTCAGCTAGCTGTTCGAATAATACGCCAGAAAAAAATATATTACTCAAAAATCAGCCTGGGCATATATGCATTGCACATATCTTTAATTGTCTGCCACCCGGGTTTTGGATTGACCCTTCGAATTAACCAGCGGGCACTATCGAGCTTTGGGTCAGCACGATCACTCCCCTTCAAGCCCTGCTTCTGCTTTGTTAAGAAGTTCCTACATTGGAGCCTTTCTGCTTGGCATTGATTGGCGAACTGTGTGTCAGGTGGCAGACAATTGTTTGCGGTTCAGACCGGTATCTGTCTACCCGATCCACTGGATTTCCCCGCTTGTTTCTGTGAGATAGCCCCCGATATCACTCATCAGTTGTTTGGCAGGATCTGATTGCAGCCACTGTACCAAGGTTCGCAGTTCTGGGCGCTCGAATTGCGCGGCTGGTATTACGAGCTGATAGGTTTCGTTCGTCAGGTGGATGAAATCGAGTTGGTAGCTCAATGCCGCCGCCTCTAAACCGATCCCGACGTCTGCATTCCCCTCCGCCACTTGTCGTGCAACCGCAGAGTGAGTCATCAATCCTTTCTGGTATCCACTTATTCTCTCTGGGTCGATCGCGGCGTCCTGCAATCGTGCATCCAGCCATACGCGCGTCCCAGAACCACGCTGGCGGTTTGCAAACCGGATGCCGCTTTGTGCAAGCGAGGTGAGGTCTTCAATATTGTCCGGGTTGCCGTTTGGAAGGATTAATCCCAACCTGCGTTCCGCCAGCGTGACAACTGCCACCCGCATGTTGGGCAGCAGCCGTTTTACGAACGGCCGGTTGTAGCTTTGGGTATCTTCATCCCACAGGTGGCACCCGCACAGGTCCGCCGCATCTTCTGCCAGGGCGATTAACCCACCCAGGCTGCCAGCGTAGTTCAGCTCGATATGGAATCCTGGAATGATTTCCGAACTGTGACTGGCCAACCACGCGATGACGATATCATGGCTGCCGCTGAAACGGATCGCCGCAGAAGATGAGGGCGCCGGTGACTTTTCGATGGCTTGCCAGCGTTCCATGGCTTGCCGGACTGCGTCCTCAATCTCATCCACCACATACCCGGCCGTGATCACCTCCAGTAGGAAGGCTTCCGCGCGGTGGATGAGTTCTGCTTTCCGGAGCGGTGTATCGGTAATGTCTGGTACTCCAATGACACTCGTGCCTTGTCCAGCCCGGCTGGCTACCAATCCCTGCCGTCCAAGTTCCTGGTAAGCCCTTTGAACCGTGCCAATGGTGCAGTTCCATCGTTTTGTCATCTGCCTCACAGATGGCAAGCGCTCTCCTGGGAGTAAATGCCCTTCCAGGATCTCCTCCCGGATTGAGTTTGCGATCTGCTCGTAAAGGTAAGCGGTCTCTTTATTCGCCATTCACTTTCATTTTACTAGTTGCCCGTCGAAGCAAAAGCATGCCCAACGGGAGAACACAAAATACTTCCCACAAACTGCGGAAATGTTATAACGGCCAGAAGATGGGCAGAACCAGCAGAGTGATTAATAGCACCAATATTGTTAAAGGCAGTCCGACCCGAATAAAGTCTGAGAAGCGATACCCACCTGGTCCCATCACTAAAACATTTGCTGGATGCCCAACCGGTGACAAGAAGGCCGCTGACGCTGCAATCGCGACTGTCATCATCAGTGCATACGGGGATAGGCCCATATTGTTGGCAGTATTGATGGCAATCGGTGCCATGAGCACGGTGACAACAGCATTGGGCATAAATTGGGAGGCCGCCGTCGCCATGATGAACAAACCTGCCATGATCGCTATCCCACCATAGTCTCCGGCCAGCCGGATGACAAAGTTAGCCATGAAATCTGCCGTACCGCTGGACTGCATAGCAGTTCCCAGCGGCAGCATGCACGCGATCAGGAAGACTGCCCGCCAATCGATATCCTGGTAGGCTTCATCCATCGTCAAACAGCCGCTGAGCACCATCAAACTGGCTCCAATGATTGCCGCAACTGCGATGGTCAGCCAACCTGG
>JBFENN010000224.1:0-5636 GCA_041551115.1 Anaerolineales bacterium
GATATAATTCATTTCCGTTGTTTAGGTTTTCGGGGATGCTGGTGGCATACTTTTATGTTGTGAAGATAGATTAGTTCCTGTGAGACCTGACAAAAAAACCGGGGTGTATGGCCTGTGTGCTGTCCGATTGCGTGTCAGCGTCCGCCGGCGTACCCCGGTATCTTGCTCTGAATATCGTAATCATTCCACCGCTTTGTCTTCATCTTCGTCCTGGTCTTCGTCTTCGCCTGGACTAATATCTAGACCTTCAAGGAAATCTTCAAATACTGAAAGTCGCTCTTCACTCGTTTCCACATCTTCCACAAGCAGTTCCTCGTCTTCATCATCGGGTTCTTCCTGCAGATCATCTTCAGGGATGATGCCGACCGAATCTATCACGGATTGAGCAACGAAAATTGGCACGTGAGTACGAACTGCCAGATTTAAGGCATCTGACGGACGAGCATCGATATTCAGCGTTTTTCCATTGATCTCAGCGACGATATTACCGAAAAATGTGTTGTCATGCAATGCTGCAACTTCAACCCTCAGAACTGATACATTGAATTCTGTGAAGATATTCTTAAGCAGGTCATGAGTAAGAGGTCGAGCGACTTCGACCTCCTGTAAGGCAATCGTTATAGCTTCAGCCTCGTATATACCGATCCAAATCGGCAGATAGCGCTCTGCATTGACCTCCCGTAGAATCACTATACGCTGCTGTGACATTAGGCTTACGCGGATGCTATCAATCACAACTTCAACCATATCCGACATAATCACTTTTCCCAGTTTTCTCAGGAGATAATAGATTAGGTAGTAGTGCCAATATTATTTATGTTGGCAATCGTGAACTCACCTGTCTAATGGTAGTATTCTATCATGGGGCGAGTTGAGAGGCAACATGGGAATGCCACATAAAAAATATATAAGTACTAGATAGCTACTCCCCAATATTTTAAGATTACGGTATAATGATTAGTCTTGGGCGACCGGGCGCCGCCAAGAATCAAGCCAGGAGCGAATATGCAAGCGAGGATGGATGCCAACGTTATATGGATTGAAGGTGCCCGAACGGCGAATCCATCTTTTGTACCTGCTCTACGTAAGAAAGGGCTGCATATCGAGGTCGTCCCATCAGGTTCCGCAGCCTTAGCATTAATTGATATTATCAATCCTCATTTCATTATCATCAATGCGGCCTCTTTTCGATCAAGCGGCATACGCGTATGCCGTACCCTCCGGATGTCTGCAGAATCACTGCCCATCATTGTCATCGAAAATCCTGACCACCCATTCACTGATAAAACAATTCCAAATGTAATTTTATCGCTGCCATTTACCTCACGGAAACTTGTCAACCGAATCAAGCTATTCGTTCCGGCAGAGGGAAAAAATGTCCTTAAAGCGGGTCCAATCCAACTAGACATGGAACGGAAACATGTCATTTGTGAGGACCGAGAAGCTCAACTCAATCCTCGCTTAACCAGCCTATTGCAAACCCTGATGGAACACGTTGGAGATGTCGTGCTACGTGAAGAACTTTTTCGTCATGTATGGCGAACAGAATATACTGGAGATACGCGGACACTGGATGTCCACATCAGTTGGTTGAGGAGAGCAATTGAGGAAAATCCCCGCCAGCCAAATTATCTAAAAACAATCCGTGGAGTAGGCTACCGCCTTGATATCGAATAACAAAATACAGGACAGCATAAACAAAACGTCGCTCGATAATCAGCGACGTTTTTCGTTCTTAATCTTGGTGAAATGACTGCAGGGTTTCCAAGTACGATAGAGGTAAGCCGATATCAAAACGGCGCCCTGCGATCATCAGTCCCATAAATCCCTCTTCCTGACGCATTCGATCCATAGCCGAGGTCAGCTGAAATTCTCCAGCCTGGCGGATATTATTGGTGATATGCTCTGCCAAATAGTCAAATATCTGGGGTTTGAGCACGTACTGACCAAATACAGATAAGTAATCCCCGTCTGGTAAACCTGGGATATGGAGATTTGTGCGGGCATAATCAATGGTCGGTTTTTCAACGAACTCGGTGATGTTCAGCAGCGTGTCTTCTTCAATCCAAACACCGGCAACCGTTCCGAAATTCTGGATCTGTTGCTCAGGTGTACTCCGTAACCCAAGGATACTGATCCCATGGATCTGGTATGACTCCAAAAGCTGCTGAGCACATGATTTATCTTTGTAAGCCCGATAGATATGGTCACCAAGCATAAGGAGAAAAGGCTCGTCTCCGATTACCTCACGAGCGGCAAATACGGCATGTCCTAAGCCCTCCTGATTTTTCTGGACCACGAAGCTTACCTGTTGTCCGATATCCAAAATCCGATTAGCATACTCTTGAAAAAGGGGCGGGAGTCTATTGAAATTCTCTCTTGAGATTGGTGCCGAGAAAAAAGCCTTGAAAACCTCAAGATCAGCATCTTGAACGATAATGATAACTTCTTCGATCCCAGCCTGAAGCGCCTCCTCAACTATATACAAAAGCGCTGGCTTGGCAATCCCATCCTGGTCGATAACTGGAAACAACTCTTTCTTCGTAGCCTTTGTTGCCGGGAACATACGCGTACCGAAGCCAGCAGCAGGAACTAGTGCTTTGCGGACTTCAAGTCCCGGGCGGATCGTCAACTTAAACGAAGACATGCCAAAGTCACGTTCGATGATGTCAATGACCGCTTGCTGATCATTCTCGCTGCGTGCCAAGAATTGGGCTGTTCCATCCCCTTGTGAGCCAACACCTTTTCCACCAAAAATATGTGAGCTGATTTGATTACTTTCCAATACTTGATGAAGAACCGGGGCAGTCAGTTCATCCGGACAAGCGCGAGTCGCATACTGGTCGAATAACTGCTGGGCTTCCAGCATTAATCTGCCTAATTTCTCACCATCCGACACAGTTAATACATCCACTGCCTGTTTGACTATCCGTTCGTTTATTGGTCCAAGCAATTCCTGAACGCCACGCTCTATATCATTTTCTGCAAATGGATAACAGCGGTTAAGGCATTTGAGTATTTCCAGCGTGTCTTTTTGGGCATTAAGGTCCACAATCACGTAATAAAGTGTCTCAGGCACTTGAAGGAGTTGTGTTTGAAGTGTGTCACCATCAAATGTCATTAACACAGGGCGGTTTCCGTATGCACAGCCTTGATCCATACGTCCGCAGCGTGAAGGCGTGGTAATTTCGCCTTGATATGCTAATTCCATTTCACCACGTGTGGTCAGTTTTAGATCATAAACGCGGTTAAAGGCGCGCGCAGTTAGAACACTGATTGCTGCACTAGAGGAAAGCCCTTTCTTGACAGGCAGGTCAGTCTTGAAATTGTCGATGACCAATCCCCGCACATGGTAGTGGGTAAGCGCCTGGTAAGCTACCCCAGCGATATAACTCCAAAACCCTCCCTCTTGAGCCACTCGCAGAAGTGTCTCGGCATGCATCGGAATCTCACAGGGACCTATTCTCGAACCGTCAGGCAAGTGGGATGAGAGTACTAAACATGTCGAGTGAGGATTCACCTCGGCATGAATTCCCTGATCGGTGCCGCAAATCAATGTATAACCTTTTGAGATATCTGCATTGATCCGGCGGTAGCCGCCGGCCCAATCGGAATGCTCGCCAAACAAACAAATCCGACCTGGTACAAATAACTTCACAAGCCGCTCCTTAAAAAGCACGTTTGGCGGTACCATCCGGCTGGGCTCGCTATCCGGACGCAAATGTCACCGTTTGTGTAACCTTTGGGAAGATTTAATGTCGTATTGATCTGACCTTTCCGCAATGGTCGAACCGCTTGGGCAGCACTCTGAAAAACTTTCCCATTCCATTCCGGATCAACTTCCCAGTAAGCCACCTGCTCAGTGAATTGTGGATTTAGGGATACAGTTTCGGTTTCGCCTGTAGCCGAGAATGACACCAGGTCATCCCATGCGGCATCTGCGAAGCATAAACGGCTATCTTCAGGTGCCGAGTTAAAATCCGCACGGGTGTTGGGCTGTCTGAGCAACTCAAATGGAGGAGATGCTGCTCTTACGAGTCGTGACCGGCTGGTGTGGATTGCATGCCACGTAGCATCGCTAGCAACAAATCGACGGTCAAGACGGGCTGCTACTTCCAATGTTGTCCCTGAGCCGCAGAAGAAATCGGCAACTATATCTCCTGGATTGGATGAGGCTTTTATAATACGTTCCATTAGAGCAGCAGGTTTTTGGGTTGGATAACCAGTGCGTTCGTTGTGCATGCGTGCAACGACCGGGAAATACCACCAATCCTCAGGCACCTTGCCGCGCTGCAGATCGGGGGTTTTCCCGAAACCAGCTTTACTCGAGGATGCAAATGTCTGAACTGTCTTTGGATCATACGGAACCCGGATATCATCTACGTTGAACGTATATGAATCGCTCTTCGTATAAACCAGAATGGTGTCATGCTTACGCTTAAACGCAGTGCGGATAGGCGAAGGACCGTGATATACCCAAACTATTTCATTTAGAAGCCGGTTCTGCCCGTAAATCTCGTCTAGCAGGACACGTGCATAGGCATCAGCATGCCAATCTAGGTGCAGGTAGAAAGTGCCATTTGGGGCGAGCAAACGGTGCATCAACCACAAACGTGGGTGAAGCATGTCCAAATAAGCTTCTACGTCTGACCAATTGTCTTCGTACCCATCAGCCAATGCCCAATGTTGAGGTTGGCGCGAATCTTCTCCCCGACCGATTCGTGTTTGGTAGCGCCGGTTGGAGTAGAAGGGTGGGTCGGCGTAGATCAGATCAATCTTGCCTTCGTATTCAGGCAGTAACGCCATCATCCCTTCTAGGTTGTCCCCAAATATAAGCTTGTTATCCAAGCGCTGGTCTGGGTAACCTATCCCATGAGGGAAAATCGCGCTTTCTCTCTGCAGTTTACCTTGGTGGATAGACGGAAGGGATTTTGATTTCCAGTGCAACTCTGGCATGGAGAAATGAAGAAATCGGAGAGGCATACTTAGCTGCAGTAAGCCTCTCCTAAAGTATGTTACCTCGAGAATTTCTGCTTGAGGATTTCTTCTAAAGTGGGTTGGCCGATCTCCTGCAATTCATAGCGCACTCTTTGGAAGGGTTTATCAATTTTCAAAACTCGACTCAAATCAATCGGTGTACCGATAATTACTAGATCAGCATCGGTTTTGTTGATCGTTTCTTCAAGTTCACTGGTTTGCTGGGCGCCATAACCCATCGCTGGCAGGACATTTCCAGTGGTAGGATACTTAGCAAAGGTTGCTTGGATAGAACCGACCGCAAATGGTCGCGGATCAATTATCTCTGCGGCACCAAATCGGCGAGCTGCAACCCACCCTGCGCCATAAGCCATTTCGCCGTGAGTCAGTGTCGGCCCATCTTCAACAACTAATACTCGCTTACCTCGTATTGCAGCAGGATCATCGACGAACAGTGGCGAAGCGGCTTCGACCACAATAGCGGAGGGATTCAGTTTGTTGAGCGAATCCCGCACCTGGATGATCGCCTCGGGGTTGGCTGTATCGACCTTATTAATCACGATTACATCTGCCGTTCGAGCATTCACCTCTCCTGGATGATAAGTATATTCATGACCCGGGCGATGTGGATCAGCAACCACAATCTCTAAGTCGGAAGC
>JBFENN010000225.1:0-5596 GCA_041551115.1 Anaerolineales bacterium
ACATTCTTGAGTACTTGTTCGGTCTGCTCGGCGATACCTCCGGGAACGACCTGCATGGTGCCCGGGTCAACTGGGGTCTGCCCAGAGCAGAATACCAACTGCCCAACTTGAATGCAGTGCGAATAGGGTCCAATCGCCTTTGGGGCTTTCTCGACATCATAGATTATCATCAATTTGCTCCTATTTGAAATGTTGCCAGTGATTATACCGTCATAGCAGATCAAAAGCCCTGCCGGGTATGGGGCTACCTGCAGGGCTTTTAGTTAAATCAGAAAGTGATAGATCTATCTATATATGGTGGATTGTAAAGGATTTGGCCATTTTTGCTACAGTACCCATCACTTTTTCACCACCAGCGGGAGGAAGATCTTGGTCCCGATCCATTCATAAGCACCGACATCGGGCGGAGGAGTACGCAGGTTCCCTTCAATATCTGATAATGGTGCTCCGGCTGTGGTGCCCTTATCGATGCAGGGAGATTCCGGTTTAAGTCGGTAACCTCCCAATTCCAAACCGGCAAACAGCGGGTCAGCATCAAAGTTGCCTACTCCAGAGCTAATGTCTGGAATGCCAGCAAGACCTTGGATATCCGAGTAGTTAACAACGAAGGAGCAAAGTGCACATTCACTCTGTAAGCTGAGCGCATTATTCCACATGATGCTGTTGGTCATCGTCATCATGCCACCCCACAGGATCACAGCCTGGGCACCGGTCGGGTTGTTATCGGCTACGGTAGTATTCATGATGGTCACATTACTATCTCCCAATGCCAAGACATTAGCATTCCCGCTGGTGGCTAGATTACCCGTTATTAATGTATTAGTGATATTCACGGTTGCATTTCCCGCACTGACTGCGCCGCCGTGATCCGTAGTCGTATTATCAGAAATGATGCTATCTGTGACATCAATCCGACCACCGTCCGTGATATGCAGACCACCACCATTTCCACCTTCCCCGGAAGCTTCATTGCCTTGCACATAACTTTCCAGCAACGTTAACCAACCTTGATTAACGCTGATACCACCGCCACAATTGGCTTGATTGTCATAGATCTTCGTTCCGCTCACTGTCACTAACGTGGGAGGGTCATCTAAGCGGATGCCAGCGCCGCATTCGGTTCCATCGTTGTCATGGATATCTGCACGGACAACAACTCCCTGGGCTCCTTCCCTGAAATATAGACCCGAACCATGTCCTGGCGGTATATCTACTCCAGTATGATTGAAAGCCGCTTCGATATCTTCCAGAGTGGTGGTAGAACCGTCATACGCCCCCAGCGCACCACCATCGGTATCCGCTTCATTATAGGTAAAGGTCGAATTCTTTGCATATAGTTGAGCAAATTCGACAAATATGCCACCACTATTACCAGAGGTGACGTTGTAGCTTATATCGCTGTTGGTGATTGTAACTACAGAACCAGAGAAGATCCCAATCCCGCCTGCACCTGCTTCGCCAGAAATATTCCATGTGACTTCGGTATTGGTGATTGTCAAAGTAGCAGAGTTTCCAACATGGATACCTCCGCAGCAAGCCGTGGTGGTGTTCGAATCAATCAAGCTGTTCAGGATATGTACCGATCCACCGGTGATGTAAATACCACCGCCATCTTCGGTCGTATTACCACCAATCAATTTCAAGCCGTCTAAGGTAACGTTCTCTTGATTGTCGTTTACTGTGACTGGTCTACCGCTGTCATTCGAGTCTATGATTGTCGTATATAAGGACAAGTCTCTGGTCCAACCAG
The DNA here is from genome assembly GCA_041551115.1 of Anaerolineales bacterium. Taxonomy (GTDB): domain Bacteria; phylum Chloroflexota; class Anaerolineae; order Anaerolineales; family UBA4823; genus DAOVXM01. Next base: position 1,751 of record JBFENN010000225.1, read on the forward strand.
CGGCTTCGTATCCTCCTAGCAAGCCTACTTCCTGGTTTACGATCACGTTTTCCGTGTAAGTTCCGCTTGCAATCAAGATCGAATCCCCGATGCCTGCTTGACCGATGGCATAGTTGATGGTTTTACACGGGCTGCCAGAAGTTTGACAATTGCCACTATCTGTACCTGAAGCATCATCCACATAAAGCGTACTTGCCAGCGCATGGGCACCACCAACAGCACCAAAAGAAAATAAGAGCACTGCAATTAACAAACTTGCCAGGATAAAAGGTAAGATTCTCAGCAAATTTACCCTTTCGCGATCATCCTTTCTATTTATTGATTCCATTACATTCTCCTTGCTCATCTCTAGCACATCTCAATTGGACTACCTTGCAAATTGCTCTACCATCACCTCCTTCCTAAGTAGTGACAGAGGATTATAAGGATATCCAGAACAAGAAACCGATATTGATCGTCTTAAGGTAAGTGTCGTCTGAACGGTACTCGGGTATCGAAAATATGGGGCGTACTCAATCCTACCCGGGTCAGAGGCTGCAACAATATCGAATAAATAAATTGTAGTACCTAATGTTTACTATATAACAAAAAAAAATGAACGTCAATAACCCATTGCCGGTATGGGATCGGTCTTCGATTCCGGGGTAAACAGAAGTGGACAAAACATTCACCACGCGGCTCTTCAGCATGATATCGAGCTAAAACAGAGCTAATCCTGGTAAAATAGCACGCCATAACGACTGTGCCAATAGAGTCTGATCAACCTTGCAGGTGGATGTCATGAATTTCGATATGATCGCCTTTGACGCTGACGATACACTTTGGGAAAACGAAGTGTACTACACCGGCGCCCAGGTGAAGCTGAAATCGCTGCTGGAGAAATACCTGCTCATCGAAGATATCCACGAAGCGGTGTACCAGATCGAGATGCGCAATATCGGTATCTACGGCTACGGGATCAAGTCCTTCACGCTGTCGATGATCGAGACTGCCATCACGCTCACCGAAGGGCGAATTACAGCGAATGACATCCAAGCGGTCATTGGGTACGGCCAGGAGATGCTCACCGCAGATATCCAACTGCTGCCGGGCGTCAAGCAAACCCTGCAGGAGTTAGCAGAGACCTACTCGTTGATGATAGTTACCAAGGGTGACCTGCTGGACCAGGAGCGGAAAGTCAACCACACGAGCATTGGTGGTTTATTTGACTATATTGAAATCGTCAGTGAAAAAAATCGCGCCGACTATCAAGTGCTGCTAGAAAAATACAACCTACAGCCGGAGAAGTTCCTCATGGTGGGCAACTCGCTGCGTTCCGACATCCTGCCGGTGATCCAATTAGGGGGGCAAGCAGTGCACATCCCGCGGGCTGATACCTGGATGCACGAACATGTCGAGCCTGAAAGAGCCTACTCAAACAGCTACACCGTGATCGAATCCATCAGTATGCTGCCAGGCCATATTCGGTCTTTAGAGAGATAGACAGGTATTATGGTGAAGATCGAGCCTGTAATCTACCTGGACATGGACGGTGTATGCGTCGATTTTGTATCCGCGGGCTTGCGCGCAAATTGTTTCGATCCTGGCGATATTTTCATGAAATGGCAACAAGAACACCTGGGCGATTACCACGTGCACCAAGTCCTGGGGATACCAGCACACGCCTATTGGAATGCGATTTCAGCGCTAGGCGCTGCGTTTTGGTCAAACCTGGCTGAGTACCCGTGGTTCTGGGAGCTCTACAATACGTTGGCAAAAATCGCCCCGGTGATCTTCCTGTCTTCCGGTACGCGGGAACCTGCCACGCTGACCGGTAAGCTGCAATGGCTGCAAGACCGGTTTGGAGCGACTTACCGGCATTATATTTTCACACCGCAGAAGCAGCAACTCGCATCAGGCAATGCCCTGCTGATCGATGACTACGACCGCAATATCGACGATTTTACGGCTGCAGGTGGCCAAGCGATCTGCTTCCCGCAGCTCTGGAACCGCAACCACGCCATCCAGGACGGTTTGACATACACACTGAACCTTGTTGAGGATTGGCATACCGCTCTACAGTCGAGACCCGGATATGGATGAATTGATGCCCCTTCCCAGCTACACCTGGCGCTCGATGCGGACAGCTGATGCCGACCGGCTCGCCCGGTTTGAACGTGCCTGCGCGGTTGTAGACGGCGACAGCCATTTCCTTGGTGAAAACGGTTGGAGGCAGCGCTTACAAGACCCGCAGTATTTGCAGCAGTTCAGCCTGCTGGCAATCAACGCGGCTGGTGACATCGCGGCGGCTGCTTATATCCATTTCCAGGAAGAGACCTTTGAAGTGCAGGCTTTCCTGGATGGTTGTGTCCACCCGCTGATGCGCCAGCAAGGACTAGGCCGTGCGGTCCTGGCCTGGATGGAGCAGCGTGCCTGTCTGCAGCTCGAACGCGCTGCTAAAGGGCGCCCACGCGTGCTGCGGATTATGTTCTATGACCGCATGGAAGATGCAATTGAACTGTTCGAAGCATCAGGCTACCGTTTCCAGTACGCGGAAGACGAGCTGGTGTACGACCTGCAAGGCCCGCTGCCACCGGCGATATTTCCTGAAGACACCCGTTTTACTACCTGGAATGAAGGCAACGCACTCCAGTTCTATGAAGTATACCGCGATGCGTTCAGCACCCGCGGCGCGGACTTGTGGGATGAAGCTGCCTGGCGGCAGCACTTTGCCAACCCAGAGGATGGTGAATTCCTACCCGAGATCTCGCTGATCGTCTACCACCATGAGCGACCGATCGCGTACACAGTCTGCCATGCTGATGCCACCCCTGCAGGTACAATGCCAGAAGACGTCTGGATCAGCCAGCTGGGTGTGTGCCCCGAATGGCGCCGGCGCGGCATTGCCATCGCTTTACTGGCGGAAACACACCTGCAAATGGCGCTTTCAGGTGTCCAGCGCTGTGTCATTACGGTAAATGTCGATAACCCGGGCGCAAGGCAGCTGTATATCAATACCGGCTACCAGCTGCTGAAGCGCTTCACCCTGTACCGTAAAGAACTCTCCGCAGCCTGAAACTGCCTGCTCCTCCCCCCCCATTATGCTACCTAGTTCAAAGCCTGTCCTTCTCGCTGCGATCCCGACGCGCTTGTAAAATACCTAAGTCTTTCTGCCATTTTCAGCCCAAATAGCATGCGTTTCCATCTGCGAATTGGCGTAAAAATCCTGACAAAAACGCAAGGTATATGGTACAATACGTCTGGGTCGGGAAATATTCATGACGGTTAGGAAGTCACTCCAATAAATGAAAACACATAAGTATCCCTGCTCAGGATACAGCTGGATACATCATGCGCGCAAGGGTTCGTGCTTGCTTTGCCGGTCATTGCATGCAAGTCTCAAGGAAACTGTATCCTGCTGGAGCAGTTATTGATGTGCAATCCAGCTACCTGTTGTGGGGCTAATGGATTGGTTCTAAAAAATATATAGGGAGGGGAGCAACCTGGCAAAGGAGGTGGGGTATTAAAGATATAGGATGATGTTGGGCGGGTTATTCTAGTTACATATCTAAATTCAAAGACTGAGGAGGTCTAACAATGTATAAGAAGTTATTCAGCATCATCCTGGTTGCAGCGATCTTGCTGGTCGCGCTGGTACCGGCTGCTTTCGCAGCAACCCGCGACCAAGAGCCGAATGAACCGGGAATGGTCGGCAACGGCCACGGGCAGGATGACCGTTCGCACCCATTGGAGGAAAAACGGCGCGCCTTGATGCAGCAGGCGGTTATCGACAAAATCAAGGCCAATATCTCTGGCGATTCAGTTGACCCAGGTGAATTCGAACCACTGGCCTTTGAAGGCAGCGAC
>JBFENN010000226.1:0-5593 GCA_041551115.1 Anaerolineales bacterium
ACATTTGATATGTTCAATGCTCCAACCAGAATCTCCATCTGGATCATATTTTCCATGGCGATATTGGCAGGTTATGGTGTCGATTCATGGCACAGACCTGAAGGGCGTGGACTCTATTGGATACGCCTAGGGACCGCAGGGGCTGGGGCGATTATCCTCGGTTCTGGTTTAGCCTGGCTGTTCGTCGATCAAATTTCTAGTGGTGGACTCCGCAGCCCAACCTTTGTCCGAGCAACCGCTTTGGCAGGTTTTTGGATCCTTGGAACGGGAATCCTGACCTTGTTGGCTCCGAAACTCTCGCTACACAACCGGGACAGCATTTCTATCACGGGAAAACAACGCTACTTCTGGACATTAGCGGTTTCAGGTTTTGTTGCCCTCGATTTAATCAGCGCAGGTTGGGGGTTGAATCCAGGGATCGACCAAGCATTCTACACGATAGAGACTCAAGTTGCAACAAACCTAAGAAGGCAATTAGCAGGGAATCGTTTGTACTTAACCAGTGGGGCTGAAAAGGATTTGAAATTTGATGAATATTTCAGATTTGATACATTTTCGCCGGATCAAGAGTGGTCAACACTATGGACAACTATGCTGCCCAATTTGACCATGTTAAGTGGGGTGGTATCTGCGAATAATTTTGACCCTATACTTCCGGCTCGGTACATGACCTGGATGAATGAACTCGCCATTTTAGACCAAGATTTGCGGGACATCTGGCTGAACCAAATGGCAGTTGTGGTGGTAGAGAATATAAGTGCTCAGAAGCAGGAGGGAGTGGTATTCCAGCATACTGGTGATGATGGTGAACTGCTTGCCCGATGGTTACCATGTGGTTATGCAGTTGATGACGCTGATGCAGCGTTAGGAATAATGAGATCCAGGTCAATAGATCTTGACAAGTATGTTATTGTTGAAACGAAAGGAAAAAGCTATTCGAATAACTGCCAACCTAGCGATCAAAGATGGGTTGTCCATCGAGTCGCTTCACAGAATCCGAATAAGATAATCATCCAAATGGAGGCCGACACTGAGGGATGGCTATTAGTTTCTGAGGCTTGGTATCCAGGCTGGAATGCCTATATTGATGACCAATTCATTGACTCTTACCCTGCGAATTACCTTTTTCGAGCTATCGAAGTTCCGGCGGGCAAACATACGATAGTTTGGGAATATCGACCAATATCGTTTTGGGTCGGTTTAGGGATTAGCCTTTCCAGCGTTCTGTGCTTGCTAATCATTTTGTGGGTGTGTCAGAACCGCAAATCGACATTGAACCACAAATCGAACACTAGTGAATCACTTTCCAGTACTAAGTCAGATCTTGATGCATAACCTAAAATCAGATCCACCTACCAGCTCATCTCATGAGAGTATCAGATATTTTCCCGCATGCATAACATTATTGCTGATGGTAATCATAGCCGTGACTGTCACGATTATCGAGGGTGGAGACCCCTTAAGCCTTGCTAGGATTGGTACTCGCTACGGTGGAAATATACCTGGAGGAACGGAAGGATATGATGGTCAGTTTGTGTATTATATTGCCAGGGATTTCTACCCAACTGTTGTAGCTGTACATCTAGATGTTCCTGCGTATCGCTACCAACGAATACTATTACCATTATCAGCACGGCTATTTGCAATGGGAAGGGAGGATCTGATTCCGTGGACGATCCCGATCATCAGCATCATCTTCCATGCGCTTGGTACGTTTATCTTAAGTGAAATTCTGGCTGGTTGGGGTATTTCCCGCTGGTATGCACTGGTGTATGGTCTCTGGGTTGGATTTGGCTTGGCAATTCGACTTGATTTACCCGAACCTATGGCTTATGCTCTGGTTAGCAGTGCAATCTACGCCGAATTTAAACAAAAACATCTCCTCGTATGGGTATTCTTCGGGTTAGCATTATTTGCCAAAGAGGTAACGATCTTCTACGTCATCGCAGCAGGTTTAGCGTATTTCGCACAACGCAGGTGGAAGGATTTTGGTGGAATTATCCTCATTTCGATCATCCCATTTCTCGCTTTTCAAGTCTGGTTGTGGATCACCTTCGGCTCACCTGGACTAGGTTCCGGTGGGGCAATGGCGACACCTTTTGAATTGATCCCATTCATGGGCTTACTACGCATTGGCTACGATAGCAGCCTGTATCTTGGAGCAATGCTGGTTGTATTCGCTCCAGCAATTGTCTTTCCGGCTTTATGGGGAATCATTGCTTCTATCCAGAAATTACTACAGCGAGAAACAAATATGGTAGTATTGGCATTGTTGCTCAACTCGCTAATTATCGCGTTTCTCCCATTCTCTACATTTAGAGAGACAGGTGGGTTGCTGAGGTATTCGTGTGGGTTAGTTTTAGCGATAATCCTTTTTTCGGGAAAATATCATATACGTAGAGCACTAAATTACAGCTGGTTCTGGTTATCTTTCAACGTTTTCTTAATCAAAACTGGTGGTTTGGTGAATTAATAAATCCACTTGACATCAAAATATGGAGTAACAAATGAATAATGTTCAGTCCTTCTCCGAAAAAGTTGTCACCAACATTGAAAAAGTGATCGTTGGTAAGCGAGCTTCAATTGAACTTGCGATTGTTAGTTTACTCTGTCAAGGTCACTTGTTAATTGAAGATGTCCCAGGGGTTGGAAAAACTATGCTGGCACGCAGCCTTGCTCGATCGTTAGGGTGTGTGTTCAGCCGCATCCAATTCACGCCCGATATGCTCCCCAGCGATGTTACGGGAGTATCCATTTTCAATCAGGTAAGCCGGGAGTTCGAATTTCGCCCTGGTCCAATCATGGCCCAAATCGTGCTGGGGGATGAGATTAATCGCGCCACTCCGAAAACACAGGCTGCACTATTAGAAGCGATGGAAGAGCGACAAATGACTGTTGATGGACTCACCCACCATTTACCTTCGCCCTTCATGGTGATGGCAACCCAGAATCCGATTGAGTATGAGGGGACATTCCCTCTCCCGGAGGCCCAATTAGATCGCTTTTTGATACGCGTTCGGCTTGGATATCCAGGTCCAGAAGATGAAATTAAGGTAATGGATTTACAACAATACAAGCACCCCTTAACCGAGCTCAAGCAGGAAGTAGCAGTCGAAGAGTTGGCAGAGGTACAGGAAGCAGTAAAGGGAGTATTTGTGGCTCCCGCAATCAAACGGTATATAGTTGCCTTGGCACGGCAAACTAGAGAACATTCAGAAGTGTATCTAGGGGTGAGCCCAAGGGGCAGCTTGGGGGTCTATAAAACTGCTCAAGCTAGAGCCGCAATGCAGAGCCGTGACTATGTACTTCCAGATGATGTGAAAGCATTGGTTGGTCCGGTATTTGCACATCGTATCATCCTTGGTCCAGCAGCGCGTTTGAGGGATATTGACGCTGATGAGATCGTTACGGAAATTATAAACAATGTACCTGTTCCAGGTGGTGATTTGACCAGTGATAGCTAAAATGTCATCAGGGCAGCGTATTGTCTTGATCCTGCTGGTTGTATCTCTCCTTGCAGCAGTAGTGACAGGCGCGTCATTTTACTACCGACTCACCTATGTATGGATCCTGTTATATGTGGGGAATTGGACCATATCAAAGCTGGCATTAAGAGGAGTTGAGTTAGATAGGCGGGCGAGATTTCAGAGATCACAAGTTGGACAGGTATTTGAAGAACGGTTCGAGATTCGTAATAACAGCAGGATCCCCCGTTTCTGGTTGGAGGTGAAAGACGAATCACCTCTACCCGGTACGCGGGGTTCCCAGGTTTTGAGCATGATCGGAGGGCATGAGACACGCTCTTACTTGGTGAGGACGCGTTTGATGCAGCGCGGCGTATTCCCACTTGGCAGGACCGTGATCTTATCTGGTGATTTTTTTGGAATGTTCCCAGTCAGTCGAATATTCCCTGCCCAAGACTCTCTCCTTGTATACCCGATGATGGTTGATATCCAGGCATTCCCGAGTCCATTGGGTTGGCTCTCTGGAGGAGAATCAGTCCGCCGACGTACCCACCAAATTACTGCAAACGCATCCGGAGTGCGAGAGTACGCGCCTGGTGATCCGTTAAACCGGATCCACTGGTTGAGCACTGCTCGACGCAACAGGTTTATGGTTAAAGAGTTTGAACTCGATCCGCTAGCGGAAATATGGATATTCCTCGATGCCTATCGCCACGCGCATGCGGCATTACCATATTTATATCCTCAATTGGAGGAACGAGATATGTGGCGTTCTTCCGTAAAAATTCCACTGCCACCCTCAACTGAAGAGTATGCGGTCAGCATTGCAGCATCCCTAGCGCGTTATTACCTGGGGCGGGGCCGAGTAGTGGGATTGGTCAGTGCAGGTCATTCCCTACGGATTTTGCCAGCCGAAAGGGGGGGCAGACAGCTTGGAAAAATACTAGAAACTCTTGCTTTACTACGGATGCAAGGTGATTTTCCGCTGCAAGCTCTGATCGATGCAGAGATCCAATCTTTGCCGCGTGGCAGCACGGTGATCATGATAACGCCAGATACAAGTTTGAAGGTTGCATTAGTCACAGAGCTATTAATGCGGCGCGGGATGAGACCAGTCGATGTCATCCTAGATGCGGAAACTTTCGGTGGAGGACCAGGTACTGACAAACTTGTCACAACATTGGAGATGATGCGGGTTCCAGTATGCCGGATAAAGAATGGTGATGATCTAGCTCAAAAACTATCTGAAGAGCAGTATCCCAATATGTGGGCTTGAGTCTACCTTTTTACCTTTGTTAATCCCTGACGAGCTTGGTCCAGGTATTTTTTTTGATCTGCGTCCAGGTAGCCATCCGCCCATTCTCTCAGCAGTGGATCCCATTTATCCCAAAGGTCAGATTTCATCCGGGCTACCTCAACTTTTCTCAGCCCCACTTGTTGGCAGCGCTGCAGCCAAGTGAGATCATTCTCAAGTAGGGCAAGTTGCAGTTCGAGCTTTGTATGGATACACGTGTAGGTAGGGAGCCTTTCCGCTTTGGCGTTTGGGTAGGTTGAATCCTGAACGAGTTGGTGGGGTGGACATTTGAACAAACCGGCTAGTAATGTGATCGTCCTTTCGCTCGGTATAGAGAGATCCGACTCAATATGAGATACAGCAACTCTTGATATCCCTAAACGACCAGCGAGATCTTGCTGAGTCCAACCTTTCTCTTGTCTGAGTGTTGAAATGCGTTTGCCGATCAACTCTAGCATGAAGTTTTGAGGTTTCGCAGATCTATTACCAGTTCATAAAAATATAATGCAAGGACAAATTGCTAAGTAGATTAGCTTACGTATGCTGACTCATAAGGTATCCTTATTCCGTCAATTATGCCATACATATCACGCTTGATCATATAATCGCTGAGTGTAGAAAGAGGATGGACATGCCATGAAACCTAAACGAGCATTAATCACTGGAGTTACCGGTCAAGACGGATCATATCTGGCTGAATTCTTGCTGAGCATGGACTATGAAGTGCTTGGAATGGTGCGTCGAACAAGCACGATCAATTTTGAACGAATAAAGAATATCCAAGACGATATCAATATCGTCTCTGGTGACCTCTTGGACCAAGCTTCCCTTATCG
>JBFENN010000227.1:0-5552 GCA_041551115.1 Anaerolineales bacterium
ATAGTCCGTATCTTAGTACCGCGTGGTGAAGAGCCGCCTTTTGCGGTTGACGACAGTAAAATTTATGTCCGTTCCGAAGCCGAGACCGGTCTGGCAGTCCGAGATGAGATAGTGGACCTGGTCTTCCGTGGGTCGGCTCGTCAGAAAGCAGCCGCTTTAGAACCAAGGGAAGCGGGAGCGGTGGGAGAGCCCCCTGCCAAGCTCGAAAACGCTGAAGATGACACCGAATTATCACCGAAGACTGGAGTAGAAGTAGTTTCAACCACCGACCGGGGAGGTACTAAGTCTTACACACTGCGTGACCTGCGGAATGGCAATGTCGTCAAGAATGTTACCCACAAATCCGCTCGTCGTTTGTGGTTGTATGCCATATCGCAATATGACAAAGTATCACCCGACCTTAACCATGCTAGCATAACCTGGCAAGGCAATTTTGGTCTGTTAAGCCGGAGTAAAAAAGATAAGCGCTCGCGCTATGATTTCATCCAACGCTCTCCCCAAGGATATCGCTATTACTTTGGGGTAACCGAAGATGGCGTTCATGGACCATGGAAAGAATTAGTTGGGCAGGATGATGAGTGACGGTGTCATAAAACTGCGTCAGGCTGATTTCCACCGTGATTATGATGCAGTTTATGAACTGTGGTCCCAGGCGGGACCTGGTATCCACCTTCGCCGTTCGGATGAACCCCAAGAGATTCAAAAAAAGATAGTGCGTGACCCGGATCTTTTCTTAATTGCTGAGGAAAATAACCAGATTATCGGCACAATCCTGGGCGGTTTTGATGGACGGCGTGGGATGATGTACCATCTGGCAGTCGCTGAGCCTTACCGTCGCCAGGGCGTGGCTCGCCGCTTAGTAGACGAACTTGAGCGCAGGCTGATGGCAAAGGGGTGTATCCGCTATTACTTGCTGGTCACCAAGGATAACGTTGCTGCCATCCAGTTCTACGAATCGCTTGGCTGGAAGCACATGGATGACCTGTATGCCTACGGCAAGGACATTGATGACACCTGTTGATTGCTTTTTATAGCGGTCGGTCCTTATGGAAATTAGGGTTGCCATACTAACAATTTCTGATCGTTCTTCCCAAGGTGAACGTGCTGATTTGTCTGGCCCAGTACTTGTTGATATAGCTGCAAGGCAAGGATGGGTTCTCGTCAATCAGAAAATCGTTCCGGATGAGCTTTCAAGTATAAAGAGTATTCTAGTTGAGTGGGCAGATTCGGGAGATATCGACCTCGTGCTCACGACCGGAGGCACTGGTTTCAGCCCGCGGGATGTCACTCCCGAAGCAACCAAAGCAATAATTTCCCGATCAGCTCCGGGAATTGCTGAAGCTATGCGAGCTGCCAGCCTCCAGTTGACTCCACATGCGATGTTATCTCGCGCCGCCGCTGGAATCCGGGAGCGAACAATCATCATTAATCTACCTGGGAGTCCCAAGGCAGCGAGTGAAAATTTGACGGTAGTTATACCTGTTATCCCCCACGCTGTCCAGCTGCTGCAAGAAGACCCGAATTCTGAAGCAGGACACCAAATTCAAGCGCCTGCTTGAAGTAGAGATATCACTTAATGATCAGCTTCCCAAGATGAGCTATGAGAATTCATGGGTTTCGAGCAGTCCGGCCCAACTTTGTTATCATTGGTTGAACACCAAATTAGAGAATTGTTAGATACTACCAAGATACTATATGATTTTTCCCCCATACCTGTATAATTGAGTATAGAGGTTTATCGCATGAATTTGTATGAACCCGCTGTCGATCCAAATGCGGATACGCAGCCCATAAAAACCAAATCTGGCGGCTTCCGTCGCTTTGCGATCGACGTCACAGAGACAATAGTCCTGTCATTGCTGCTTTTTTTTGCAATAAACGCCATTTCTGCGCGGATACGTGTTGAATCTATCTCTATGCAGCCTACGCTATTTGCAGGTGATTTTATCGTTGTCAATAAATTAGCCTATCGATTAGGAACTCCGGGACGAGGGGATGTCATCATCTTTCATTATCCTCCAGATCCAAACCGCGAGCCATATATAAAACGGGTAATCGGACTGCCGGGCGAAACAGTGCGGGTTATGAACGGGGATGTGTACATCAATGATGATCCTCTCAATGAACCGTACATCAGTGCCTCTCCTGGGTACCATGGCACATGGACTGTACCAGAGGATGCGCTTTTTGTCTTAGGAGACAACCGGAACTCCTCTTCAGATTCTCACAGCTGGGGAACAGTTCCCCTTGCGAATGTGATCGGCAAAGCTGAGGTTGTATATTGGCCTCCCGATGATTGGCAGTTTTTAAACCAGGCGACTGCAATTGCTGCTGAACCAAAATGATCAAAGCAGCAGGAAATATAAATCCAAGAACCTCCGCACGGTGAGCTTCACCAAGCGGAGGTTCTTTTAGTAATCATTAGGATCAACTACCTTGCAGGATATGTCTGGCAATCACCATCCGTTGGATTTCACTGGTACCTTCACCAATCGTCATCAACCTTGCATCGCGATAGATCCGCTCGACAGGATATTCGCTGCTGTAACCATATCCACCGTGAATTTGGATTGCATTCCGACTTACACGCTCCGCCATCTCGGTCGCAAATAGTTTTGCCATCGCGGCTTCCTTCCCGAAGGGTTTCCCTTGTCCTTTTAACCATGCAGCCCGGTATACCATCCAGCGGGCGGCTTCGATCTCAGTGTTAGCATCCGCCAGCATCCACTGAATTGCTTGGTGAGAAGCGATTGGTTTCCCGAAGGTATGCCGGTCTTGTGCATAACGAACACCTTCTTCGAATGCAGCCTGGGCTAATCCCACAGCTAATGCACCGATACTTATCCTTCCACCATCAAGGACTTTCAAGGATTGCTGCAGACCGTGTCCAATTTTTCCCACAAGGTATCCCGCTGGAACCTTAACTTGGTCGTAGGTGACTGCGTGAGTAGGGGAACCTTTCAATCCCATCTTTTTTTCTGCTGGAGCAATCGTTAAACCAGTCGTTCTTGTCGGAACAATAATCATACTAAGTGATTTTGAGCTGCGTTGCGGGTCCGTACGAACAAGGGTGATAATGAAATCCGCGATACTAGCGTTTGTACACCACATCTTACTTCCAGTAATAATCCAGTGATCTCCATCCAAAACAGCCTGGATACTCACTCCGTCCTTGAGATCAGAACCCGCATCATGTTCAGTTAGTGCCAGCGCAGCAAGTTTTCCTTCACCGGTAGCTGCGGGAGGGAGGAAGCGCTGTTTGAGCTCCTCGCTGCCGAACATTGCGATTGGGGCGCACCCCAATCCATTGTGGGCTGCGATTGCGAGTGCTGTGCTGCCACAACCCCAACCAAGTTCTTCGATCGCAATAGCTGCGCTAATCGCGTCTACTCCGCTTCCGCCATACATTTCTGGGACATATAAACCAAGCAAGCCCATTGGACCCATTTTACGGGTTGCCTCCCAGTTAAAAGCTGCTTCTTCATCCACTTCATGCGCTTTTGGTTTTACTTCCTGTGCGACAAATGTGTGCACCGCTTTTCGCCACATTTGCTGTTCATTTGTTAATTCGAAATTCATCATACCCTCCTGGTAAGATCCTTGACTTCGATTCTAATGCGCCCCATCGCTCCCCATCGTTTTTGGAATTTCTTTTCATTAACCCAATCAATCTCACGATTTTGCATTTGGGTGTTGGCGAACCCCCAGCCTTTTTTATAGTGCCAACCAACTAACAACATCACATGGGAACGCAGTGGCCGCCAAGTACCGCTGATCACCAGACATAAGCGATCTTCGCGTAGTGTCTGAGTTAGGTCAGTACTTGTACTACAAACGTGCCATTCAGCCGCCATTCCGTATGCCTTTAGGACATCCGTGATACCCCAGGGAAAGGTTGCCCAGTTGGGAATCCGCCGGATAACCAACTTCCAACCCTGCCGGCTTGGGCTGTTCAACTGATGTGCTAATTCGGCTGGATCGATTTCTAGGTTTTGGATCGCATTGAGCAAAGTTGTGGTGATATATGGTCCGCAGTCATTCGAACTACCCTGGTACTGCAGCGCAGATAATATTGACTCGGTAAACCTTGAGGACAGTTCAGTCGCTGGCATTCTGGATTATCTTATGCTGAATAAAAGAAACCAAATAATAGCTGATTATCCCCTGAATCATTACCAATAGCTTATTTACCACTGTCGTCTAAACGACTTTGTATTGCTGCTGCTTCCAGCGCTTTGCCAAGAGCAATCGCCTGTTGGATGGTGATAAACATATTTGTTTCGTCTGATACAAAAAGTTTCTCATCGCGGGGGCAGTCCTCTGAGATTCTCACACAGATATTGTCATCAAAACCGCAATCCTCATGATCGTAGTGGATCTCAACTTTTAGGCTATCGTCTAGCAGGTAAATTGCCATTGCGTCCCTCCGTTGGAATCCATGACTCGGCTTTATCGGCATGTAAACTCTCGGTCGTGTTACGCATGACAGAGATAATAATTTTATCAGAATTACCAGATTCCACGATCCCGCTGTGTGGTGATGAAACTGATTATCTAATGACATATTTAAGATAAATATATACTAAATAAATGGGGATAATGGTAGAATCCGTAGTTGGCAAAATTTAGGAGGCAAAAATGGCATTAACTCATATGAAAATCAAGGAGTTATTAGAGGAGAGCAGTGAACATAAATGCGAAGGGTACGGCCCTAACCATGTTTGTATGCGCATAGCTGCTATAGCAAACCTTCCCTCTCGGTTTGGAGATTTCCACATCGTTACATTCTGGAACAACATTGATGACAAGGAGCACGCCGCTATCGTTCATGGGGATATCTGTGATCAAGAAGATGTCCCGGTACGCGTCCATTCGGAATGTCTAACCGGGGACGCGTTGGGGTCGCTGCGTTGTGATTGCCGTGACCAGCTAGAAGCGGCTTTGCGGAACATTGGTGAGATGGACAAAGGGATCGTCCTCTATATGCGCCAGGAAGGGCGAGGGATTGGTTTGGTGAATAAGATCCGAGCGTATGGTTTACAAGACCATGGATATGATACGGTTCAAGCTAATTTAGCCCTAGGCTTCAGAGATGATGAGCGCGATTATAGTGCTGCCGCACACATGCTTGATTCGCTCCAGGTTAAATCAATTCAGCTTATGACCAATAACCCACGCAAGATTGAGAACCTAACCACCCATGGAGTTAAAGTCAATGGTCGGATTCCGCATGTGATCCCACCGAATGACTTTAATCGTTTCTATCTCGAAACGAAGGCAGATAAATCTGGGCATATGATCGATTTTGCCGGAAAAGAGCACCTGCAGGAACAAGGTGATTTACCCTTGATAGAGGGCATGACACCAGCTCAAATTGCACTCATGTATTCAAATCAAGAATAATAATCAGCAGAAGATAGCTGCCACACTGTCTGGTGATTCTAGATCAGTGTCGTAGCTGATATTTCAGGAGGCTGTTTATGTCATATCAAGATCGAGTAGTCCTAATTACTGGTGCCACGGGTGCACTAGGACAGGTGGTTGCAAGGCAG
>JBFENN010000228.1:0-5535 GCA_041551115.1 Anaerolineales bacterium
CTTGACATCGTCCGGGAACAGCGCAATCAGGTTTCCAATGCTTGCGATGTATTGTTCGGCGTTTCCACCCCGTGACAGGTCCAGCGGAGGGAATGTATCCAAGAGGACGAGATCGCCGAGGAAGGCAACGCCCAAATTGCTAAAATAGACCACTAAATCACTGTTGGTATGCCCAGGAGCGGGAATGACCTGGATGTCTTGCCCATTAAAGCGTAGTGCGAGTTCGCTATCTATCGTGATGGCAGGCAACTCTTGACCCGGAAGTGCATCAAGGCCATAGAATTTCCCAGCCAGTTCGGCGCTTGCCTTCTGGTGAGCTATCAGGATCGCTCCGCTGCCGAGAACTACCCTTCCGCCAATGTGATCACCATGGTGATGGGTGATGACGATCAATTTCACGATGCCATCGTCCAGTTCTCTAATGCTTTTGTCTACTTCTTCAGCAGTCTGAGCCCAGCCCGTGTCAACCAGCAAGATGCCATCCTCCCCTATGCAAACCCCCAAACTTACGGTGAACTCATTGAGCGATAGGGTGAACTTGTAGAGCGAATCAGCCATTTTTTCTACCAGCATCTTGTCCTCCTGAGATGATGATCACAGCATATCCGAAAATGTATGGAAATTTCAAAGTCTGATTCATGAATGCTTCCTGTCATCATAATCTATTGTTAGTCTTCTCAGCCATACTCTACACAAATAACTGAATTCAGCGGTAATCCCCATGAGAAGTGCCTGCGGTAGGATGTCAGTATGAGAGTTTTTGTGGTGGCATGGTAGTTGTTTATATGAGAAATATGGCATCAGATTGTCTTCAATAATTCAGAATCGGGGCTATGCTAAGTAGGATTTAGTTTGAGAGCGGAGCGACCATGAGCAAGTCTGCTGCAAGACGAGGTGTGTTTGCCTCTATCCAAGATGGAAAGACGATAGCATAGACCAAAGTGACCTGTTTGCAAGGTGGGACGAACAAACGACTCCTTTTGGTGGCCTGAAATGCCTAATCTCTTCAGGGTTCGGAGTGCGATTTCCTATCGGGGGGCTCAATCCCTGAACAGCATTACATCCCTAGCCATCGCCTTCAATCGGAAAGACATACACAGTAGATCCCCCATTTAGAGCGATTACATCAAGCAGCCCATCGCCTTCCACATCGATGATAGATAGCTTTTCTATCTCGTAGATGCCATAATCCGTATAAGGATAATCCTTGAGGGGTTGGAAAGTGCCGTCCCCGAGGTTGGCGTAACTACTCATAAGACCAGTGCCGGTAGGGGCGACCAATAAATCAGGCAGGTCGTCGCCATTCAATTCGGTGAGCTGTACATCCTTCGTCCTTCCACCGGTTTCGAGATGGATGGCTTCCTGGAAGCTACCATCGCCGTGATTAAGCAGGATACTCACGATGCCGCTATCACAGGGAGCAAGCAGGTCCGGAGCGTCGTCTTGATTCAAATCGCCTGAAGTCAACCACGGATGGACAAAGGTCGACAACCTGGGACTGAAACAAACTTCATATTCGCTGGGCTCACCCAGAGTTCCATCACCTTGGTTCATCAGAATGCTAACCAAGGCATCGGGAAAATGCCGCACGGCCACATCCAGATCGTCGTCGCCGTCCACATCGACGGGGTATGCAAAGCCATATCCGGTCCCTGGTCCGACGAAATAAGTTACGATATCACCGAAGGTGCCATTGCCGTTGTTGAACAACAAGCCGACTAGATCGGGTGCTTTGACGACAACAAGATCAATAAAAGAGTCGCCATTCATATCTCCTGACTGAACATGCTTGGTATTCGTACCTGCGTAAAACACAGGGGTCTGGAATGTACCCGCGCCTTCATTTATCAAGATACTGATGGTTTCAGGAACTTGTTGTGATATCGCCAAATCTATGTATGAGTCACCGTTGAGGTCGGCAGCCGTTACCCCGGTGCTAGATTCGCCTGTATCGTATATGGCGGTTTCTTGGAATGCGCCTTGGCCATCGTTCATCAAGATGGTTGTTAATCCGTTGATATTGTCAGGCACGGCTATGTCAGGGAGAGCATCCCCATTAAGATCGGCAACAGCGAAATCGAGAATTCCTTCCCCAATGTCATACTTTGGATAGGCCGGCGCTACTTCTTCCTCTGCCGGTGGCTCCACGGTCGGTGGGACAGTTTGGGTTGCTGAATCTTCTGGCGGCGCAGCTTCTGTTGGCTGCACAACCGTCGCTGTTGGTGGTGAGAGTGGCTCCGTTGGCGGGATCTGTGTTTCCTCTGGTTCGGCTGAGACACACGCTGTCAGGATCAACACAATGACGAGTAGGCTAATCCATATCTGTAATAAGCTTTTTCGATACATTGTGCTCTCCTTGTTGAAGCGGACACAAATGTCGTTTCTCTCAGACCGTAGCCCCCGTGATGAGATATTCGGATTTCTTTAATGATTGTATCATTATTTGTGATCGGTATTGTGCAAACATAATTGTTTGCTAGTATTACATCAGTCCGAATTTCTTGCAGGGATTTAACACATTGGATCGCTTGACGATACACCCTCATACAACGAATTTTCATCCATCCACGACGACGAACACCGGACAACATCAAACCGTTGGCTGCCATATCCCATCGATATAAGAAGCCTCGGAATCCCCCGGCCACGGCGGCATGGCGATGCAAATGAACTTCAGATCTACGTCAGATACGTTTCGGTACTGAAATGCTGTTCCGGCTGGAATGTCGATGGAGGTGCCCGGAACAAGAGGATTAACACAGCTCTCGACGCCATCATCTCTCCAGATCTCACCATGTCCTTCTAACACGTACCAGAATTCGCTGACGGTTGCGTGAACGGTTGCTCGATTCACTTGATGCGGAGGGACCGTACTATGGATCATGTTGCCCGTTTCGCCATCCATGATGAAACGGATATCGGCACCCGCCGGTGATTTCGCATCAGGTTGATCGTTAAGCGTTGTTGTCTTCATATACTCTCCATCAATCTCATCTCATCATTGATCCTTTGAAACAGCGCACGGTTATGCGCAATCGCTAAATTTGCTGACAATATGAGTATCGCTTGAGGGTCGATCAGCTGGATAGCACATGCTATGGAGCCTGATCCACAAGGCGTTTGGCATCGTGCGCGTTTGCGGCAGGTAGAGCCAAAATAGCCAGAATAAGCATGGCAAGTCCCAAGAAAAACTGAATTGCATAGGCGGTTTCGGAGCCAACGAACCCTACAAGCGGCTCACCAAAGATTGCAATTTCGACCGCGATTACAAACGAGACAACGGAGATCACAAGAGCCCAAGGCCAAAATATAGCGAAAAGATTTCGGAGGGCTGCAGGAGCGTGCAACCGCCAGAACCGTAACGGCTTATGGATGCGCGTTGCCGCAATAAAAGCCAGTATTGTAAGGAATATCGGTGCAAAGCCGCCACCAACAAGGAATAATGCGACGGAAAGGAATAGGAAGACAACGGAGCCAACCTTCTTATCAATATAAGCAAATGCCCAAATTGTGACCAAAATCCCAAGAATGATCGATAGGATACCTGAGAAAAGCATACTCGGGATGATTGTCAAGACAGTTTCGGTAGCTAATTCCCATAACCTCTGATCTGGACCAATCGCATCAACCATGATGCCGTCCGGTCTGACATTCCCTTGCAGGACTTCTAGGATGCCATGTTCGACCCCTGCCAAGCCTACGAGAATACCGAGCGTTGAGGCATAGTTTCGTGTTGCCCGATTGCTGGTCATAACCTTATCGTTATCCATTTCCTACTCCTTTCGTTCTTAGCAGGATCCCACGATCTCTTGATTTTGCTTATGGAAGCGGTCTAGCAGTTTGC
This sequence comes from Anaerolineales bacterium, assembly GCA_041551115.1. Lineage (GTDB taxonomy): Bacteria > Chloroflexota > Anaerolineae > Anaerolineales > UBA4823 > DAOVXM01. Next base: position 3,845 of record JBFENN010000228.1, read on the forward strand.
GGTAATGGTGGTCGGCAGTGTGGGTAGATTATGCACTTGATATTAATCATTCTACGGCCAAAAACATAGCTTGTAAAACGAAAGGATCCGCACTATCCACTATAGGCATTATTAGCCGACATTTCCATTCCCATCCCGGTTTGCTATCATCCATCAATATGTCTCCCAGCGCATCACTTCTTTCAAGGGTTTCTTCTCTTTTGTTGGCCAGACAACTGGTACACCGATAGGAACCAATGTAAATAGTTTTTTATCCTGCGGTACACCTAAGATTGTTTTGAACTCTGCTTCACGCGGCTGGGTGCAGCCCTCAAACCAACAGGAGCCATATCCAAGGGCGGTACTGGCTATCAACATATTCTCGACAGCGGCAGCAGCATCTTCCAGCCACCACCTCGATGAAGGATCCATCACAACAGCAATGACTGCGCCCGATTTTTCAACCCATTGGACATCCATACTGAAGCGTGTGATCATTTCTCTATCTGTAACAATGATAAATTCCCAAGGCTGAATGTTGCCCCCGGAGGCCGCAAGCCGACCGGCGTCCGCGATTTTCTCGAGAACATCCCGGGGAATCCCGTCGCCAGTAAATTCGCGGACAGTTCTTCGCCTCCTAATTGCTTCTAACGCATCCATTGATTTACTCCTCACTTACGCATACAACAGGGTTCCTTATTGATTTTCCAGCGGCTTGATCTTTCTGGTCCTGACACTGTTTTTACGGACTCATTGCAGCTTTTTGCAGCACGAACCAACTCGGGCAGCCAAGCGTTTTGTAATTGGTGTTGGGTGTGGTCATCCATTTCTACGGGTGCTCCGCAGTATAATTTTATGCCAACTGACTGCATGCTACGGATCTTCACCAGGGCCACTCATTTCCCTCGTAATCCACCATGGCTAAACGCTGTTCATCCTCCATCTGGCCCAGAAAAATGGGGATAGCCTTGGCAGCGGCTTCCTCCGGCTCCAATGTGGCTGCCATGTTTTTCTGCCCCTCAATATACGAACGGATCCAGCCAGGGTGATACACGCGAAAGGTATATCCCTCGGGCTGCAAATCATTGAACAGATTCCTAACCGCCATGTTCAAAGCCGCTTTCGACATACAATATCCGAACCAAGACTTGCGCTCCGACCGGGTAATACTGCCGGCTTCAGAAGATACAAAACACAGCCGTTTGAAGCGACCGCGGTCTGTCAATGGTAGAAAAGCCTCCACTACACGCAAAGGGCCCAACGCGTTGACATCGTATTGGCGATGCATCTCAGGATAATCCTGCGGTTCACGGATCGAACGTTCGGACATCGGTGAGAGGACACCCGCGTTGTTGATCAATACATCCACATGATCCGTACTCACTGCTACGATCTGTGCGGCGCAACGGGCAGACTCTACCGAACTGACATCCAGGGGAATGATGTGTAATGTCCGGGGGTATTGGTCTGCCAAGGTAGATAGGGCAGGCCATGCGGGCATGTACTGCCCAGCGTAGACCTGCCAGCCCTGTTCCAGCAGCCCGGCGCACAATGCAAATCCCAGGCCGCGATCCCCACCAGTAACAAAAACGGTACGCTTCATCATGAACTCCACTTTGAATTAGAGCAACTTGCCGCACCAGCGCAAAGCGTTGAGCAGCAATGCTTGGAAAGATGGATGCAACCAGACATCCAGATTGTGACCGGGAGTC
>JBFENN010000229.1:0-5517 GCA_041551115.1 Anaerolineales bacterium
TCGTCCTCCAGCAGCAAAAGGGACCTATATCCGGCGTGTAACTGTTACTACCACGATGGGACCAGGTATCAAGATTGACCCAATCCAGGCCCAAGCAATGGAGACCAGCGATTGAGATAGATATATAATTCGCTTATAATCAACCGCTTCGCCATAGACAGCAGGTGCATTGAGATATAGTGCTTAATTTCCTGCCGAGGTGGAGATATTCTCTAGATCGAATTTTATGCCCAATCTGGGTACAGTCATTTGATCAAGGAAGTCTTTGCCGAAATTGTGGAGAGGCAAAGACTTTTTACTTGAAAGGAGGTGGTAAACCTTGGCAATTTCTAAAAAACGCAAAAATGAAATCGTAGCACAATACGGGGAATGGATAGCGGAAAGCAAAGCCATGATTGTTGCCGAATATATCGGACTTTCCGTGAATGACCTTGACCAACTGCGGAGAAAAGTGCGCGAAGCGGGAGGTGAATTTCACATCGTTAAGAATACTTTGGGAAAACGAGCATTCGATGCAGCAGGTTTGAAATATGCAGCGAAGATGTTTGTTGAAACGACTGCGATTGGATTTGCCTTCGAGGACGCGCCTGGTCTTGCAAAAGCGATGACTGATTTCGCAAAGGACAAGGAATTCTTAAAAGTGAAGTGTGGATACCTCGAACAGCAAAGTATTAGCCCAGCAGAAGTTCAAGCACTGGCAGATCTTCCGCCGCTACCAGTTATGCGTAGCACGCTCTTAGGTACGATTATGGCACCCGCAAATCAGCTGGCTCGTGTTTTGTCCGAACCAAGCCGCCAAATTGCTGCTGTATTGAATGCATATGCTGAAAAAGGTGCAGTTGCCGAAGCTGGCTAATATGAAGTGTGATCTGGTAATTTGTAATCGTAATTCACCAACCGATCAGAATATATATGTGATTTATCATAAGGAGAAACATAATGGCAGATTTAGATAAACTTGTTGAACAGCTTGGTAAGCTTTCCGTTTTGGAGGCTTCTGCGTTAGTTGGTAAACTGGAAGAGGCTTGGGGTGTATCGGCAGCCGCACCAGTCGCTGTTGCAGCTGCAGCACCTGCTGCTGCGGCGGAAGCTGCGGAAGAGAAAACCGAGTTTGATGTCGTCATCAAAGAAACTGGTCCGAAGAAGATCGAAGTGATCAAGGCTATTCGCCAATTTACCAGCCTGGGTTTGAAGGAAGCCAAAGAATTGGCTGAGACTCCTGATTCCAAGGTGCTGGAAGGTGTGGGCAAGGATGCTGCAGAGGACGCAAAAGCAAAACTTGAGGCAGCCGGTGCAGTAGTCGCTTTGGCCTAGCGTTTAGTACCATTGATCCATATTTTTTTGTGCAGATCTCCTGGCCAAATGGATCATAGCTGATCCTGACGTGGGAGATCTGCATGTTTCATTAACACAGTTTAGCTTGTTATTGAATTCTCCTGCGAGATTTTCTATGATGCGCTAGAATCGTAAATGATGTAAGGGTACAGTTTGTACTCATATCTAGTACAATGTGAGCGGGAAAGCATCTTCAGAAAAGCGATTACAGCAATTCATTTTCCAGTACAAAGTGATTGCTTGAGGAGCATAGGATATGTTTTATGGGGTGACCCTTCCCCATGTTGTGGTGATTCCGGTATCTGCTAAAACGCATTTTCCAGGTACTCCAACAAGCAGATCAGGATTCTGCAGTCAGTACTAGTGGAAGGTTGTTGATACGTTATCATAGCCAATGATCCCAGCTGTGTGACTTTTGAGTCAGATGAAGTATTGATTAGCTCTTTGATAGACTGTCTCCCCGGTCCAGGCTCATCTTGTGCAGAATATTAGATGATTTGATTTTGTGGGTGAGCCAATTAATAGTTTATCCCAGCGCTCAATTGATGGTTTACGGTTAAGATCTTGAAGATGAAATGGGTGGCGAGATAATGAATTTAAAATTGCAGGCTGCACAATTTGCCCTTGATTATGTGCAACCAGACATGATCCTGGGGTTGGGTAGCGGATCGACAACTGAATATTTCATCGATTTACTTGGTGAGCGATACCAAACCGGCTCTTTGAAAGGTATTCAGACAGTACCAACATCTAAGGCAACGGCCAAGCAGGCACGAGCGTGGGGCATACCAGTTACATCCCTCAGTGAAAATCCGGTCCTAGATCTGGCAGTTGATGGGGCTGATGAAGTTGACCCTAAACTGAACTTAATCAAAGGTCTCGGAAAGGCCTTGTTACGTGAAAAAGTGGTTGAAATTCGTTCCCGAAGCTTGATCATCGTCGTTGATGAAAGCAAGCTGGTATCGCGCTTGGGAGAAAAAGTGCCTCTGCCCGTTGAGATAATTAAATTCGAAGCCCATGCTCATATGGTTTGGCTATCAACTTTAGGATGTCACACAGAACAGTTTTGTGAAGAGAATGGGTCACCGGTCGTCACGGATAATGGAAATTATCTGGTCGGATGTTACTTTGATAACGGTATTGCCGAACCTCATCGACTTGCCCGGGTCCTAGCTGACCAACCGGGAATAGTTGAGCACGGTTTGTTCTTGGATTTAGCTTCAAAAGTGATTGTGGCTGGGAAGTCAGGAGTACGTATACTGGAGCGTGAAGAATGAACATTAAAATTGCCGCATCTATTTTAGCTTCAGATTTCTCGCGGCTTGGGAAACAGGTCCAGGATGCAATTAGCGCTGGTGTGGATTACATCCATGTGGATGTTATGGATGGGCATTTTGTACCTAATTTGACCATCGGACCCCAGGTAGTTAAGGCGATCAAGCCATTTGCCGTGCAGGGGAAAACTCCCCTTGATGTACATCTGATGGTTGAAAATCCCGAGCGCTTGATTCCACCATTTATCAGTGCCGGTGCAGATATCATCACAGTACACGTCGAAACTTGTAATCATCTCCATCAAACACTTCAGAACATACGGGAGTTGGGAGCAAAACCAAGTGTTACTATGAATCCGGGAACTTCTCTGTTGCAAATTGATGAAGTTTTAGGATATGTCGATCAAGTCCTGGTCATGTCAGTGAATCCTGGCTTTGGTGGACAGGGTTTTATTCATGCCACTTTGGACAAAATTTCCCGATTAAAAAAAATGTTGATCGAAAAGGGTTTGGATCATGTAGATATCGAAGTTGATGGAGGAATAAAAATAAAGAATGCACCTGAAGTTGTCGCTGCTGGAGCAACAGTCTTGGTGGTTGGTACAGGAATTTTCAATTCTAAGGGCAGTATAGCGGAAAATATATTTAACTTACGGCAAGCGTTACGTAACAAGCATTAATTTTGTGATATATTGTTTCAATAGCAGTCGGTTTCTGACAGCCGAAATTTCGAAAGAAGGTCTTTTGATTATCTAGCCAAAATAAAACTTGCTGTACCCAAAAATTGGGCAGCTTATGGTATATTTTGGTTTCAGGAGGATTTCATGAGCGCACGTGTATTGATAATCGAAGATGATGAAGCGATACTAAAATTCCTGCGCCGCGGTTTGGCGTATGAGGGATATACTGTTGATGCAGCTCCCGATGGACAAACCGGTCTGATTTTGGCGCGTGATAACCCTCCAGACCTGGTGGTATTGGACTTGATGCTGCCAGGTATCGATGGTTTGGAAGTTTGCCGCCGGTTGCGTGCAGGTGGTCCAGTTCCTATTTTAATCCTAACTGCAAAGGATACCGTTAATGACCGTATCCAGGGGCTAGACATGGGGGCTGATGATTACATGGTCAAACCCTTTAACTTGGATGAGCTGCTGGCACGAATAAGGGCTCTTCTCCGACGAGCTCAACCTGCGCGCCCGCAAGTGTTGCGTTTTGCCGACCTATCTTTGGACACAGGCACCCGCCAAGCTTCAAGGGGCGATCGGGTGATCTCCCTTACTGCTAAAGAATACGAGCTCCTAGAGCTTTTCCTGCGCCATCCGCGCCAGGTACTTACCCGGGATGTGATCTTTGATCGTGTCTGGGGATACGATTTCGGCGGCGAAAGCAACATCATCGAGGTTTATATCCGCTATCTGCGGCAGAAACTCGAAGCTGAGGATGAACCTCGCTTGTTGCATACTGTGCGTGGCATGGGGTATGTTTTACGAGAGACCAACTGATAGCACGCTCTCTTTTAGGTTATTCAATCATTCTTAAAGATCTCTCCCCAATTAATTTGGAACCTGGCTGATGTCCTTACGCGCCCGTTTAGCGGTTCTATATACAACTATAGTCGGGGGAATACTATTGTTATTTGGGGTGGCAGTTTACACTACAGTAAGCTACAGTCTGACTACCCAAGTTGATGCTCTGTTGCTCAGGACAGTTGATAATATTTGGCCAGAGGTTTTTGTTGATCCAACTGGTGAGTTGGGGATTCAGCGTTCATTAGATCTACCACCAGGCATCTTGGTCCAAATATGGGGGCGGGACCGCGTGTTGCGTTACACCAATGTGCCCCAGCTTGCAGTCCCCTTGGATCCAGTTGGATTGAACACAACCAAACCGGATTCACGCGATGTCAATCTTCAGGCAGGAGAATCATCACTGCACCTGCAGGTATTAACGGTCCCGCTGGTAATTGGAGAGGCAGATCGCAAGGTTGGTGTTATCCAAGTGGGTACAAGCTTGACAGTTGTCGATACAACCCAGCAAGTTTTGTTAATTGTACTCTTTGCTGGTGTAATCGTTTCTATGACCATCGCTGGAGTAGCGGGTTGGTTCAGCACTCGCCAGGCGTTGGCACCCCTAGATGATGTTACGAAAGTTGCTTTACAAATCACTCGAGCAGATGATTTATCCCGCCGTATCCCCTATAAAGGTCCTCCTGACGATGAGGTGGGCCAACTTATCACTGCTTTCAATCAGACGTTGAGCCGTTTGGAAAATTTGTTTGATAGCCAACGGCGTTTCTTAGCGGATGTTGGGCACGAATTGCGTACGCCTCTTACGGTTATCCGCGGTAACGTGGACTTGATGCGCCGCATGGATTGCTTGGATGTTGAGTCGATGGATAGCATCCAGGATGAGGTGGATCGTCTAACACGCATGGTAGGCGACTTGCTGCTTTTAGCCCAAGCTGAATCTGGTAAACTGCCACTGGACTTACGCCTCGTCGAATTAGATTCGATTTTATTCGAAGTATTCCAGCAGATGCGAATCTTGGCAGCTGACCGCATAGATCTGCATATCGGTGATATTGATCAGGTCTTAGTGTGTGGGGATGTGGATCGATTGAAACAGGTGATGGTTAATTTAATCAGCAATGCAATTAAGTACACACCGCCGGGAGGCGAAGTCATCGTTAGTTTGGGGAAGGATGGCGAAAGCGGGTGCTTAACAGTTCGTGACAGCGGTCCGGGCATACCAAAAGAAGATCTTCCGCATATCTTTGAGAGATTTTACCGCGGCGAGAAATCTCGGACACGGCAGAAAGACGGTAAAGGATATGGCTTGGGATTATCAATTGCGTACTGGATTGTACGGAATCATGGTGGTTTGATTGAAGTGACTTCAACTGGCAGCA
>JBFENN010000230.1:0-5404 GCA_041551115.1 Anaerolineales bacterium
GCTCAAAAAATACAGATCGTCTTTCGTTCCGCAACCGACGATATCGACATTGATCCTCACTTACACATGGTTTAAATTTCTTCTACAGCCAGCGGGTATTTTGATAGCACTTCATATCCTTCAGCGGTGATCAGGAGTGGATTTTCATAACGGAAACCGGTATCATCCTCCGGGCAGGCATATTGGATTGCACAGATAATCAGCTCACCCGCCTCGTAGGTATGTTCTGGGTTCGTCCAGTAAGGGAAAGGACCTTCGTTAGTCCCTATCCGCCACTCATCACCCATCAAACCAATGCCGTGTTCAAAACCGGGTACGACAAATTCAGCAAAGCCACCATCCTCACAAAACTCTTGCATCTCATCTGCTAGTGCTCCAGGAGAAATTCCTGGGCGATAGGCTGCCAGGCAGTGTTTAACCAGTGCAACGAAGTTTTCCGCGTGCCAGCGCTGGCGAGGGCTTGCTGGTCCCAAAAGATAATTGTGGGAATGGTCACCCAAACCTAATTTGAACATTGCGTGTAGATCAACCATTAAAGCTTCGCCAGCTCGTAGCTCTTTTCGTGAAGCTGGCGTACAGGCGCCACCCGCCAATCCGGTCCGGTAGCCAGAAGCGATCTCGTTTCCACCGGTAAAAGTCCAATCAAACTCGCTGCCCGCTTTACGCATTGCTTGGCTGGCAATTCCTGCCAACTCTGTTTCAGTTATCCCGAGATATCCGCCATCTTTGATGGCCTCGTAGACTGCATGGTGTCCAATATCAACCAGCCGTGAGGCTTCACGGAAGCGATTCACTGTACCTGGGTCTTTGATCAATGACAAACGATCGATGATATCATGCGCATTCACCAGCTGGGCATCTGGTAAAGCATCTTTTAACTGCTCGTATTCAAAAAGGGTCAGGTTGCCCTCCGGTAGATAATTAGAAAGCCCGCTCTCAATGCCAACTACACCCTTTCCATTGGGTAGCAAGTCAGTGATAAGATCAGACACCAGAGTAATCTGATCTTGCCCCCCCATTGGTGCATACCCAAGGATATGCTCGCTGTTCAGCCATGAATCATCTGCGACCCGCGATGCATCGATAACAAATGTGTATACTGTTGGCAAGCCAACCTGGGGCACAACCACATAAGATCGCCATGGACAGAATGCATCCGTGATCCATGATACGGTCCTCAGCCGGGTTCCCAAGTAGATATCAATGCCTCCCTTGACCATTTCAGCTTGCACAGCCTGTACCCTTCCCGGGAAATCAATGAAGAATGGGGTAGCAGTATTTTTATCCGTTTTGTTCATAATCGGCTCGCTCAGTAATCAGTTGGAATTGTTGCCAAGACTGCATTTAAACGGTCTACAACTACGGCTAAGCTGAGCGCTTTAACCATGCTGCCTTTCAACCGCAGTTTGCCACCCATGAGAGCTGATCGTGCCCCTAATTCGGCTTTCGAGATTTTGGCAAATGTCTCGTAATCTCCACTGATGGTGAATTCCACCTGGGGTGGATCGTCCTCAATGACGGATAGTTCCTTGATCAGACCGTCGACATATTTATAGTACACCGCCCGGTCGACACCATCCGGGCAGTTCTTGTAAAGTGTGACCATTGAAGAAGTAGTGTGCTTCATATCATCGGCAGTCAGAAAGGTGCTCAACCTTCGATAGGCTTCCTGCGCCCATTCAGGGCTAAGATATTGGTAGTTTTCCATATCCACTCCTATTGTAATATTACTAGCTAACGAAAACTGCAGGTATATGTATCAGTATGGTCAAGATTATTTATTCGAATGCTGCTGCTATTTGGTCAACGATAACTTCAACGAGTCATCCGATCAAAGATCGAAAACAGCATGAACAACCTGGATGAGCTGACCTGCACTGATTTTATGATCGCCTACCGTCGTTTTCTCCTCGAGAGCCGTAGAGCCGTGATTAAGCCTTTGTCTTTTATGGTTTTTACTGCCAACCCGCGCGATGTGATCTCGAAGTATTTATCACCGTACCGCGCAAGCTTATTGGCATCGATATCTATACCTAGTCCTGGTTGATCCGGCACACCGATCGTCCCGTTAGCATCAACTTGTATGGGCTCTGTAAGTAGACCATCACGCACTTCTGGTGTCCATCCAGGGGGCTCATATGGAAATTCGATGGGCTCATCACGTCCCGCACTCGCAAGCAGGTGCAGGTTGATAAGCAGTCCAAGCCCATTCGTCCAAGTGTGCGGAGTGAATCCCAACCCTTGCTTAACGCAGGCGTCTAAGACCTGTTTTGCTTCACTAATCCCCCCGCCCATCGTCGCATCAGGCTGGTAGACATCATAACTGCCTTTCTCTAACATTACTTTGAATTCGTGCCAGCCAGCGTTGAGCTCGCCGCCTGCAATCGGTACTGTAGATTGTTTACGCAGTTCAGCAAGCTCATCATAAGCATACATATCCAGCGGCTCTTCTATCCAAGCGACATCGAGTTCAGCGCACGCACGGGCGAACTCGACCGCCCGCGCAAAATCCCAGCACGGGGCGTCATCAATCAGGGCTACTCGCCAACCCTGATTGGCATCTACACCGATCTGCATGCTGTCACCTACCGCTTCCCGAACTGCTTCAACTTGGGCGATATCTTCCTCCAATGAAAAGCTGTGCACGCGCAGTTTAACAGCCTTAAATCCCATCTCCCGCAGCTTGAGAACTTCAGTTGCTCTTTGCTCTGGTGGATGCACTTCGCCGGTTGAAGCGTACACTGGCACTCGGCCTCCTGGCTCACCACCCAGTAGAGCCCAGACCGGTTTTCCTTCGACTTTGCCTTTGATGTCCCAGAAAGCTGCTTCCAACCAATAGTTGCGCCACCCTAAGTAGCTGGCCTCACGAATCCGCTGGCGCGCGGTTTGAATATCTACCGGATTCAAACCAATCAGGTACGGACCCAGCAGGGAACCGAGTCCCTCTCGCTCGCGCTCAAATGCAACACCTGCCGCAAAACCTTGTACGCCATCATCCGTTGTAAAGCATGCGAGGGTAAAGCGGTTTAATGTTTGTGGGTAGCCTGGGATCCACGCAGGGTGGAACGGTCGCTTTAATGGAATCGCAACATGATACAATTCGATCCGTTCAATTTTCATCACCTTAACTCCCCTCCACTTTTACATGATATGTATATGCTGATCCAAACAGTAATACCTTACACAAGAATGGCCCCTCAGGCAACAAGTGTTGAACATCCACTTGATGTGATGCTTTATCTCCAATGGTGTGGTTATTTCCGGCGTACATAACCGAGCTTTTCCAGGTAGCTGTAGTTCTGTTCCAATATACTCAAGCCCATTTCAGGCACCGAGCCTTCAATGCTAATAAGGCCATTATATCTATCTGCCAGTGCATGCAGAAGTTCGCCAATGTCCATCTGTCCAGTTCCTAAAGGAAGATGTATTCTCTGTGGGGCATTGTCGCTCAAGTGCACGTGGGAAATCCAATCCGTTTGGATCTGCTCGAGCTGTTTGAGCGGGTTGCCATGAGTATTTAAATGTGCTAAATCTACCGTGACCCCAATATTCTGGTATTCGTTCGAAATGAGACGTTTGGCATCTGCTGGGAGCATAAAAAACTCGAGAGGTTTGCGCTCCATCAGCTCGATACCAACACCGAGGTCGTACAGTCCTGCTATTCCATCCAACTCATGAACCCAGTCCGTCAATCGCTCCCAGGCATGTTCTGCAGGATCAGCCTCCCCATCCCGATGTCCAGGGTGAACGACGACCAGAATTGCGCCTAATTCTGCCGCAAGCTGGAACGCAGCTGCAATCCTGCGACGGGCTTGGCGGGATTCATATGCATCCAGAGCAAGCGGATTAAGCTCGCCCGTGAACGCGTGGAGAGATAGTGCCAGCTCTAACTTCTCAAGCAGAGCCCGGAGATCATGGATAGGTTCGGGAAATTTTTCGAGCTGCCACGGCCAAATCTCTGCTGATCCATATCCAGCTAATGCTATTTTGTCCAAAGCGAATGATACCCGGTGTTCCCGCAATACTGTCGTAGAAATGCCAAATATCAGGTTCATACTCATTATCTTTCTGGTCGAATGTGGACAACGTTTTGTCAAGGATGATAAAGATGCGATCTACTTCGGCTTCTGATTGGTGTCAAATATCAACCGGGATACTTACCCAGGGCATTCATAATGGGTTCAATTCCATTGCGCTGATATAACGGTTGATGAAACCTGCATCCGTGTCAAGGTCCACTTGCTTTACCTTTCTGGCGATTGTTGACGCTCGCTCAAACCCCTCATCGCTCAAAAACATGGCTGCCCCGAATCCAGCACCATTGGCAACTGTTTCTACGACTGTTGTGGATACCGGCGGGATCATCCCGATCCCTAGGACAGCCTCGATATCCACCTGCCCACCAAATGATCCGGTTAGGATCACCTTGTGCAGATCAGCCGCGTCAAGGTTCAAACTAGCCATTAATACTTCAATTGCCGCCCGTATCGCTCCTTTTGCCTTCTGCAGTTCACGGATGTCCCATTGATTGAGTTTAATCCTCCCATCAGGTGTGAGTTTAATGCTCCGGCTGGGATGCCCCCCGCGCTGATCGAAAACAATCAGGTTAGATTCACCTGCTATTCGCCCGCTCTGGCTAATGTATCCGGCTTGGCGGAACTGATACACAGCACTCAATAACCCGGATCCGGTCAGCCCGATCGGTGTTTCATCAGCAATAGTTTCCAGATGCACCTGTGAATCACGCAGCTCAATGTTGGTGATTGCACCATTTACTGCTCGGGAACCGCAGGAGATGTTCACACCTTCGAATGCTGGTCCGGCTGCAGTAGAGGCGGTCAGAATCTGATCTCCATCTGTAACCATCACCTCGCCATTTGTGCCTAAATCGATTGCCGCTATGGGTTTTTGTATTTGGTCAAATTCAAAATATTCCAGGCAAGCAAGCGCATCTGAACCAACAAAACCGCCGATTAAAGGTGGTAAAGCGACTCGCGCCCCCTCAGGAAAAATGCCATCCATTAATTTTGTAGCGTCCGGTTGGGCCTGAATTGTGTTTGGTTGGAAAGGCATCGTTGCTAAACTCTTCACCGGGTAGCCTGCCAGCAGGTGATGCATCGCAGGATTGCCGACGATCACCACCCGCTGAATTCGTGCCAGGATGCTTTTTGATAGCTGCAGGGAATCTACTGCCTGGTTGATAGATGCTAACGCCAGTCGGTGCAGCCGCTCGGCATCCTCTTCTGATCTTTGGGCAGCTGCAAGCCGTGAGATGACATCTGCACCATACACCGTTTGTTGGTTCAAACTTGCACCACCAGCACAGACTTCACCGTTATCCAACATCACTAGGAACGCGGCGACTGTGGTCGAGCCCAAGTCGATCGCTAATCCCAAGGGTACA
>JBFENN010000231.1:0-5342 GCA_041551115.1 Anaerolineales bacterium
AACATAGAAAGGAGCTATGATGCAGGGGAACGAAAATATACTAGCAAAACTGAATGAGCTGCTTGCCGATGAATTAACCGCGATCAATCAATATATGGTCCATTCGGAAATGTGTGAGGATTGGGGATACAGCAAACTGCATGAAGCTATTGAAAAGCGGGCAATAACCGAAATGAAGCATGCGGAGAAACTGATTGGAAGAATTTTATTTCTTAATGGAAAGCCTACAGTCAGCCAACTTAATGTGATCAATATCGGTCAGGAAGTTGAGCCTCAACTCAACAACGATTTAGCGTCCGAATACATGGCTGTTAAAAGCTATAATGCGGGGATCCAATTAGCCGGACAGCTAGATGATAACGGGAGCCGAGCACTGCTAGAAGAGATCCTGCAAGATGAAGAGGAGCACGTTGATTGGTTGGAAGCCCAACTCGATCAGATTGGACAGATAGGAATTCAGAATTACTTAATTGAGCAGATCGATTAGCAATCTGAGTTTTGCGCAAACAGACAAATACGGATTATCGAACTTTCGTTTGCGGAGTTTGGTAATCCGTATTTTATTGTGATTTTGTGTGAAATGGAATAATTTCTGCGGGGAAATTGAACGGCATGGACAGCTAGACCGTAGTCTAAGAAAAAGTAATTTAGTTTAAGGAGATATCCAGATGTCAATAAAAGCCCAGCTAATACAATTAGCAAACATGGTTCACCAAGAAGAAATAAAATATATTAATAGCCTTAACGAAGCTGAGAAAAACCAAATCGGGAAAGTGGATGATTGGTCGATAAAGGATATGCTGGTGCATATTTCTGTCTGGAAGGCTATCATGGCAGAAAGATTAGCAGGCAAGGACACTTTTGAGGGTATAAATATACGTCCGGATTTTGAAGATACAAATATTGAGATTTATAACAAATACAAAATGGCAACATGGTCGGAAATCGACAAATTGGTTAATTCGTGCCATTATGCACTCATTGCAAGACTTGAAGAATTAAGTGACGAAGATTTAATGCGGGTAGACCGCTATGCTTGGCAAAATGATCGAATTTTGTGGCAGCGAATATATGGCACGGATATCATTCACCCAGCTCTCCACATATCGGAAAGGTATATTGACCGCGGTGAGGTAGAGCCAGCGCTCGAACTAATAGAAACAGTATCTAAGCAGGCAATGGAACTGTCTGATGAAGATTCTTGGCAAGGCGCACAGCACTATAATATCGCTTGCTACCATGCCTTAGCGGGTGACCGCGATGCTGCACTAGAAAAACTAGAGATTGCCTTCCGACTGCAAGCAGACCTGGTGCCGTGGGCTCAGGAAGATACAGATCTGAAATCCCTGTGGGAAGACGCTGGATTTTTAGCGCTTATAAGGGAAGATGCGAAATAATTGAGCCTGAACTCCTCGAATTACGTTGTATTCGCCTTTTGGACTTTGCTTAAGGTTTATTTGTAATTTACTCATTTGCCTGAGGCATTCTCAACAGGGTGCTGTTCAGCAGGTGAAGGTGACGATAGCAAACGGAAAAACCGCCCGGTGTATGATCCGGGCGGCTGAAATATTGGTGGAGATGTCGGGAATCGAACCCGAGTCCGAAAGTATCGGCCTACGGATATCTACGAGCGTAGTCAAGTGTTCGGTATTCGTTCAATGCGGCACAAGAGACAAAGCGGTCATTGAACTAGCCACTGGAGCCCGAAAGCCCCTCTTTCGCACTGTTAGTGGCATGGCAAGTGCGGCACTCCAACATTGTGACGCCCGATCCAACACCGGCTGGAGTGCGGGGTTGGGGGACGTGGCTCTGCTTTAGAGAGCCAGCTGCGTTACCTCACGCTTATGCGGCGAGGGGTAGAGCAGCGTAGTTTGTGCGTTTGGCACGTAATTGTTTGCGCTGATTTCACGAGTTCGGCGCCTCTCGGCTCGCAATCCGGGACCAGCCTCTCCCGTCGAAGCCAATCATCCCCGTTGCTCTTTCATTATACTCGATATTTGTTAATCTTATATTGGATTCGATATAATTCTCTAGGACAATGTCATGTTATACTTCTCAGTCGAGACCATAGTGAGCTGAAATACGCACCAACGCCATGGGATGCTGAGTGAGGGCTGTGTCAGATATCACGGATAGTGAAGCACTGCAGAAAGCTGCTTTAGGGGATGAACAGGCGTTTGGAATCTTATACGAGCGTTATGTTACCAGGATCTATAACTATATATACTATCGCACCGGTAATGTCCACGATGCTGAGGACCTAACTGCGCGGGTTTTTTATCGTGCGATGCGTCACATACATAACTATAATGACCGTGGTTTACCAATTTCGGCCTGGTTGTATCGAATTGCTCATAATTTAGTCGCCAATTGGCACCGTGATAACAGCCGACGAAAAGAAATTCCCCTGGAAGACATGTTGCTTGGCAGCGGGGAAGATTTTCACCCAGAGCAAGAGCTGCTGATCTCTGAAGAGCAACAGCGTTTATTAGGTATTATCCGAAACTTGCCTGAAGAACGACAGCAGTTATTAATCCTCAAATACATCGAAAATTTATCGAACGCTGAGATTGGTCAGATCATGGACCGAACAGAGGGTGCGGTGAAAAGCTTATATCACCGCACCCTGCTATCTCTAAGAAAGGAATTTACAACGATTAGCAATTAAGCAGTATAGCTGCGAAAGGAGTATTTAGTATGTTGCGCATAGTCATGGATGCAGCTGGAGATATGCCTGATGGCTGGGGCCAAGAATTTGATATCGATGTGATCCCAATTAATATTCACTTCGAAGAGAATACTTATCTGGCAGGTGTAAATCTAAGCAATGAGGGATTTTACAAACTCGTCGATCAGTCTGGTGTCATCCCAAAGACTTCACAACCAACACCTCAGCAGTTTGTCGATTTTTACGAAGAAATTGCGGACCCTGGAGACACAATATTATCGATCCATGTCACGAGCCATTTATCGGGGACATATGAATCTGCTGAGCTGGCAAAACGTCAGTTGATAGATGTTTACGATATTTATCCGATCGATTCACTCAATGGTTCAGCTGGAATGGGGTATATGTGCAGGGACGCGCGCTTGATGGACCGTGCAGGATCTTCACTAGAGGAGATCCTAGCGCGGATGGAAGAAATCAAGCGCAACATTTCGATCAACTTGGTGTTAGATACATTAGAGTATGCACGCATGAGCGGACGTGTTAAAACACTGCAGGCCGCAATTGCTTCGATATTAAATGTCAAACCGATCGTTGAACTGCGTAACGGAGACTTAGTCATGGCAGATCGTGTGAGAACCAGTAAAAAAGCGCTGCAAAAAGCCATTGATAAGGCCAAAGAGATTCATAAGGGTCAGAAACTCAATGTGGCAGTCGTGCAAGCGCGCGATCCGCAGTCTGGCGCAAGGTTAATGGAGATAGTACGAAACGAATTGGATTGCGTTGAGCTTATTATGACTGAATTATCCATATCCGTTGCAGCAAATTTGGGCCCGGGCACTTTAGGCATCATTGCCTATCCAGTTGGATGAGGTGGAGAACTTGTGATGTCTGAGAGGGTTGAACTCAGGAATAAAGAATTATTAGATGTTGAAGCGCGGCTGCAGCAGACTCTCCAACCTTTACCGCCGAGGGAGGAATTTGTTGGCAGCCTGCGCAGCCAGCTTTTGGGGCAACTGCGAGAGATAATAACTTGGATGCCACCGCTGCCTAGCCGTGCTGTGATGGTCGGCGCGGTAACATTTATCAGCGGTGTGTTTCTTCTGGTGATGAGCATCCGCATCGTGATGTTCATTTTTGTAGCATTTGGTCTATTGCGCCGGTTACAAAACCGGTCTGCATAAGAGTAATGCTGGATAAAAAATTGATGTAGATAATTCATTGCCGCTAGTGGCAATTATTCGGTTTTCTTACCGGGGGAAATGTAATGCACTTGTCGGTAGGGTTTGACCGCTGCGGCTATCTGGTCTTTCATGATGTGTCCGGAGACGTGCATCAGGGTATCAGAAAAATCTGTGTCAATACCCATGCTGGCGAGACATGGATAATGATGGTGCGCCAGACCAGCCTTCTCCTCGGCTTCATCAGCAGAAATCCCAACTAATTGATTGCTGACAAAGCGTGCACAACCGCAGACCGCATCCCGGGTCACTTCTGCTGTGGTGATCATGCGCGTAGCTGGGTCGATCGTTAGAGAAATTTCAGGTTTTCCAAAATATGTGGCAAAAGCAGATATGAAATCGCTATCATATTCCTGTCGTTTTCGACGAGAGATCGCGTAATCATGTTCAGTTAGTGAACATAAGGGCTTGGGAGTAGCACAGGCTACGCCTATCCTCGATAACCAATCTCGAAGCTGAGCAGCAAGACCGCGCGGCAACCAGGCTTCGTTGTCTACCGACGCAATAACGGCTTTGGCGCCAGTCATCTGGGCAATATCTGGGAGCAGCTCGGCAACGCCTTTGACTTCCGCGAAAGAGAGCAGTAAGTCAAATTCAGCAAAGCTATCTGGGAGGTAATCTTCGGGATAATCAACTACTGGAGGTAGGAGATCTGGTGCATGCCATGTTTCCAATATCCAATCGGCAGGCATGTGCTTGCGGATATTTTCAATATGCCGGGTGCCATAATCACCATTGTAAAGTGCGAAGATTTTCATAGTAATCTGTTGAGCTGGAACTAATTCATCTCAAGAAGCGACTACTCGTGAAGTAATATCAACAACATCACTAGATCAGTCGTTGCATATACGCTGTGGGACAGGTGGGCTGGCATATGAGCCCATGTTCCGGCTTGGGCTTGTATCTTTTCAGCGCCAAGAACCACGTCTGCCTCTCCTGATAAAATGTGGATGATGGCAGGTACGGAGGCGGTGTGCTCGCTCAATTCCTGCCCGCTGGCAAAACCGAATAAGATAACCTTGATCCGGTCGTTACTGAATAATGTACGGCTGGTAATCGAGTCTTCGTGGATGGGGGGTAGTTCAGCAACCAAATTGGTGAAGTACTGGTAATTATCCTCTGCGGAGATTTCAGTTTTCATCCTGCTCCTTTCCTAATAGCTGATCTGCTAACCAAGTCGTTTCCGCAAGCAAATCAACATCGATTGGTAGGTGGTACTCTTCATCAACCTTGATGATGAAGTGGTCGATTATTTCTTGATCTTGTATTGGGATCGTATCCAAGTTCTTGAGGGCGCTGATCCTTTCCTGGATACTTGGGCCAGGTGAGGGAAGGCCTAAACGTGTGAAATACTCCGCGATCACGATACCCAATGCTCGCCGGGCGCAGACACGAGACTTGCCTTCAAGACCACTCGCGCGGGCGGAATAACC
>JBFENN010000232.1:0-5319 GCA_041551115.1 Anaerolineales bacterium
AAGAGCTACGCGCTGCTAGAAGATGGGATTGAGTAATTCCTGACCGCTCACCACTTAAAATATTATTTCAGACACCCCAGACTGGGGTGTTTTGTTATCTATTCCTTAAGACCTATTGAATCTGATGAATTTAATTGACTTTTAGGCCTTTCCATTGTAGGGTTAATGAGGGTTGCTAAGTATTACTTACATAAGCTAGCTAAAAGTTAATTGGAGGTGGGCAATGAAGCGGGGATCACTCCTTGGATTTACTGTGCTGTTTGGGTTATGCCTGGTTGGACTGATGCTATTTGGGGTGAGCAGGACCTCGGCTGCCATGCTGAAACCAGCTATGCTGGAGGTAGATACGAGCGTTTCTGGTTGGATCGTGACTCCCCAAGCCTGGGAAACCGATTGGGTGGAACAAGGTGAATATTACGATGGCACTGAACGCGTTGCGTTAGCTATAGATGCGGATGGAGATCCTCATTTTGCAGTCGGTTTTGATTATCTTTACTATACCTGGCGTGATGGTGGGATATGGTACACGAAACGCTTTGATAATGAGATCCAAATTTCCTACCCATCCATTGAGCTTGATGGTGATGGCAACCCCCATATCAGTTTTTATAATGGCATGACCGACGATCTGAAATACACCACGTTCGATGGGGCTGATTGGCAAACAAGCGCAGTCGATACAGCTGGCAATGTCGGCCGCTTCTCCGATCTCGTGCTCGATCCAACATCGCCGTATACACCGCAGTTGAGCTACTACGATGATTCCTTAGCTTGTTTAAAATACGCGCAGTTATCTGAGGCAGGCTGGTTGGTGACAGTAGTTGATGATAGCACTGATTATGTCGGTCAATACACAGGAATCGCCCTGGATGCTGCCGGGAACCCGAGTATCAGCTACTATGCTGGTACGTTATATTCAGGCTTTCTTAAATATGCCTGGTTTGATGGTTCAGCATGGTACAGCCAGACGGTCGATAACAGTTCACCTGCTGCAGGAAAATATACTTCATTAGTCATTAACGGAGCAAACGTTCCGCTTATCAGCTACTCAACTGGTACGAGCAATTCAGACGATCTTAAATATGCGTGGTTTGATGGCACATGGTATTCCCATACAGTTGATATTGGTGGAGGCGCGTATACATCGATTGGATTTGAACCGACTGCACCGTATACAACTCATATCAGCTACTACGATGGCTACCATCGACTAAAACATGCCAAGGGAACAGGTACGACATGGCAGAATGAGATCGTTGATGGTCCTGATCCTTGGGTCGGCGAGTTCACGGATTTAGCTATTACAACAGCTGGTGGTCCCCGTATTGCTTATTTTGACCGGAGCAATCAATCAATAAAATATGCCCGGATCTTTCAGGGAGATTGGATCAGTGAAACAGTTGCTTATGGGAGTGAAAATGGCCGCTACAGCTCGATTGCGGTAGACGATCTGGGGATTCCCCATGTCAGCTATCTTGGAGAGCTGCGGGGATTAAAATATGCAGTATTAAGCGGGACAGCATGGATTACTACCGTTGTTGATGCCGGGCGCGATATCGGTAAGGATACATCAATAGATATAAACTCGGTTGGTGAGCCGAGTATAAGTTACTACGCTGGCCACCCCTTCAACGACCTGCGTTATGCCTGGCAAGATTCTAGTGGCTGGTATACCATTACGGTTGATAGCGCTGGAACTACTGGTCAGTTCAGCTCGCTCGCAGTGGATTCATTGGATATCCCACATATTGGTTTCCGGAGCGGTAAAGGGGGTGTCTACCACGCCTGGATGGAAGGTTCAGCCTGGCTTACCGAGACCGTTGATGCCACAAAAGCTGCTGGTCAGAATCTCGCTATCACGGTTGACCAGTTTGGTGTCCCATACATCGCCTACAACGCTGGGTACGACATTGGCTTAAATATGGCCAAGTTGGTTGATAGTACTTGGATAACCGAAACCGTAGATGACACCGAGCGCGTTGGTAATCATGTATCCATCGCAGTTGATGCGTGGGGGCGCCCTCATATCAGCTACCAGGATTACAGATCTCCTTATAACCTGCGTTATGCTGTAAAAGAGGGCTCTAGCTGGAATATTGAAGTTGCGGATAGTGATAATGGCGCTGGATATTACACTTCTATTGGCGTAGATCATACCGGAACACCTCAAATCAGCTATTATAAAACTAGTGACAGCTCCTTGAATTATGCCTGGAAGAGCGCAGGTGAATGGCATACGCAGATAGCCGATAATGAGGGCCAGGTTGGACATTATTCATCGTTGGCTCTGGACCCGGATGGAAATCTGCATATCAGCTATGCTTCTAGCTACCCATCAACAGATCTGAAGTATGCAATCACAAGCTTGGCGCGCAGCTATGCCATCTACCTGCCAGTGGTTACGAGAGATTAGCTGGCTTTACTAGATTAAATATTAGTCCCATACCAATTCGTTCTTTACTATTTACAATAACCTGGTATGGGATTATTTATTGCTGAGGGGATATTTCCGGTGATACGGCAGGTTTTGGTTATTGACTGTGGCGTTGGTATGAGCCTAGTACCCGCAGATAGGGGGATAACTCCGCTAAGTGGTCGAGCGCCCGGGAGCAGTTTTGGTCTTCAGCCATTCCGGCGAAATCGATGTAAAACATGTATTCCCACAGCTGTCCCTGGATCGGACGCGATTCAATCTTCGTAAGGTCGATATCCCGCAAGGCAAATACACTGAGTGCTTTGAACAGAGCACCCGGTTCATTACGGAGGCTGAAGACAATCGAGGTTTTATAATCAGATTGTTCGCTGCCTTCGATTGGACCAGGATCGCACGCAAGGGCCAGAAAACGGGTGTAGTTTGCCGGGTTATCTTCCATATTTTCGGAGAGGATCACGAGGTTATATACATCAGCTGCTCGGCGCGATGCCAATGCTCCGGCATGTCGCTCATCCCGGGTGAGGATAAGTCTAGCACTACCGGCTGTATCAGCCTCAGCTACAAACTCGACACCTAACTGCTTGAGATTCTTATCACATTGGGCCAGTGCCTGGGGATGGGAGTGGACACGCTGGATATCTTTGATCTGCACACCGGGTAAAGCTAACAAACAGTGGCGGACACGCAGGTTATATTCACCGATGATGTGAAGATCATGTTCGAGCATCAAGTCATAATTGCGATGGATGCTACCTGCTAGTGAGTTCTCGACGGGGATAAGACCGTATTGACATTTTCTTTCAGAAACAAGGGAAAAAACATCTTCGAAGGCACGACAAGGAACACTTTCGATGTTTGGACCAAGGAACTCAAGCGCGGCTTGTTCGCTGTATGCTCCCGGTTCACCTTGATAGGCTACCCTAACATCCACTTCGATTGGTCCTATACAGCTAAAACAGTTTCATCAACATAATCAAGCCATTCGG
Organism: Anaerolineales bacterium; assembly: GCA_041551115.1. Lineage (GTDB taxonomy): Bacteria > Chloroflexota > Anaerolineae > Anaerolineales > UBA4823 > DAOVXM01. Next base: position 3,421 of record JBFENN010000232.1, read on the forward strand.
AGGAACGCTTACCTTCGCCACGTACTGTTGCGTGGAAGAGTTCCTGGAGAGTCTCGACAACTGGACCGCGGACGCCTTTTCCGATGACCCGGTAATCGACCTCGCGGACAGGTACAACCTCAGCTGCTGTTCCGCATACGAACACCTCGTCCGCCAGATAAAGTTGATCACGCGTGATTGGTTCTTCCACAACTGTATGACCTAGGTCCTCCGCCAGGGTTATTACGCTGTGGCGGGTGATGCCTTCCAGGACTGTCGCTCGCGGCGGCGTATAGACCACACCATCTCTGACGAGGAACAGGTTTTCCCCGCTGCATTCTGCGACGTAGCCTTGTGGGTCCAGCATGACGGCTTCATCAAAGCCAGACCGTTTCGCCATGGTCTTTGCCAGGGTTGAATTGACATAATTACCAGATAATTTGGCTTTGGTCATCATGACATTGCTGTGATGACGGGTAAATGAGGATACATGCATACGGACACCTTGCTCGGCAGCGTCGCGCCCTAAGAAGGGTCCCCATTCCCACACCGCGACCGTTGTGACAGGTTTCCAATCATCAAGATTAAGTGATAATGGTCCTTGCATATAAACCAGGGGACGGATGTAGCACTCAGAAAAACGGTTGCATTTTATGGTTGTATGGATTGCATGGTAAAGCTCATCCTTCGAGAAGGGGTAATCTACTATCCCAGTGATTTTGATTGACCCGAGGAAACGGTCTAGATGCTCTTTTAGACGGTAAACAGCCGGACCTTTTGATGTGTTGTAGCAGCGGATGCCTTCAAAGATCCCGGTCCCATAATGCATAGTGGGATTCAGAATGTGGGTGGTTGCATCCTCGTAAGATACAAAATCCCCATCAATCCATATATAGTCAGATTTCATCATTTCTCCTGGATATCTATATTCATAGATCGGTAGATTGCTGCTGGTCTTCACTTCACTGCCATCCACTGTAGAATGCGGAATTAAATTTGTGATGAGCGTTCCAAACGACTGATGATCTGGCCTGTCATCTCTGTCGTATTCAGGCTTGGCTCGTCGTGAAGGGCTAAATCGACTGTACGGTGTCCAGCAGAAATTGTCGCACCTACTGCATTTTCTACCTGCACAGCTTCGTGAGATAGCCCCAAGGAGTGCATCAGCAGCATTGCAGTAGACAGGATCATGCCAATTGGATTTGCGATTCCAGCCCCAGCGATATCCGGGGCCGAACCATGGATCGGCTCGTACAGACCGCGCGGATAACCGTGCTCGTTGGCTTCCTGGCCAAGCGATGCAGATGGGAGATTGCCCATGGAACCTGAAAGCACGGATGCCTCATCCGATAAGATATCGCCAAACATATTCCCAGTCAGTAATACATCAAAACGTACAGGTTGGGTTATGAGATACATGGCAGTTGCATCAATGAGCAGATGTTCGAGCTCGATGTCTGGGTATGATTTCCCAACCTGGGAAACAGTTTCACGCCAAAGCCGTGAACTCTCCAGGACGTTAGCTTTATCGATTGAGCTGACTTTTTTCCGCCGCCCATGAGCAAGTTGGAAAGCTATATGCGCGATCCGCTCGATTTCTGTTCGGTTGTAGACCATAGTGTCGACAGCTTCGATCAGTCCATCGCTCAAACGCCGCTCACGTGGTTCTCCAAAATAAATCCCCCCGGTCAGTTCGCGAACAACCAGTAAGTCCACACCTGCAAGACGATCTGACCTAAGAGGTGAGGCGTGCTGCAGGTCAGGATGCAGGCTGACCGGACGCAGATTGGCGTATAGACCTAGCTCTTTCCGCAGTCCCAATAAACCTTGTTCGGGACGCACTGGGGCAGTTGGGTCATCCCATTTTGGACCACCAACTGCTGCCAGAAGGATGGCATCGGCTTGCTGGCAGGCATTCAA
>JBFENN010000233.1:0-5315 GCA_041551115.1 Anaerolineales bacterium
GGAGGCTTCAATCGCCTGGCGAGTTTCTGTGCGAGCGACCCATGCAAATCCCAGCGATACGACCGTAGCCAGCAGCAATACGATCACGATAGCTTGCAGGAACCTCCGTGAACGTCGCTCCAAGGTCTGCTCTCTCTCCTGCCGGACAAGCTCTGCTTGATGACGTTTTTCCCGTACTTCAAGGCTCGTCAGAATGAAATTGCGCTCCGAAATGGACAAGTCCGAGAACTTCTCTGCAAGCCATTCTTCGGCTTTTGACAAGGCTAGACCACGCAGTAGTGCATCATCATTATGACCGCTGTCTTCCCATTGCCGTAGTGCGCTGCGCAGTTGTTCCTGCCAGATGCGGAATGTCCGTACTGCGTCCATCCACTCGGTCAAACGGTTCCATTCGCGGATCAATGCTTCATGGATGATTTCAACGGTTTCTTGCCCTTCGCTATCCTGGCCGGTTACCACCAAACGCAGGTTGGCCAAGTGCTGGATCAATTCCCAGTGCGGAGCTCCAAGCTCACTGCGGGTGGCTAAACGGCGGGTGTCCTCGGTGCCTCTCCCAGGCTGGACGAGTTGGACGAAGATCTGTTGGGCGTCCTTTTGCTGTTCCTCCGTCAGTGCCAGATATACCTCTTCGGCAAAGCTTGCCAGCGCTCCTCCAACCTGTCCGATCCCTTCATAAGCGGCATGTGTTAACCAACCCTGATCGAGCTGCTCCCAGAGCTGTGTTAGGGCGAATTCGAGCAGGGGCAAATTTCCGGGCTCCTCACCAACATCATTCAGGATACGTGCCACCAGTCCCGGTTCGAATGCTGCTCCTTGCTGCTGGGCTGGAGTTTCGATAGCTGCACGCAGTTCACCTTGGTCCATAGATCCTAAAATGAGCGTTCGCCCATCTAGGATATCTGCAAATGGGCGGTAAGCCAGCGCTTGGCTCATAAAATCTGCCCGGAGCGTTAGCACAAAGCAGAAATTTAATCTGGGCTGCGCATTCCCTTTTTCCACTGCATCAACCAGCGTCTCTAAGTACTGTCGGCGGAGAGCTTGTTGTGAACATAAGGTATATAGTTCTTCAAATTGGTCGATGACCAATAACACCCGGCTGGCAGCGGTCGTCTGTTCCACCAGTTGTAATGTATCGAACAGCGTTGTTTCACCATCCTGCAGCGAATCAGAAAGGTTTTGTGTTATCCGCTGGATCTTTGTCTCATCAGCACCGGTTGATAACTGATGTGCTAGCGAAGTCGCCAATGACTGGTAGGGTTGGCTTCCAGGGCGAAGGTAAATCAACAACCAATCACCCTGCTGGCGCAGTTGGGGCAGTAGGCCAGCATATATTGCCGAAGATTTTCCCGAACCTGACGATCCAACGAGCACCGAGAGCGCGCCTCTATCTCCTATGGATTCAAACAGCCGCCGGGTGATTGCTTCGCGTCCAAAGAAGAACGGCGCATCCCGCTCGCGGAACGCAGCCAATCCCCGATACGGGCAAGTTCCTACATTTCTCGGCCGGCGCCGCAAAATCATATTCGTTGTTTGTAATTTTGGCAGATCTCCAGCCGCAATTTGGTCATAGATCTGCTGGGTCTCCTCAAGTGGTCTGACCCCCAGTTCTTCCTGGAGAATTTCGCATAGACGGTCAAAGCACAGCAGGGCTTCGCTGCGCTGACCGTTGAGTCCCAGCGCCCACATGGCCTGCTGGTAAGCGGCTTCCTGGTAGGGCTCAAGTTCGATTTGGCGCTGGGCGAACTGCAGCGCTGGTTCGTAGTCCTTTTCCTCCAGGTAATGTTCAGCCAATTGGTGCATCGCGCGTATGGCTTGTCTCTGAAATGATTCGCGCGTTATCAAAGCCCATTCTTCGAATAACGGGGCATTACGAACGTTGAATCCAGCCAGGAACTGCCCGCGATAGACTTCGACTGCTTCCTGCAAGATACTGTTTCTGGAGGATAACTTGTCTTGGTTTTTTGCGCTGTGAGCTCCTGAAGGATTGCTTATCCCTTGTTGGAAGACTTCCACATCCAACCAGTGATCACTCAACGAATTAAATTGAATCGTTTGGCGGGTGATGAGAAGAAACGGAGGCTGTTGCTGGTGGTCGTTCAGCACTTGGCGCAGATTCGCTAGTGCGCTGCGTAAATTCGTACGAGCTGTTCTATCAGGAGAATCCGGCCACAGTAAGCCAGCTAGGGCTTCCCTGCGTTGGGGTCGGTCTGCTTCAACCGCTAAGTAGGCTAATAAGGCGCGTGCTTTGTCAGATTCGAAGTTTGTGAGCGGATCATTGGCTAGCGTCACAAAAAAGGAACCCAACAGGCGGACCTTCAATTGGGGCATACATATATTCTACATGAATTCTCCACGATTTCTCCACGCTCAATGGATATGCTCTGGACAACAGAACCAACCAATATGGAGAAATGGAGGCTCAAAATGAAGAAAATGATAGTACGTATCTCAGCCCTGTGTTTGTTGTTGGGTTCCCTGGTGGGCTGTGGGCCAAAACCCGAAGAGCTTGCTCTGCAGTTAGCAGAGGCGGTCAATGAACAAGACCTCGATGGTGCGCTGGCGCTGTTCGCCGAAGACGCGATCGTCTCTTCGGTCAGCCCGGAGCCTTTCTATGGCAAAGCTGAAATTCAAGGCTGGTTGGAAGGTATGTTTGCTGACGATTTCAAACTGGAAGCAGAGATCGAGAGTTCCGATGGAAACCTTGTCTACGAAAAGGACACGCTGTCGATGGATTCGATGAGCTTTTATGGCATAGACACGCTCACCGGAAACAGTCAGATCACTGTAGATGGCGGCAAGATTCAAGCGATTAAGTTCAGCTTTAGCGATGAGACCTTGGCCGACCTGCAATCCGCACCCTTCGTAGCTCCAGAAGATCTCATCGGTATTTGGACCGTAGGCACTTTCATCCAATTCAATGAAGATGGGACGTTTCGAATGGCCAGCAGGCTGGATGATTTAGATCTGCCGGTGAGTGAAGATCATCCCGGCAGCTTAGAGAACTGGTCTTATGATGGCATGGTCATGACCGTGCGAGCTGTTGAAACGGCAGGTGAAAGCAGCAGTTGTACTCCGGACCAGGTTGGCACATATTATGTCAGGTGGGCAGGAGAAAATCGCGACCGGCTGAAGTTCGAGCCGATGGAAGACCCTTGCGGAGCTAGAAATGGTGGTATGCAGTGGGGCAACTGGGCAGCAGTTGCACCGTAATCTGTCTCAGCAGTACAACGAATCCGAGGCTCATCCACAACGAATGAGCCTCGGATTTTGTTTTTTTGTCAGCTAAGCTGGGTAGCACTGGGAGCGGGTTACCCAACAGCCAGACCCAGGTAATACGGCCAGACAATCAGCCCCAGCAATGCCTGCCACCACACCAGCTTGGCAAAAGCAATGGTGAACAGCCAGCCGATAAACCAGATAATACCCATCCCGGTGTCAACGCGGATTGGTCTTGAATTTGAATCTGAACCCATGGTGTGCTCCTTTGATTGGTTCGCTTGGAAAGGAAACTTCTGCTTCTCCAGAGTGCAGTTAACCTATTGTAGCCCAACGTGTAGATGGCTATCCCGGTATTTACCCCCGAACTGATTTAGGGACGCTGATAAGGGATGTTATAGATTGAGTTGGTGTGGGTACGGCAGCATGCGGATTTTTGACCAAGGTTGGGGATATTTCAGCTCATAATTGCTTGACAAGTCTCAATTTGCGTATAAAAGAAGGTAAAGTATGGTTGCGGTAGCGATCACCGTCAGGTAGGGAATCCACTTGTTCAAGAATGAGACGGCACCCGGCATCGCTTTGTTGGTGCTCAACAGGCTGCCGGTGGCAACGTTGACAGCAAATAGTAAGATGGTTGCTGCAACCAGAACGACCTGTGTGCCTGTAAGCGGGGCCGCCTGATGGGTCTGGTACACAGTCCACCCCAGAAAGATGCCCAATCCCAGGGCAATTAACTTGTGGATCGTAATGATCAACGTGCTGTACGGTCTAGCCGCGCGATTTAACCAAAACCCAGATAGAAAGATGAAGAGGAAAAACAGTCCTGCACTGATATATTCTATGACCATCATATTTTTTCTCCTTCGAGCAAAGTACAGCCAGGGTGCCCAAGAACCCAATACACCGGCGGTAAGTAATAAGTATTACAGACCGATTATGCTCAGCACTGCACTTCCTGCTGGGAGGTTATCTTCCTGATCACCAAGCCTACATTTATGGATTTGAAATTTGCCCCAACTGGAACAAACGTCGCGCGATGAGGATGTACCAACCCATGCTCAGCAGCCCGCCCAACGCGGCAAAGAGCATCGCTGCATTGCTCAATCCGGTGAAAAACGAGCTCGTGATTTCAAAGATCAGTAATGTACTGAACCCCAGGATACCCAGGTAGGCATTGGCTTTGCTGAAGATATCACTGCGCAGCATCACAAACGACATCAGTAGGCCAGCAACTTCAGCCAGGAAGAAACCCAGAAAAGTTCCTGGTGTGTGGCTGCCCCCAACCGTAATCATGGACAGCCCAGCAGCTTCAATCATCGCTTTTTCGGCATTTGTTGCCGCGGCTGCGTATTGGCTGCTCAGATCCCACATCGCAAAAGCGCGGTTGGTGGCATAGAATACGCCAATGCCGAGAAACGCAATGCACAGCGCCAGCACGGCATAGGGGCGGGTTATATTATTGCGCAGGGCGGCAAAAATTGCAAAGTAGACCAGGAGCCCGAGGGAATTAAGGATGATATTCAACAAACCCAGGTTGCGAAGCCCGATAAACCAGTTATCCTGAAACAGCATAAACCAGTCGACAACCGTTTCCTGGGACGCACTGCCTCCGGGCATGAATGTAATGGCGATTTCAAGCAAGCCTGTGAGTACCGCGCCCAGCGCTGCGAGCCCGCCAAGCTTGTAGATCCCTGACCAGTTCGATTCCGTTTTTGCTGAAGTAGACATATTATTCCCTCAAAATGGTGTTTTGCACATCATGTGCATACGCGCTGTAAGTAGCCAGAGGTAGCATGGAGAGGATGACGAAAACACCGCAGTGCATCGCTGACTGCATCAAATCATTCCAGAAGTATCCGACGGGGAATTGGCCGAAAATCCACACCAGGAAGATGACCAGCGGCCAGGGCCACAGCTTTGCCCCGCCAAGCAAAAAAGCGCTGGTCTTTATACTAGTGATCGGATGGTTGATTTTTGTTCCTGTCAGTCCCCCGATGATACCAATCAAGGGCGGGAAGAGACCGCCGCCAAACAGGAGTAAGGCAATCGATGACAGGATCAATATCCAACCGCCATGTTTGCGATGGATAAACGCC
>JBFENN010000234.1:0-5279 GCA_041551115.1 Anaerolineales bacterium
AAGATAAATTTGGTGGTGCTGACTTTTTGATCAATAACGCAGGAACCGGAAGCAATGAGAAAATCATGACGGCTCCCGACGAGAAATGGCAGCAGTATTGGGACCTGCATGTGATGGCTGCAGTGCGCTTATCGCGTGGGCTAATTCCTTCGATGCGCCGCCGAGGTGGTGGAGTTATTATCAACAATGCCTCTATCTGTGCAAAACAACCATTGGACTATGAGCCTATCTATAATGTCACCAAAGCGGCTCTAGTGATGTTTTCCAAAGTCCTTTCCGATGAGGTCGTGGGTGACAATATCCGGGTGAATTGCATTAACCCGGGATTGGTCCTTACTCCCGACTGGGTAAAGACTGCTAAACAGCTCACTGAAGGTACCGATCAGACTTATGAGGAGTATCTGGATGGGGTAGCGAAAAAATACGCGCCGATTGGCCGTTTTGCCTCACCTGAAGAACTGGCGCATTTCTTTGTGTTCTTATGTTCTGATCGCTCCAGTTATAGCGTCGGATCGACCTATTTTGTAGATGGTGGTTGGCTGCGTGTAATTTAATCGCATGTTATGCACATATTTACGGAGAGAGAACAATGAAACAAGCTGTAATGACCGAACCTGGAAAAATAAAGATCCATGAGATTGGAGAACCAAAACCTGGCATGGGTGAGGTTCTTCTACGCATTCAACGGATAGGTGTCTGCGGTTCTGATGTGCATGTTTATCATGGCAAACACCCTTATACAGGTTATCCAGTAGTCCAGGGCCACGAGTTTTCAGCCACGGTAGTTGAATTGGGTGATGGTGTGTCGGGCCTATCTCCAGGCTCAAAAGTTACCTCAATGCCGCAGATCGTGTGTGGAGAATGTGCACCCTGCTTACGCGGAGACTACCATATCTGTGATAATTTGAAGGTAGAGGGGTTTCAAGCTCCCGGCTGTGCCCAGGATTTATGGGTGACATCCGCAGATCGCATCATACCGTTGCCAGACGACTTCTCTTTCGAGCAAGGAGCGTTGGTAGAGCCCGTCTCAGTCGCAGTGCATTCTACATCAAAGGCAGGCGACGTAAACGGTCGCCGTGTTGCTGTTCTCGGCGCAGGTCCGATCGGGAATCTTATTGCCCAGGTAGCACGTGCATCTGGCGCTAATGTTTTGGTGACGGACATCAGCGACTACCGTTTAGGGATCGCGGCTCAATGTGGTTTACAGAATACGTCAAATGCGGCCGAGGAAAGCTTGCTGGCAGCATCGAAACGAATCTTTGGTGTGGATGGATTTGAAGTTGCTTTGGAGTGTGTCGGCATCGAAGAAACAATGACTGCTGCTGTTGAAAACATAGCCAAGGGTGGCACAATTGTTGTTGTCGGTGTATTTGGCGAGAAGCCGCGCATTGATATGGGTCTGGTTCAGGATCGTGAGTTAAATCTCCATGGGACATTGATGTATAAGCGCGAGGATTATGAGAAAGCGGTTGACCTGATCGCTTCTGGTCAGGTGATTACTGAGCCGTTGATGTCGAAACATTTCAGCATGGATGAGTACCTTGATGCATATAAATTCATCGACCAACAGCGCGATATGACGATGAAAGTCTTCATCGATGTGGCCTAGAGGAATGCAGCTATGAAATATGCGATCAATAACTGGGTGTATGCTGACGAACCTTTGCGGGACACTTTCACCCGCTTGGCAAGATATGGGTATGATGGTGTCGAGCTGAAAGGTGAGCCGGAGCTTTATTCGCTGGCAGAGATTAAATCCTTATGCCAGGAATTTGATATGCAAATCACCTCCGTATTGGGCTGGAATATTTGGGGCATACCAGGTCGTGATTTAGCCAGTCCGGATTTACAGGAACGCTCGGCTGCAATCCAATATGGGCAGGACGGGATTGATTTTGCATCCGCCGTTGGAGCACCGATTATGATAGTCTTGCCCGCACCAGCTGGACGCACGGCTCCGCATGATAACCCCGGAACTGAAGAAGAGTGGTCAGCCGCATATAAAACCGAATGGTCAAATGCTGTTAGCTCTATCCGTCAGATGGCAGCCTATGCAAAATCGCGCGCGGTTGTCCTCGCAGTGGAACCTATCAACCGCTATGAAACCTATTTACTGACAACGGTTGATGAAGCACTGCGGTTTGTGGATGATGTCGGGGCTGACAACGTGAAGCTCAATGTTGACACATTTCACATGAACATTGATGAAGCTGACCTCGCGGCTGCAATTCGTAAAGCGGGTGATCGGCTGGTGCATATGCATGTGGCAGATAGCAATCGCCAAGCTCCCGGCCGTGGTCATACTGATTTTACTGCGATTTACAAGGCGTTATATGAGGTAGGTTTCGATGGTACGGTTGTTCTCGAGCCGGTGCCACCAGGGGCAGACCCAGGAATGGCGATTATTCGATCGGATTTCTTGCCCTTACGGGATATCTACGCTCAGGAAAGTATCAACTATCTAAAACAGATCGAAGAATCGCTCAACGGCTCCTGATCTTCACTCCAGCACAGTGTCAAGAGGCGCTGATAGTCACTTTTAGCTGTGCCTCGATCTAGACATGATCATAGTGGTTGAATGGTTAGTAGGCGTTTCGTCAAGGATGAGAGTCTCATTTGATAGCTGAATGATCAAGCTCCAACGGAGCATGAAGTGTTCCAACTCGGCTCTATACTGACGTAATAATCACATTTGACAGAACGCAATTAATCTAGGATCTCATCCTAGAAAGTGAGTAGATAAATGCTAAAGTATGGTGCGAATGCTTTCATATGGATTGATGATTGGACAACTGAGAAAGGCGATTTTGCTATCGAGGAGGCTGGGAAAGTAGGCTTTGATTTCATCGAGATTCCATTAATGCGCCCTTGGGACTTTGATCCCAAACCACACCGAGAAGCACTCTCCCAAGCGCACATTGGGGCTACAGCCTCGGTGATACTGCCCCAGGATGCTCACATGCCCATGTATCCAGACCGGGCAAAGGAATTTTTATTCGCTGTTTTGGAGAAACTTGATGCTGTTGGTGGTACCTATTTATGTGGCTGTATTGCTTTTGCTGGTGGTGTTTTCACCGGGCACCCGCCTACAAAGGGTGAACGTCAGGTCGTCATTGATACCTTGGGTGAGGTGGTGCTTGCTGCGAAAAAGCGCGGGATTACGATTGGCTTGGAATGTGTTAACCGCTATGAAACATATATGTACAATGTCTTAGAAGATGCATACGCAACAATCAAGGCTGTGAATCTTGAGAATTTCGAGCTGCACGCAGACACCTACCACATGAATATTGAAGAGAACAACTTTTATGACCCGATCGTTAAGTGCGCTGATATTTTAGGCTATCTGCATATGAGTGAGAACCATCGTGGTTTGATCGGAACCGGCACAGTCAACTGGGAAGAGTTGTTCAAGGGGCTGGCTGATGCCCGCTATTCAGGCCCCTTGGTATTGGAGTCGTTCTCGGAAAATAATCCCGATCTCATTGCCGCAATTCGGCTCTGGCGTCCGCCGCAGGAGTCATCTGATTACCTGGCACGTGAGGGACTGAAATTTCTGCAGAATATGTCCGCGCAGTATGGTTTATAAAACACCCAATATAGACGGAGGTATAGATGACCAAATCAATTACCGATACAGTTGCACTGAATAATGGCGTTGAGATGCCTTGGCTGGGTTTCGGAGTTTTTCAGATGGAACCGGGACCGGTAACCCAAAATTCAGTTGAGAAGGCTCTAGAAGTGGGATACCGGCACGTGGATACAGCTTCGGTATATGCTAATGAAAAAGAAGTTGGTGCGGCATTAATGGCCAGTGGTATTCCCCGTTCCGAGATATTCGTCACAACGAAGATATGGATAACAGAAATGGGCTATGACTCTACATTGAAGGCATTTGAGGAGAGTCAGCAGCGCTTGGATGTGGACTATGTTGACTTGTACCTTGTCCACTGGCCCGCAAACGGAAAATATATTCAAACATGGAAAGCGCTGGAGAAATTATACCGGGATGGGTTAGCAAAAGCGATCGGTATCAGCAATTTCATGGTTTACCAGATGCAAGCTTTACTCGACGCGTGCGAGATTAAACCAATGGTGAACCAGTGTGAGTATCACCCGATTTACCAGCGTCGAGAGATCCACAAGTATTGCCAAGAGAATCAGATCCAATTTGAAGCCTGGGCACCTCTCCAGCAGGGACGTGCTTTAGATATTCCCGAAGTTGTCGAAATTGCCGTCAAGCATGGCAAGTCACCAGCCCAGGTGCTGCTGCGTTGGGATCTGCAGAACGAAGTCGTGACTATCCCGAAATCGATAACCCCCTCCAGGATCATCGCCAATTCACAGATCTATGATTTTGAGCTTTCAGACGAAGAAATGGCTCGGATCAACAACCTTAACGAAGAGAAACACACCCTCGACTACCCCCCGGATTGTGGTTACTGATCTATTTTAGTGCTCAAATCTGAGCAGTTGGTATTCAGTTTTGAGCGATATTTCAAAGTTAAAAATGAAAAAACTCTCCCCAAGGCGTTGTTATTGGGGAGAGTTGGCCATTAATGAGCTGAATTTATGTTTCTGAGAAACTCGTACTGAGAACTTCCTGCCACTCGATGTACTGCGTAATCAGCGGCTCGTAGGTTTTGACGGTCTCGAATATTGGATCAACCGGAGCACCAGCAGGTCGAGCATGTCGCGAAGCGACCTCTGCTAGGTCGTTATAAACACCTGCCGCCTTTCCAGCTATCATTGCACTCCCCCAGGAGCCGAATTCGTTCCCTTCTAAAGGCTGGAAAGGAACATTTAGGATATTGGCTTTGATTTGGTTCCAGACCGGACTGCGCGCTCCACCCCCTACCACCCTAGCTTCAATCAGATCAAGGTTGGGGATAAGCTGGCTCAGGATTTGCAGGTAATATGCATACTCATATGCTACGCTCTCTAGAATCGCACGGAAGAAATGTGCCTGGGTGTGTCCCCAGGAAAATCCGATCCAAGCCCCGCGCATTTCTGGAGTTGCGGGACATATCCGCCCACCGAGGTGGGGAGAGAAAAATAATCCCTCTGATCCAGGGGGAACGACTTCTGCTCTTGCGATCATCTCGGGGTATAACTCACTGGTCGCCTCTTGTTGGTCTCCATGCAGTTGGTTGTAAAACTGATCTCTGAACCACCTGAGTGCGATCCCGCCGCCAGCGATATAGGCGAGCGGATTCCAGAGACCAGGGATGACCGAGCGCATTGTTATCAAAGCCCTATTGTTCACATCTGCTGCGTAC
>JBFENN010000235.1:0-5236 GCA_041551115.1 Anaerolineales bacterium
CCATGACGGCGACCCCTATACTGAAGGGCTGGCTAACGCTTTTGCGACCTCCTTCGAGGAACTGGGTGGAGAAATTGTTGAATTTACCGCGATCAATGTAGGCGACACGGATATGCGCCCGGTTTTAACATCGGTTTCCGCTGCCGGTCCGCCTGATTTCTTGTACTACCCGGTATTCACTGCGGAATGTGCATTCCTGACCAAGCAAGCAAAGGAAGTTGCTGGTCTCGAGAACACCATCCTGGCTGCTGCAGACGGCTGCATCTCGGATGCTGCTAAAGAGGCAATCGGTGACGCAGGTGAAGGGATGAGGTTCTCCGGTCCCGATATTTCGTTCGCCGGTGAAGAGTATGAGAAGTTCAAGGCTGCCTACCAGGAGAAGTACGGCACCGATACCCTTTCGGTTTTCCACGCCCACGCTTATGATGCAACCAACATGATCTTTGCTTGCATTGAAAAAGTCGGCGTTGCGGAAGAGGATGGCACGCTACATATCGGCCGCCAGGCGATGCGCGATTGCCTATATGCGACCAGCGGTTTCGCCGGTATCACTGGTTCTTTGACCTGTGATGAGGTTGGTGACTGCGCTGATCCAAAGATTTCTGTTTCCGAGCTACAAAATAATGAATACACCCGCATCTGGCCCTAAATTGATCAATTCCTGATCTTTAAGTAGCGAGAATGCAACTGAATACGGATGGACCCTTGACTTAGCGGGGTCCATCCTCCCCTGTTTTGAGTAGGAGACGGCCTATGCTGGGACGCTTGCGAGACATCGATTGGATAGGAATTATCCTGTGGATTTTAAGAGCAGTCATCATTGTGATGGTTTTGTGGGGGACAATTGCAACCATCGTTGATAACCCGTATACATACCGGCAATGGATTGATTTCATCATTTTTGGTATAGCCCAGGGCAGTATGTACGCCTTAATCGCAATTGGCTACACCTTAGTTTACGGTGTGCTGTTCATGATCAACTTCGCTCATGGCGAGTTTTTTATGTCCGGTATCATGACGGCGACCGTATTTATTGCCACTCCGATGGCAGTATCCGGATTCCTGGATGCGCAACCAGTAGTTGCATTACTCATCATCGGCCTGGTAGCCGTATGCGTATCTGTTGGTGTGGCCTTGCTTACCGAAAGGGTGGCTTATCGCCCGTTGAGGAAAGCACCGCGCTTGGTACCGTTGATTACCGCGATCGGGGCTTCGTTTTTCTGGCAGCATTATTTCCGCGGATTGTACGGTTCTCAAGTGGTCCCATTCCCGGTTCCAGAAATCTTGCGAGGCACGATCCTCATCTTCGGCTCGCAGGTGTTAAAGACGCAGATTATTGTGATCATCGTAGCAGTAATCATGCTGATTGGATTGAACTTCTTTATCCTGCGGACTAGGACTGGAAAGGCCATCCGGGCCGTTGCCGAGGATAAAGACACAGCGGCTTTGATGGGGATTGACGTTGACCGGGCAGTCGCGATCACATTTGCTACTGGTGCAGCTATGGCAGGTGTTGCTGGCCTGCTCTATGCGTTGGTCTACCGCCATATCCACTGGTATATGGGTTTCATCCCAGGTATCAAAGCATTTACCGCGGCGGTGTTAGGCGGCATTGGGAGCATCCCCGGTGCTGCCCTGGGTGGTTTATTGATTGGTCTGTTTGAATCCCTAGGGCCAGCGTTATTCTTACAGGGAATGGGGATACCAGCCCCGCACCAACTCAAGGATGTAATCGCGTTCACGATGCTGATATTGGTCTTGATCTTCCGACCGCAGGGCATCCTGGGTGAACGGCTTTCCGAGAAGAAAGCGTGAGGAATTGACATGGAAAAAAATACGCATTTCGATTGGAGATTAGCTGTCCGCTATGGTTTGCTGGCGGGTGTCGTTTCATTGAGCGTGAGCGTGATCGGTATGGTAGACCTTTTCGCGCAGCGCGACCTGATTGCGGGTGTGCTAACGCTTGGCCAGGTGATCTTGTTCCTTGCCCCGGTTGGATTGAGCTATGTCATCGCTGGTAAACAGCCGGAGGGTAAAAATGGATATGCACGTATAGCAGGATTGATCACCTCTCTAGTGGCTTCCTTACCTTTGGTCATCCTTGTTATATTAGCAACATCATTTGACCTGCGCCAATTCTTTCCGAATGTATCACCTGCGTTGATGGATACCCTCACTTTTGGGCAAGGAGTCATACCCGGAATTTTCATCTTGATGATCGTCATGGGCCTCCTGGGTCTCCTGTCTGCGGGTATGTCTCTGCTGCCCGATCGCTACCGAAAGCCTATCTTGAGCGGCATCCTTTGGACGCTGGTTGTTGGGATGTTTTCGGAAATACTTACCGAGAGACTACGCAGCTTCTTTGGGGTTGGCATATCCAGGGTTGTCTTCAGCGGAGAGGCGCTACGACCAATTACTGCCCTGGTATTATTCACCATCGTCACTCTGCTCTCAGCTGCTTGGTATCGTAGAGGAGAGGCTATCAAGGAACGTATCGCTGACTCGCCAACCATTCAAAGCAGACCGTTCCGTTGGGGTGCATTTGCTGCGGTTGGAATCATATTCTTATTACTGCCGTTCCTGCTCGGCACGTACCTTTCCGAGGTTGCCAACAACGTACTGATCTTTGCCATTATGGGGTTTGGATTGAACATCGTGGTTGGTTTTGCGGGATTGCTCGATTTGGGCTATGTAGCCTTCTTCGCAATTGGCGCTTATATGATGGCCTTATTAACCTCAGATGCCGATCAGGGGATCGCCGGGATGTCCTTCTGGCTGGCGATACCGATCTGTGTTGCCATCGCGATCATGGCTGGAATCATTTTAGGCATACCTGTCTTAAGGATGCGGGGCGACTATTTAGCAATTGTCACCTTAGCATTTGGAGAGATCATCCGTATTTTGGTACTTTCAGACCTGCTGAAACCATTTATCGGCGGCGCGCAAGGTATTCTTAAAATACCCAAACCAACAATTGTCGGAGTGGGATTGATTAGACCTGATCAATTCTATTATGTAGTGCTGCTGGGATGCATCTTTGCCGCCTTCATTTCCTGGCGTTTGAGCGGTGCCAGACTCGGACGGCAGTGGATGGCAATGCGTGAAGATGAGGATGTAGCAGAAGCCATGGGTATCAATTTAGTGAGTACAAAATTATTGGCCTTCGCCATCGGGGCAGGTTTCTCCGGACTGGCAGGCGCTATTTTTGCCAGCAAGCTGACTTCCATTTTCCCCCACAGCTTTAGTTTAATGATCTCGATCAATGTGCTCTGCATGATCATCGTGGGTGGTATTGGCAGTCTACCCGGGGTGATCATTGGATCCTTGGCTTTGGTTGGTCTGCCCGAGCTATTACGTGAATTCCAAGAGTTCAGATTGCTGATGTACGGAATTTTATTGATCGTCATGATGCTCGCAAGACCGGAAGGCTTGTGGCCTTCAGCGGTGCGCAAACGAGAGTTGCTCGCATATCAAGAAACAGGACCGACTGCTAACGCAAAGGCAGTCGAGTCAGAAGCATAAGGTGGTGATATGTCCATCTTGACAGCAAGTAGTGTTACAAAACGGTTTGGCGGGTTGGTTGCGGTTAATTCCTACGATTTCGAGATAGAGCAAGGACAAATCGTAAGTATCATCGGTCCAAATGGAGCGGGTAAAACCACCTTCTTCAATTGTGTGACCGGTTTTTACCAGGCTGATGAGGGCAAAATGTTGTTTAATGATGTTTTATTAAACGGACGCTCGCCTGATAAAATCACCAAACTGGGTATTGCGCGGACCTATCAAAACATCCGCCTTTTCCCTGCGATGACGGCGATTGAGAATATATTGGTCGGCGAACACCCGCGCCTGAAAACTTTTTGGGCGGAAGCTGTCGTGCAGACAAAGCGATACAAGGCTGAGGAGGCAGCGGCTGAAGAGGAAGCAAATCGCCTGCTGCAATATGTTGGCCTCGCTGGATTGGGTGATCAAATATCGCGCAACCTGCCATATGGCGCCCAACGTAGGCTTGAGCTCGCCCGGGCATTGGCAAGCAAACCAAGCTTACTGCTGCTAGACGAACCAACCGCCGGTATGAATCCACAAGAATCCGCCGAAATGATGCACTTCATCCAAGACTTGCGCGATGATCTCGGCATCACCATTCTGCTCATTGAGCATGATATGCGCGTTGTAATGGGTATCAGCGAGTATATATCCGTGTTGGATTTCGGCACGAAAATCGCAGAGGGGACAGCCGCCGAGATCCAGAGCAACCCGCGCGTGATTGAGGCATATCTGGGTAGAGGCGCAGCTTCGGGATTAAGTAAACAACCAACAGCAGCAGCAGGGTAAGAGCGAGGGTAGTTCAATGGCCATGTTAGAACTCGAAAATGTGCATGCGTACTACGGCAATATTCACGCATTAAACGGAATATCGCTAACTGTGGAAGAAGGAGAAATCGTCTCCTTAATTGGTGCGAATGGTGCCGGCAAAACCACCACCTTACGAACAATCAGCGGACTGCTTCCGTGCAACCAAGGCATGATCACGTTAGAAGGAGACGATCTATCAAAATATAAAGCACACGAGATCGTCTACAAGAACGTAGCGATGGTACCAGAAGGCAGAGGGATTTTCGCCCGGCTCTCCGTCGCAGAAAATCTAGATATGGGCGCTTTCTCAAGGAAAGACCGCAGCGGAATTCATGCAGACCAAGAGCGAGTATTTAATTTGTTCCCGCGCTTGAAGGAGCGGAGAAACCAGGTTGCTGGTACGTTATCAGGCGGCGAGCAGCAGATGCTGGCTACCGGAAGAGCAATGATGACACACCCCAAACTACTGCTGCTGGATGAACCTTCAATGGGATTGGCGCCAGTATTAGTCGAAGACATATTTGACACCATCTTAGAGATCAACAAAGAAGGCACTACGATCCTGCTGGTTGAGCAGAATGCGACGATGGCGCTGCAAATTGCTAACCGGGGCTATGTCCTGCAAACCGGCGAGATTGTGCTTCAAGACACAGCAGAAAATTTACGTCAAAATGAAATGGTCCAGAAGGCATATCTAGGGATAGAGTAAGCTCTGGCATCATTAAACTTTAACAACTCATGCCATAGAGTGCAGGGATGCCGTATCACAACCTGTACTCTTTTTTTATACCGAGACGAAGAGTAAATCATTGAGGCTATTAAAATGACAAACACAAGCGATATCATTGTTATCGGCGGGGGAATTAATGGTGTCAGTACC
>JBFENN010000236.1:0-5212 GCA_041551115.1 Anaerolineales bacterium
CCACTCTGTTGCAGCGTCATTTGGGGTACATTCTGTTGCCAGCGCGGGGATTGCGACCGTCGATCCAGGCTCGTACTGATACAGCGGCTCAAGGATCTGACCGGTAACTCGGAAGCTCTCACCATCGGTGACGATGGCCGGATCGAGCTGGACCGAGTCGCCGCCACGACCGAAGATGAAGGTCTTCTTCTCCATCGGCTCCTCAGCTGCAGGCTCTTCCGCGGCCGGTTCTTCCGCGGCTGGTTCTTCTGCCGCTGGTTGTTCCGTCGGGGCTGCCCCACCACAAGCCGCCAGGACCATACTGGCAACAATCAGCAGACTGAGGAATAAAAATAATGATCGGCGTTTCACGATATTCTCCTCCTATTTATATGTAGAGTTATTTTTGTGTTCGTTTGCGTATTCAGAATCCTGGATTTTTGTTTCGCCACCTCCTTCGTAATTGGATTTTCTGGGCATCCACCAAGTGTGATTCGCACCCAGCTGTAGCCCAAGATTTGAGCCCACATTGTAACTCATTTTTATCAAGTTCATCTACTCTTTATTCGATACGCCTGGAATCATCGCCGAGGAAGGTAGGCCTATCTGTAAGGAGCTGTACATGGGCAGGGTCCGTTCTCGTCATCAAGCCCGATACCTCAACCGGAACAACACCTCCTTGAAAAGGAGACATCATCTCGATCTGTGCGCTGCAAGCTGCGATTTATTGCGATGATATGGTTAAAGAAATTGCTCCGCAAAATGGCAGGCGACTTCATGGCCCGGTTTTAACTCGCGCAATTCCGGCTCAACTTCCTCACACTCTTGCTTCGCAATCGGACAACGTGGATGAAAGCGACAACCTGAGGGGGGGTCGATCGCACTTGGGATTTCGCCCTTAGGCATGGGAGCTTCTCGACGAGCATCCGGGTCTGGCGCGGGAACTGCTTCTAGCAATGCTTGGGTGTATGGGTGTAACGGCTTCTTATAAACCTGCTCAATATCTCCAAGCTCATTGATTAATCCCAAATACATTATCGCGATTCGATCACAGATGTACTTTGCGGTCGCAAGATCGTGGGTAATAAAGAGATACGTAAGATCAAATTCCTTTTTTAGATCGAGCATCAACTGCAACAGTAATGCCCTCACCGATACATCCGCCATTGCAATAGGTTCATCGGCAACAACCAAATCTGGATTTAAAACTAGCGCCCGCGCCATCACAGCTCGCTGGCGCTGTCCACCGCTCAACTGGTGTGGGAATTTTTCGTAGATGGGAGCCGTTGGTGTCAGGCCCACCCTCTCCATTATCTTCATCACCCGCACACGCTTCTCTTCTCTCGTTGCGGCTTTGAAGATCTCCAGGCTGTGGCCAATGGCATCGCCGATTTTCATGCGAGGGTTGAGAGAAGCGTAGGGATCTTGGAAAATGACCTGCATGCGCTGCCGCTTGATTCGCAATTGCTCGCCACTCAGATTCCCCATTTCCTCACCGTCAAACCAAATCTTCCCATTGGTAGGTTCCTCCAACCGAACAATCGCCCGGCCAGTCGTAGTCTTACCACTACCACTTTCTCCTGCCAAACCAAACACTTCCCCCCGGCGAATACAGAAGCTTATACCGTCCACTGCGTGCACATACCGGCGCTGGCGAGAGAATAACCGGTCAACAAAGCTTTTTTGTACTGGGAACCAGACCTCTAGATCTTGAACTTCAACCAGATTTTGATTTTGCTCCGATTTATTCATTAATCTCTATTCCCATCATAGAGCCAGCAGGCCACAAAGCGCCCAGGCCGAATTTCCTTGAACGGGGGGATGTCTGAAACACATCGCTCCAATGCTTGAGGGCAACGAGGATGGAATCTACACCCAAGCGGCGCATTAATCAGATCTGGTGGAGAACCACTCATGATCTTGAGATCATCACCCACAAGTCTGATATTCGGAACAGAAGCAAGTAGTGCCTGCGTGTACGGGTGTAGCGGATCCTTAAAGAGCAGAGTCGAATCTGCTAATTCTGCTAGTTTTGCGGCATACATTACCGCTACACGATCGGCGATTTGAGCAACCACACCGATGTTGTGTGTAATGAGCAAAATCGTTAACCCAAAGACTCGTTGTAGCTCCTTCAGAAGGTCCAGAAACTGAGCTTCGACAATTACATCTAACGATGTCGTAGGCTCATCGGCAATAATAAGATCCGCCTTAAGCGCCAGTGCCAGACCAATCATGACCCGCTGTCGCATCCCACCGCTCAACTGATGAGGAAAGTTATCAAGACATTCGGTGGTGATGCCCAGTTGATTCACAAGCAATGTCGCCCTTTCACGTAATAATTCCTTGTTTACCACTCCTTCATGTACCGTAATCGCTTCAATAATATGGTCCGAGACTCGCTGTACAGGATTTAACGAGGTCATTGGGTCTTGGAAGATAAGTGAGATACGCTGACCCCGCAACCTGCGCATATCTTCACGATCGAAGGTCATCAGGTCGTCTCCGTCGAAGATAATTTGACCATCAGAGATGAAACCGGGCGACTGGATTAATCGCATAATGGCCCGGCCCAGTGTTGATTTTCCACATCCGGATTCACCTACTAAGCCTAGTATCTCGCCCGGGTATATGTCCAAGTTGACATCGCTGACACCCTGGAGAACCCCCGCTCGCGTGGGGTACTTAACCGAAAGATTACGCAGGCTTACTAATGGTTCTTTTCTCATGAGTTCATGACCTCGAAAGCCGGGGGTTGAGTATCTCGGAGAGACTTTCACCTAGCATGCTCCACCCAAGAGTGACCGCAGCGACCATCAAACCCGGAAAAGTGATCAACCACCACGCACGGCGCAGGTAGTCCTGTCCACGGGCTAGATCAATGCCCCAATCTGGTGTATCTGGCGGTAGGCCTAAGCCAATGAAGCTCAACCCCGCTTCGGTTAAGATGGCATCCGCAACATTGACTGAGAAGATGATGACTATGGATGGAATTATGTTGGGAAAGACATAGCGGGCTAAAATGGTCGTCCATTTGGCACCCAAACTACGCGCTCCCTCAACGTAAAGTTGTTCCTTAACAGTAAGGGTCTGACCGCGCACAATACGATAATACGTTGGTATGTACACGGCAGCGATGGCAACAATGATGTTGCCGATACCAGGTCCCAAAACCGCCGCGATAGCAATGGCTAGGATTAGTCCTGGGAATGAGTAGAGACTATCCATTATGAGCGTTAATACACGATCTAGGGGACCACCGATAAAACCGGAAAGCAGTCCCATAGGTACACCGAAAATGACAGCCACAATTGCAGAGAAGAAGCCGACGATTAGTGCAATACGAGTCCCCCAGATGATGCGGCTGAATACATCCTGGCCGATCTGGTTCGTACCAAAGATGAAACCTTTGTCGCCCGCAGAGCGGACTATGGCGGAGATTTCAAGCTCCTTATACTGATCCAATAATGGCTCCACTATATTAGATACCTCTACAATGCCATCGACTCGACCATCATTCAGCGCATCCAAACCCTCCTCTATTGTTTCAAAGCGTTTTGGACGAGGAGCGTACGTTGCTTCCAGACCAGCTTCAAGAGCTTCCGCGGTCAACTCCTCAATTCGCTGACGGTACGCCTGACTGGCTGGGCTACCCAGCACAAAACCAATAACATGATCGGTGCTGCCTATGTCTCCTAGATCCGTAATATTGTCCTCAATTCGCGTTACGAGAATGTATCCAGTTGGTAGTTCGCCTGGGGCTAACAGTGATGGCCCTACTTCAGCCCTGGGATCATATGGTGCAAATACCTGGGGAAAAATCGCCACCAGTACAAAAAACACCAGCATCAATACGCTGATAGCTACAAACCACCAGTCGGCTCCGTACCATTTACGAGCCCTCCAGATCTGGCGCAGGATCCGTCGGACGAATCCCACATTTTCTAAATCATCTTGCCAATCAGTCGTTTTATCATTCGGAGTTGGATCTAATATTTCGCCGTCCATAAATGGTAACCTGCCTAGTATCGAATGCGTGGGTCGACGAATGCATACAACACATCCATAATTAGTGTGATGGCTGCCATAAGCAGCGCGAAAACAGTGATTACTGCCTGAACTGCCGCATAATCTCGCAACTCGATGCGATCCACCAAGTAACGTCCCATTCCTGGCCAGGAGAAAGTCGTCTCAGTTAGCACAGCTCCCGCTAATAAAATGGCGAACTGAAGCCCAATGAGAGTCAGAATGGGGATGAAGGTGTTGTGAAGAGCATGACGGTAGACCAGAGTGCGCTCATGTAGCCCTCGTGCTCTCCCTGCCGTGATGTAGTCCTCTTGGAGTGTTTCGATCATATTGACCCGCGTGAGTCGAATATAAACTCCGCAAAGTGCCAGTCCTAGCGTGACAGTGGGCAGAATTAGGTGGTGGAGGGTGCTACCTAGGGCTTCCCAGTTTCCACCGAGGATAGAGTCAAGAATGAGTAAGTTCGTATATCGATTGAGGGTAAGTCCAATTTGCGCATCAATGCGACCCGCAACTGGCGTAATCCCCAGTACTACGCTAAATATGATGATGAACATAAGTCCAAGCCAGAAAATGGGAATGGAATATATAACGATACTAAAAAGTCGCAGGCCATAGTCTACAAAGCGCTTACGATTGTGAGCAGCATAAGCGCCGCTGTACACACCGAACAACGCAGTAAAAGCCATCGCGGGTACAGCAAGTTCTAAAGTCGCAGGGAAAACCTCAGCCAATTCGTCACGGATCGGCCTGTTGCCACCAATCATCGATACGCCAAAATCAAACCGCACTGTATTGCGGAGAAAGGCGACGTATTGCTTGAGAATAGGTTGATCCAGACCTAATTCCGCCCGAAAAGCCTCGCGTTGTTCCTCAGATACTCGCGGGCCCAGGGTTGAGTTAATCGGATCACCCGGTAATACCCGCATAACGAAGAAGACCAGCGATGTCAATATAAACACCATGGGTATAGTAAGCAGTAATCGGGTGATGAGAAAGTTGCGTAATGAGGAACTCATGAGTGCAGTCCTTTATGGAATATAGCATGAGAATGGGGGTGAGGGGCTGCCTCACCCCCATTCGGGTATACATATGCCAGTTTAGCTGTACTTCAGCTTACGAGCTTACGGGGCGACCTCAAGTTCAGCATAGATGAACTCGAAGGGTGGGCCGATCTTGATCCCGCTGATATTTTCGGCGTAGGTGA
>JBFENN010000237.1:0-5172 GCA_041551115.1 Anaerolineales bacterium
AGATGACAACCCCCTGCTCTTGGTCAGCGGCCAGTGCTTCCACCTGGTTAAAACCAATCGAATCAAGTTTTATATTGGATTCAGAGACACCGCCGATGCTCATCAATGCCCGCAGTCCGATGTAGCTGGCACCAAATGGTCCTGGTATACCGATCCGCTTGCCAGATAAGTCTTCCGGAACCTGAATATTAGATTCCTTCTTCGCCGCCACACCCACTGGATAATCCTGCCACCAAGCCATGACGTAAACTACAGGGATGTCTTGGGCGCGCGCCAGCAGGACCTGTTCGCCCGAGACGAGCGCAAACTGCAGCTCATCCGCACCGACCAGCGCAACCCCATCGGTTTCAAAGCTGTAATCGAACTCGATGTCCAACCCCTCCTCGCGGAAGTACCCTTTGTCTAGCGCCATATAAAACGGCGCATATTGGACATTGGGGATATAACCCATCGGCAGGCGGATGCTGACCAGCGGTATCTCGGTGGCATTTTCGGGGGTTTGCTCCGCACCTTCTACCTGCCCGGACAAGCCAGCACAGGCTGTCAATAACAAGGTAGCAATTAAACTGCTGACAAGGATATTTCGCATCACTTTCACCTTCCTGTTCAATTTATCTTTCGTACATTATCTGGGCGCTGCTGCCAGGAGGTCAATTGCGATTCGAGCCATAGTACAACCCCATACATAATCAGCGCCAGGAAGATTAAGGAAAAAACAGCCACAAACACCAGGGCAGTATCATACTGCCCGCGACCGAGATTGATCAAAAACCCCAATCCCCGGTCCGACCCGGCAAATTCCCCAACAACCGCGCCAATGACTGCCAGGGCAGCACCTATCCTCAGCCCGCCCAGGAGCACCGGCAATGCAGCCGGAAATTCAAGGAATTTGATAGTTTGCCAGCGGCTGGCTTGCAACGAACGCATCAGATCGTGGAGGTCTTCAGGAACCGACCGCAACCCCACTATGGTATTGACCAACACCGGGAAGAAAACAATCAGCGCACAAATAAGGATCTTGCTGGAAATGCCTGGTCCAAACCAGATAACCAACAAAGGCGCGATGGCAACAATCGGTACTGCCTGGCTGGCAACAATATACGGTGAGAGCAACCGCTCAAATGTCAGTGATTTCGCCAACAAGTACCCAATAAGCACTGCGGTGGTCATACCAATCGCCAATCCAATAATGATCTCAGTCATTGTGATTAAGCCATGGCGGAACAAAGTCCCATCATTAACACTTTGTAGAAAACGCAGGCCAACCTGACCAGGAGAAGGTAGTATAAAGGCTGGCTGTCCCCCAAAGCGTGCGGCTAGGTACCACACTACAAAGGCTAAGCCAACCGAGACAAAACCCAGCCACCCTTTGCTGTGCATGATGCTGCTGATACCTAAGGCGACAGGTTTTTTGAAATTTCCAGATTGTGCCATCATATACCTAAGAAACAAAAGTGCCCAGCTCATAAACCAATCGGGGCACTTTTCCAACCTTCCATCATTCGAACGATCTTCAGCAAATGTCCCCGAAAACACACCGGTTTTCGGGGACATTACACATTGATAATTCCACTTGAAGGAATTCCCATTCCTGACGTGCAGCTATCCATAGGATGATGAATACTACCTGCCAGGAACACCTTCTTTCATCCGGACTATACCGTCGGCTCTGGAATTTCACCAGATCATGCAGGTTGGATTAGGACCAACTCACGCTCGCGGGCTTTACCGCCGGTCGGGAGTTCAAGCACTCGCTGCTCGTCACCCTGCCCCGAAGGCTACAACACATATTCAATTATTCGTTAAATATATCACAAATTTATCAAAAGGATTTTTGGCAATAGTTAAGCAGAACGAACTCGCTTATGGCTTTCGGCAGGTTTTTGACCAGGGTCGCGGTATTAGCATCGGCGTACTGCGCCGGTAGCTAGCGTACGAGTCACCAAAATCACGCACCAGCTTGCGTTCTTCGAAATATATCCCTACGATGATGTATAGCGTTAGGCAAAGGTTCAATGTGAAGAGGTTGGAGGTCATAACAGGCATTAACCAGATAAAAATCAATCCCGCCGTGTACAGAGGGTGGCGGACACATCGATATAACCCGCTCGCGACCATCGTTTCCGATTTCAACTGGTTGGGCACGCCGTACAGCTGAGAAAAACCCAAGAAATCATTGATGCCAGTTTGCCACAGACCAATCAGCAATCCAATGACAGCAACAATCTGCCCAGCCATGAACAAATACATCCACGGCGTTCGAACTAGATATAAGGTCTGATCTGGGAGCAGGACAACCAGGGGTAGTACAGGCAGCAAGGATATAACCGCGATAAAGTTATATATCAAGCGGTAGTAGCGGTTACTGTTCGCACCCAATAATCTCTTGGAATAGGTCTTTACCGCATTGGAAGCAAGCCAGGAATGAAACACTCCATAGAGAGTGACAGCTAATATGATGATCGCGCTTGAAATAATCACAGCAATTTGTTACCCCAACTCTCGCGGTCGCCAGATGTCGACCAGCTTTCCTGATAAATCGGTTGATAAACCGTCCCACTTATCGATAGGTAGTTCGATTAACGCTAGTGCAGCAGTTGGCATGCGCTCCCAATCGCCAGTAAGAATCTCCACCAGTTCCTCCAAATCAGGGTTGTGACCAATGATCATAGCGCAATTGATATCATCCGCTACCCGCTGAAGGATATCGATAATTGCTTCTGGCTCAGAAGCATAATACGCTCTTTCAAACTGAATATCAGCTTGATAACCGCTTGTATCGGCAACTATTTCAGCCGTCTGGCGAGCACGTTTGGCGGTCGAGCTGATGATCAGATCTGGAATCAAATTCTGCTCACGTAGAAGTTCTCCCATCCGGGGTGCGTCACGCTGGCCTCGTTTATTTAAAGGGCGGTCATGGTCAGCCAATTCGGGATGTTTCCAGCTTGATTTTGCGTGCCTTAACACCAATAGGTTCTTCATCTATGATCTCCCCGGTCAAATCTCCGCTATGTGCTCTTAAGAAGCATTTAACCGGAAGCGGAAGGTGCAGCAGCTATCCCCGTTCATGATGGTCTGCGTTCGGACCAATTCAATTGCTGGGTTAAACCCAGCAGCAAACGCATAATCACGGCTGCAGGAGAGCAATTCGCCAAACTCTTGACAGCCCAAAGCTGCGTACATTTCGGCATACCGGCAGCGATTGACATTGAATGCCAATCGGTCCGTGTTGGATTCAATCATATCCAATTCCAATGCCCCATCCTGCGTCCAATATTCAAGGACACCAGCAAACTCCAGTAACCCACGCATTTCTGTCTGAGCCGCTAACTGCTGTCCTTGTTTTTCAGCCATTTGGACGATCGTCCGGTGGGCAATCTCAAGAGTAACATCACGGCCAAACTCATCACTGAAGGCTTCCAGCAGGGGCACAATCAAGCGCGCCTCGATTTCACGACGGGAAATTAATCTGATATTTTCATCCATATCTTACTCATACACTTTTTCGTCGCAATACCAGAAGGTATGCAAAAGTGAAACCAATTTTCTGGCAGTTGTGGATAATCAGGCCGGATGAACATCACAGCCACTCAGTTCAATTTGGTCATCGCCGACCTGGACTATATGAAAGGGAATCCACCCAACGCCAAACACCTCGATAAAGATATCTTTCTTGTAGGGCGATACTTTTATCTCGGTTTCTTGTTCGACAATATCTTGCCACTTGCGGTTTACATCCTCTAAAGCTCGGGAGAGCTCTTTTTCTAGTTCTAACAAATCGCTTTTAAAGTCTTTGATAGCATCCAGCGACTCCTCAACATCTGCCTTGGCCTTATCAGTCATCCGTCTTTTTGTTAACGATGTCCGCATGCTGCGTTTCCTTTTTGAAAACAAACTGAAAACGTTCTCTGCATGGGTCCCCCACTCCTCCATCTTGCGATTTGCCAGGTCGGATTCATCCTCCCGCAGCTCGCGTTCCTCGCGAGCCAGGCGCTCCTCGATTCGTTCCATCCGTTTATCGAAAGTGGCTTCGACTTTATCGATCTCATCTGCGCGACCTGACTGGGCTGCTTCCGAACACATCCGGCGGAACTCTGCCCGCGATATCTCTGGTCCAGCATAGATTGCTAACTCCTCGTTCGCACGAACGTTCACTGCAACTTCATGATATATCCAGTCTTCAAAATCCTTTTCCAGAGTACGGATAACTTTATCATCATTCAAGGGGGCTTCAAGGCTGGCAAACCGTGCCTGCGGGGCTGGTTCTTCGTTCAATAAATCCACTGCGAGGGCAGGTACCGTATGTTCATCCCAGCGGACAATCCCTTGCCGGTCAGGTTCAGCTACCAGCGCAGCCGGATGCTCTTCGTAATCAAGATCGTATTTACGGTTCAGAAAGCGTACCTGGGCTTGTGCAATCAATGCAGGCCGATATAAAATGCCAACCCTGTTTACCGTTTCAGGGTATTCCATGCCAGCCAATTTGAATGCCTCGGGGAGCGTCATGTTATGGGGCAGGAAAAATTCCCGCACACCGCTCGGAATCGCTGGTCGGGTGGCATAACCTAGTTCTACGTCACCAACCGGGCGCGAATCTGCTGCCGCCCGCATTTTTTTAGGAGTGGCTTCTCGAGTAGTTCTTGCACTACTATCTGCACCGCTCATTGGGGGTTCAAGAGCAGCGCTAGCATTTACCAGTGCATTCAGTCTGGGAATCTGAGTGCGTGTCAATGGGCCAGTGAGGTAATTCATGGCCCACCGCGTTTGAAAAATCCGCGGCTGTTTCTCATGCACATTGTGCAGCAGAAAAACGCGTTTGCCCAGGGATGAGATTAAGCGATCGTATTCCCCGCGATCCATGCTGCCAGCCATCGCGCTCTCAAGCCCGTCGAGCAGGCGCTGCTTATCCTGATCCGTTTGCAGTTTCCCGATAAACCAGGTGCCAGCGTTGGATAATGCTTTGTAATCAATGTCGACTGGGTTTTGTGTCACCAGGACTTGTGCAACTCCAAAAGCACGCGCCTGTTTGAGCATCCGCAGCATTGGCTCCTTGGAAGGTGGGTTTGCCACGGGAGGTAAATAGCCAAAGATCTCGTCAAAGTACAAGATTGCCTTCAGTGCTGATGAGCCAGGTTGTGTCCGCATCCATGTTTCAACCGCAGAATACAAGAG
>JBFENN010000238.1:0-5148 GCA_041551115.1 Anaerolineales bacterium
GCTACCCACCCCCCAGGGCTGGACAGCTCGATTAAGATCGCCTGCACCCCGATGGTGAGCAACAGAAAAACGATGTTGGGATTGGTCAAGATGCCCAAGAACTGTTCGATTAAGGAGGGGGGCAGCTCAACGACCGCTGCATTTTGTGTCGCCAATTCTATTTGACGGCCGTCATGCATGCTGACCACAAAACCATCCAGCTGCTCGAGCAGGTCAGTAGTGCTGTTAGCGATGAAATCGATCAATCCAACATCAAGGGCTTCGCTGGAGGATACAGCTTCTGCGCTTTCAATGGTGCTTTCGGCGATTGCGATGGCTTGTTCACCACGGTTTTCAGCGAGTGAGCGCACCGTGGCTTTTAAGATATTCTTCTGTTTTGCTGCTACTGTCTCCCCCAAATCCTGCCCTTCTGCATCGACCGGGCTGGCGGCTCCGATTGCCGTTTCTGGGGCCATGGCCGCAGCATGCCCCGCCAGCGTGATCACTGTGCCCGCACTGCCAGCGATTGCACCGCGCGGGGCGACATAGACGACTACGGGTATGTCGCTGGTGCGGATGGTTTCCACCATGTCCTGCATCAAATCAACGCTGCCGCCAGGGGTGTTCAGCTGGAAGATTAGCAATTCAGCGCCGCGCTGCTCGGCGGTGCGCAGACCACGCTTCAGGTACTCGGCCATTGCAGCTGTAAGCGGACCTTCAGCATTCAGCTGCAAGACGGTTGGTGAAGTATCCTGGGCGGAGGCCGAGAGATTCCCGGGCAAGATCAAAGCCAGGGCAAGCCAGAAATAAAGGAGTCCAGTAAGTAGTGGTTTCCGCATACGTTGACTATTTCACAAAATTTTCTGGTCTGACACGAATCTAAAATTCAGCGGCAGCCAAATGGTATCAAACACTTGGATTTATTATAGCCGGATTCACGGTGCGTACTCGCGTCCACCAAGAATTCGGTAACTCCAATAGAACGTTAACCCGTTTCACTGGATTCTATCTCTTCCAGGCGCTGTTGGGCGTTGCTCAGCTGTTCGTCGAGTTCGTCCAGCTCAAGAACGAGCGCGGCTGGGATCGAATGAGCCGGGAGGCGTTCTTTAAGCGCGCGGATCTTTTTTTCAAGGGCTTCAATTTCGGTGGTGATTTGCGAATGTACGGGTTGAGAGTTGGACATTATTTTGGAATTGTATCACTGGGTGGTTGATACCTTAACATTGTCAGTACGATCACCAGCGGAAAAATTTCTGCAAGTGACGAAGACACCGCACAGTTCTCAATTGACTCCTGGGGATAGAAAATTATATAATCTACCTATAACCATAACCTGACATAACAGTTTCATTCCACACGGATACTAGAGTGTCTTTCTAGTCAACATCGTGCCCTCCTAAACAGCCGTAAACTTATGGTTACCGGCTTTTGTTTAATACTAGCTCAGCATCAATCAGAATAAAGGAGCGAACATGGACAACGCGTACATGGGCAAAATCCTAAGGGTCAATTTGACTGCTGGGGAAATCAAGCCGGAAGAGCTGCGCTGGGATTGGGTTGAGAAATTCATAGGTGGAGCGGGCTTAGCCACGCGGTATTTGTACGATGAACTCCCGCGCGACGCCGATCCGCTGGGAGCCGAAAATCCATTGATTTTCATGACCGGCCCGCTGACTGGAACTGCCTCAGCGAGCGCCAGCCGTTATTCGGTGGTTGCCAAATCCCCCCAGACTGGCATTTGGGGACAGGCCAATTCAGGCGGGACATTTGGACCGGAGCTGAAGCGTAGCGGTTATGATGGGATCATATTTACTGGAATATCCTCTTGTCCGGTTTATCTGCAGATCATAAATGGTACTGCTGAGCTGCGCGATGCACAGCCCCTGTGGGGGACAACAGTGCCCGAGACGGAAGAGCTCATCCAAGAAGCTGCGCCGCGCAAAGTAACGATTGCATCAATCGGCCCAGGGGGCGAGAATCTCGTGCGATTTGCTGCCATCATGAACAACGGCCACCGTGCGGCAGGCCGCTGTGGATTGGGTGCTGTGATGGGTTCCAAAAAGTTGAAGGCCATTGCCTGCGCGGGGGACCAGCCAATCCGGTTGGCGGATGAGAGCGCTTTCCGCGAGATCGCCCGGCACCAGGTTGAATTGGTAAACGAGTCAATTCTGAAGGTTGGTTTTGATGCCTTTGGGACCAATATGCTCTCCGACATGGTCAATGTGCGCGGTGGCTACCCAACCATGAACTGGCAGCAGGGGGAATTTGAGCAGATTGAAGAAGTCAATGCCCAAGCACTCACCGATAAGGTTTTTGTGGATGGCGTAAACTGCTTCGCCTGTCCGATCATCTGCGGGCGCGGCACGGAGATCAAAACGGGGCAGTGGCGCGGCAATAAAGGCGAAGGCCCTGAGTATGAAACAACCAACACTTTAGGGGCAATGTGCGGGGTTGCGGATATGGAGGCCATCACGATGGCCAACTACAGGTGCAATGAGTATGGTCTCGATACGATCAGCACCGGCTCGACGATCGCCTTTGCAATGGAATGTTACCAACGCGGTGCGCTCTCACTTGAGCAGACCGAGGGTGTGGCTCTCAATTTCGGTGATGCCGACTTGATGGTGGGATTGGTGGAGATGATTGCGCTGCGCAGTGGAGTGGGGGATTTATTAGCGGAGGGGACGCGCGTGATGGCCGAAAGGCTTGGTAATGGTGCTGACCATTATGCCATGCACGTGAAAGGGTTGGAACTGCCGGCGTACGATCCACGCGCGGCAAAGATCACCGGGCTGGGTTACGTGACTGCTAACCGGGGTGGAGACCATATGACCGGCTATATTCAGGGACCGACTTTTTTAGATGCACCGTTTTTAATTGTTGATGAGAGCAGCATTCGGGATCCTTTTGCCGCAAACCCGGACGAAGCCCAGGTACTGGTCGATATGGAAGATGCGCTCACCGTTTTTGACGCGATCGGTGGGTGTAAGTTTATGGGCATCCTGCTGACAGCCGAAGACATCGTAGGTTTGATTTCAAGTGCAACGGGGTGGGACTTCAGTGTCGCCGATTTTCGCCAATCTGGGGAGCGTATCTACAATTTAGCCCGGGCCTTAAGTGCCAGAGAAGGAGCCTCGCGGGCAGCTGATATCCTGCCTGCCCGGTTGACACAAGACCCTCTGCCTGGCGGACCGGCGGAAGGCATGCTGATCGAGAGCGAAACCCTGGAGGAATTGAAGGATGCCTATTACGGGATGCGTGGTTGGGATCCGGTTCTGGGTATCCCTACGGAAGACAAATTGCGCCAGCTGGCATTGGATGATCTGATCGCAGATGTTTGGCCAACTGCTGAGGGACAGCTGCGTTGACTTCAGGTCAATAAAGCGTGGATGGAATCATGACTTATCTAGATAAACCATGGCTGAAAAGTTATAAGTTAGGTCCATATAAGCTTGATGAGAGTCTAGCACCATATCCAGAAGTGCCGGTCTGCCAGGTCTTAGATGACGCCGCGGCAAAGTATCCTGGCCAGACCGCCCTGCTTTACCAAGGTAGGTCGCTGAGATACAGCCAGCTGGTGAGGCAGGTTGATCGATTGGCAAACGCGCTTTCTGATCTTGGGGTTGTCAAAGGCGACCGGGTATGCCTCTTTTTACCCAACTGCAGTGAGTTTATCATCAGTGATTGGGCCGTATTGAAAGCCGGTGGTGTTGTGGTCCCAACCAGCATCCTGCGAACGGATGAAGGTTTGCTGCATGAAGCCGGCAGCTCGCAGTCCAAGGTGATCATTTGCCAGGAAGATCAGCTCGAGCGGGTCCTGGCGGTGAAAGAACATACGGACATTGAAAACGTTATCGTGACTTCGAACGCTGGTTATGATCTTGAACCAGTCTCGAGATCCTTACCGAAGAATGTTTACGATTTTCGAGAGCTGCTGTCAACACATGACCCGATCCCACCCCAAGTGGCGATTGACCCGCGCGAGGATTTATGTGAGCTGGCTTTCACAGGTGGCGCGACTGGCATCCCCAAGGGAGTGATGATCACGCACTATAACCGTTACTGCTGCTTGCAGCAGGGCTTTCCTTGGTTGTTCAAGTCCTTGCTGCGAGGGATTGCCGGGAAAGCTTCGATTATGATCCCGCTCCCGCTCTTCCATGCCTATGGACACTATATCCATCAAGCCGGGGCAAACCTGGGATTGCGTGTGATCCTGCTGCCTGACCCGCGCGATATGAATCAGTTTATTGAGCTTTTGAAAACCCACCGGCCGTTGCTGATCCCCGCTGTTCCGACCCAGTTCATGCGCATCGCCCAAGCACAACTGCCGCGATTGAATGTGCTCCTGATGAGCGGGTCTGCCCCGCTACCGCTTGAAATCGCCCAGGCTGTCAAAAGCAAAACGGGAATGCCGATCTCGCAAGGATACGGCTTGACCGAAACAGCTCCGCTCACACATTTCAACGTTTCGGCATTTGCCCGCATCACCGGGTTCATGGCGCAGGAAAAAGTGGGTATTGGCATTCCCTCTCCCGATACCGAGTGTAAGTTGGTTGATCCAGACACTGGCGAAGAGGTTCCCTTTGGTGCTCGCGGCGAACTGGTTGTGCGCGGTCCCCAAATTATGAAAGGTTACTGGCCTGAACCAGGATCTGGGTTGACTGAACGTGGATGGCTGCACACCGGAGATATTGCCGAGATGGATGCAGATGGTTATTTTCAACTGGTCGACCGCACCAAAGATATGGTCAATGTCTCGGGACTTAAGGTGTATACGACGCATGTCGATGATGTATTATTCCGCCACCCAGCAGTATTTATGGCAGCTGCCTTTGGTATCCCTGACCCGAAGATACCTGGTAGCGAGCGGGTGATGGCAGTTGTCCAGCTAAAAAGTGATTACCAGGGGAATATCACCCCCGAGGAGCTGCAGGTTTACTGCCGAGAGCATCTGGAACCGTATGCTGTGCCAAATAGCATTGAGTTCCGTCAAGAACTGCCACTGACAGTCTCAGAGAAAGTTTTTAAGAAAGCTCTACGGGATGAGATCATTGCCCGGACCCAAGGTACAAACCAGGAATAAAACAATTGTCTTAAAAGTGAGGCTGAGAGATGGAGATATACCGCTACTGTACCCCAGAATGGCTGGAAGAAAGCAAGCAGCGGACC
>JBFENN010000239.1:0-5129 GCA_041551115.1 Anaerolineales bacterium
ATCGGTTTTGTTATGACATACATGCCCCAGAGGATAATGACGAATAACGACCAGCGTACATCAGCAGTGATGATCAAAGCCAAAATGATTGCAGGCAGTGGACTTAGTCGGGGAATTATGCTTTGATGGAAATCCCGATCCAAGTGCTTGTTTTTTCGGATACTAGTGTACAACAACCAGGGGGTTAAGGGAATTGCATATAGCAGTGTCAGATGTCCGGCACCATAATGTGCATATAACTTCGGGAGTGCAGCAAATGCGATTCCACCAAACACGGCACCATTCCAATTCACTCCCTCGTGAGTTAACAACAGATACATACCGATGCCGCCAATGAGTAGGTGGATAAAAATGGTTATATTGAATCCAAGCGGAAGTGGGAAGATGAGTGCTAACCAACCTATAGGATACCAAAGGCCTGCTAAAGGGTTTGCAAAAAATGGGTACCCACTCAGAATAGTTGGACTCCATAGAGGTATCGCTCCGTATTGTATAATCGCGGTTTTTAAGTATTCGGCATTCGGAAAATGACTGATCACCATATCGGAATACTCGGCACTCGGATTGGGATAAGGGAATTGGGTGATACCAGGAAGCAATACCATGATGGGTATGACGATTGGCCATATGGATTTGATTTCCTTGACGAGCAAGGAAATTGAACGAGAAAAATAGCCCAGCATCTTTTCTGCAATCATAATTTTACAAGTTTCGCGGTAATCATTTGCTTGGGTTTACTTTTATCGCCAAGCAGATCAGTCTTTATAACTCAATTAGAATTCCTGGTAGCAAATATCAATACTTGTCCATATTGATACACTAATTCAAAATCTGCACTATTGGGAGCCGGCCCCAAATCAAGCTCACGTGGTCCAAAAAACAGGTAATCAATACCGCGGCTTTCCACAAGAATTTCCAGCTCGGTCTTGCTCATTTTCTCTGAAAATATGGCCAGCAGACTTTCCTCTTCTTCGATTGCGTTAACAGTCTCAAAAGGGTGCCCATAGAGAACACGCCTGCCTGTGTATGCTGGGATTAACAATCCAGTTTCGGGAGAAGCAAGAATCAGAGCGTCGGCAGCTGTATTGGCTTCAAGCCATGAAAAGGCTTTTCTCTCATCCTGCCACAAATACACATGATGGTCTTGGGTTTCCACGGCATATCTCCCGCTCAGCAAGACTAGCAAGTTGGTTGGAATGATCAAGATGATGAGAAATATTCCGAGTAACCTGTAGATTCGGAGAGCATTTGGTGAGCGGCTATTTACAAGTGAAGATAAGCCCATTACACCCAAGACTGCTATAGGGATATATAAACCGATAAGAAAACGCCGCTGTAGCCCTATAGGAAGATACAGCAATCCAACTCCTAGAGCTAACCACAATGCCATGGTCACTTTTCCACTTCTTCCGATCTTGCCGTGACGCTCACGATACAATTGGAAGATTCCAACGATCGCCAGAAGGACGAGTGGAGAAAATGAAAGGACGAAATCCCATATTGGTGGTGCTGGAGTCAGATTTTGCGCATTCCATATCCTTAAGGCTGGATGCTTTGCTGTGATCCACAAATCATAAATGATGAACGGAGCACCACCCAGCAATACCCAAATGATTCGACGGTCAAAACTGCGAATTTCAACATCTGGTAAATTTGCAATAATTCGCAAGGTCTCTTCCCCTATCAGGATGAGTAACACCAGAATAATCCCGAATGGAGAGATTATGGACAGAACCAAAGCACCCATTGCCATCCCAATACCCCATAGAAATGGGTGGCAACGAGATGAATTGGAATTTCCAGGCGGTATGACAAGCAGAAGTATCAGTCCTAAGCTCAGTGGGAAGTGCGGGTTAGTATAGCTGCTTAACCATGGAAAAGCCTCCGCAACCCAAAAATCAGTAGTGGACAAACCAAAAATCAGGGCAAACCAACCAAGTCCCCCTCCAATCACAGTTGCGATATAAGCCAGGAGCCTATCTCTGGTTGACAGTCCGATATCCTTCAAATAAATATACATTGCACCATACATAAATAGTGCCGCGAGCAGGCGCGATAGATGGAACAACAATAACCTATCGATGTTTAGCCAACGAGCCAAGTGCCCTAGACCTAGATAGAACAAGAAAAGATAGGCTCCCTCCCCTGGTTCGGCTGTATATGGAAGTGTGAATTGTAAATCACCCCGCCAACCTTGGTACATCTTAGCTAGATATGAATTTCCATCGATTGGATTGACTAGAAATCCCCCAAATATCGTGTCTTCAACTGAATTCTCCCATGCATATAGATATGGTCCGCTAATTGAAAGTAGAGAAAAAATAATTACGATCGCGATCGCTATACACTCTCTCCGCTTTGACATGAAAGTATTGTACACGAACATGGTGAACCCATTCTGCAGGATTGACAATTCCGTTAGGGAAATCGAATCAACTCAGCCTTGCCTATAACCTTCTCCGCCTCTATAATCTTCATCATGGGTCAACCATTCAAGCTTTATCGACTTCAACTTTTGGATAACAAGTTAGACACATTTCGGGCTAGATTAGCAGAAATCGATTCAATTCTCAAAGATAATTCCGAAATCTCCAAAGCCACTGCTGATAGTGATCTCGCTCTGAAAAAGTTAGAGCAGGCTCAAAAAGACCAAAAAGTAGCCGAAAATAATGTCAAGAATCAACGTCTGAAAATCGAGCAAACCGATGCTACACTTTATGGTGGGAAGGTACGCAATCCCAAGGAATTACAGGACCTGCACGCCGAATCTGCCGCTCTGCGCAGATACCTAAATGTTCTCGAGGATCGACAGTTGGAAGCGATGATCATAACTGATGAAGCAGACGCTATATATCAGGAATCAGCTAAGACATTGCAGAAAATTGAATCTTATGTCACAAGTCGGAATAAAAGCCTGGTTAGTGAGCAATCCCAGATCCTGCAAGAAATTGACCGCATAAGTAGCGAACGCGATGCAGCAATTGATACCACCCCTTCCACAGATCTAAAAATTTACAATGACCTCCGTAAGACAAGACGAGGGTTAGCTGTAGCAAAAATTACGGATAAAACTTGTGCGGCATGCGGTACGACTTTATCTGCGACCACATTGCATTCGGCTAAATCACCAAACCATATCACCCATTGTGATACATGTAACCGGATATTGTACAACGGCTGACCATGCTCCAATTTCTACGCAATTTCCAGCTTGATCGATTATCATTTTGGTTGGGTTTCTTTGCGGCGACATTATTCTGGTGGCTTTTTCTCCGTATAAAACCTAGAGCAGCTGAATTATTTAGCGTCCTCAAATCCTGGTTTATCGAAAGTCGGGCGGGTATAGCGGTTAAAACAGATGTCCGTTTACGCAACGATGTTTTAACCTTTGCAGAAAAACAACATCTCGCAGCAGCGTTGTTTTCCTTAGATGAAATCATCATTCAACCTACGGTTTTAGCACCCCCTCTGCCAACTAATCCTGACATCACTCCCCCAATTCAATCGATTACCGAGATAGCTTTACCTTACACACCCGATTGGCCTGAATTCGCAAGCCATTACAAATCGCCGACACTTACTCTTGCGGAGGCACTTCAGAATGGTGCCAATATAGTCCTCGTTGGACACCCAGGGAGCGGGAAAACTGTTGCTTTAGCTCACCTAGCAATTCAAATAGCACGCAAGGATGATCTACCCGGTAGCTTGGGTGAACGGCTGCCCATATTCGTCCAGGCGGTAGATCTTCTATCTGGCAATAATGAGACATCAAATTTAGATATTTTAATCCAAGGCATTAATCAGTATGCCAGCTCCGTTCACCACACCCAGTTGCAAAAATATCTACCTGAAACAATAGAAAATGCAAATTCTCTGCTAATCATTGATGGATTAGATGACCTGCCTATTGAGCTCGCGGATCAGGCTATTGATCGGCTTGCACAAATTACAGCTGAATATCCAAAACTTCAATTCATAATCTCTGCTTCTTTATCGTATATCGATGGCTTACCTAAAATAGGAGTCATCCCAGTTGCTTTAGCTGATTGGGACATTGAACAACGAACACAATATGTACGTCACTGGAGCCGCTTATGGTACCGGTATGTGGGTAAAGAAGTGGGCTTAACAGCAGCCGCGGATCCGGGATTGTTGAATGCTTGGTTGCTGAGTGAAACTATTCCCTGGAGCCCGCTCGAGATGACATTAAAGACTTGGGCGCTATACGCTGGGGATGCACTTGGACCAGCGGGCATTGATGCCATCGAAGCATTCATCCGCCGATCGACTTATTCCGCGAACCAGTCTGACCAAGATATTGATTTTCGTCTGTCACTGCAAAAAATTGCCTTGGACTTACTGACAACCCACAGTATATTTTTTACGATTGCCGTGGAAGCAGCCCCAACAGATGAAAGTTCAATAGAAACTCAAACTGATATCGATTCTGCAGGGGCAGTTACCGACAGTGATAAAGTAAATCCTTCAATAATTACAATGGACCTAATCGATGAGGTGACACTCGGCAAATTCATAGAGAATTGTCTTATCCAGACCATAGCACCGAATCGATACAGGTTTTCTCATTCAATCATCACTGCATATCTCGCTGGATGTGGTTATAGCTCATCGAAAACACCACAATCAGCAGCCATCTTTGACAACAATATTGCCAATACTAAATGGGATTCACTCTCAGCTGCAGCTGCGATCGCAGCCATCAAAGGGAGTCATGAGCTAGTCAATGACTACATTGCGTCTTCAAAACCACCATTAGAGGATCACCTACTGAGTTGTGGGAGATGGCTGCGAAATAGTTCACAAAATGTTTCCTGGCGAGCAGGAATTCTCAGCAGACTAGCGGGTGTACTAAAGAGTGACTCGCACGCATTTCCCCTAAAGGTTAAAGCCCTTTGCGCGTTGATTACATCAAATAGTGATGGTATCGACGTTTTACTGAAGCAGCTTGCAGCTTCAGAGCATCATGACCATAGACAGTTAGCTGCACTGGGCGCAGGATACATAGCTGAAGAAACCGCCGTAGAATACTTGGTTCCTTTACTGCAAGATCCTTCAACAAAAGTTCGTGCGGCTTGTTGCCTTGCTCTGGTTTCCATAGGTACGCGGCG
>JBFENN010000240.1:0-5105 GCA_041551115.1 Anaerolineales bacterium
GCAAATCTTGCAGCCACTCCGGTACCCAGGCATAGCGCCTGCCAAGCGGGTCTACCGCCTCCCGGGCAGGGAAACCTGCATCAACCATCCCAATCTCCTCACCGTAATAGACAACCGGCACACCACGTACCGTCAGCTGAAGAGCGGCCAAAAGCTTCAACGATTCCAGATCAGCTCCAAGCTTAGTCCGCACCCGCCTTTGGTCGTGGTTGCCAAATACATATACAGGCGTTAACGGGAACGGGTACTCATCCTGGTACTGTGTGATGACCCGCCTGAAGTAATCCGCTCGCAATTGCGGCTGCAACGTCTCCCACAAGAAAACCAGGTTCAACCCATCACCCTGCTCCCCCAAGAAGTGATGCAGGACCGCCGAATCCCCAAACACCTCGCCGATCAGCATGCGCTCCGGGGAATAGCTGTCAACCAGTTTACGCAGCTCCTTAGCAAGCTGGAAGGTTTCAGGTTGGTTCAAGTTATACTGCCAAGCCTGGAAATAACCACCCCGGTGCTCATCATCCGGAAGAAATTGCCAAGCCCGTGGGTTGTCACGCAGTCGAAGGTCTTTATAGATCGCATGGAAGATATCCAAGCGAAAACCATCGACACCTTTATCCAACCAAAAATCCACAACATCAAACATGGCTTGTTGAACATGAGGGTTGCGCCAATTAAGGTCTGGCTGAAAGGGTAAGAAGCTGGCTAGGTACCACTGCCGGGTTCCAGCATCAAACTGCCATGCTGAGCCGCCAGGGATCGCCCGCCAGTTGTTCGGCGGGCGAGTACCGCGGCCATCTCGCCAGATATACCAATCCCGCTTAGCTGCCGTGCGAGTGGAGCATGAATCGATAAACCAGGGATGTTCAAGCGAGGTGTGGTTCAGCACAAGGTCAAAAACCACCCGCATTCCGCGTTCGTGGATGCTCTGGATCAATTCATCGACATCTGCCAGCGTGCCGTACTCAGCCGCGACACCATAGTAATCGCTGACATCGTATCCAAGATCAGCCTGCGGGCTCGAGAAGAACGGAGAAAACCAGATCGTTTCAAAACCCAGATTCTGAATGTAGTCTAATTTCTGGATGATCCCCCTAAGGTCACCGATACCGTCACCGTTCGAGTCCTGGAAGGAACGCGGGTAGACTTGGTAGATGGTCGTACATTGCCACCAACCATGTTCATTCTGCATAGCTGCCTTCCTTAGATCAACACAATAGTTAATTGGTTCATTTCATCGTACAATACTATTATATCCGCCACGGTACCGAACTTTGCTGAGCCCAAACCATACCCGGCATGTATCTGGCATCCTGTATAATGGAATAATGAGTTCCACATGTAAGACCTACTGCCGCTGCTTGGTGGTAGGGAACTTTTCATGTGTGCTCAGCGTCTACCGGGTGAAGTATTCAACCCGCGCTTCGGCGACCTTGTTAGGAGGGCTCCTGTCATGGATCAAAATACATCGAAAGGCATCAAACGCTATCGCATACCGCTGCTTATCGCCGGATCGGTGCTCATCGTGGGCGTGCTCAGCCTCGTTGTCTACCAAATTATCAGCCGAGGCAGGAGTACAACAGTGACTGGCGGCCGCAGCAACCCGGTTTATGTCAGCGGGGAAGAGACTGATCCCAGCAGCAGCCAATCCCCGGTCGATCTGCCGCCACGCAGGCCAGTCGAACTCAGCATTGGGCAAGCCAAACCAGTGCGGATGGACCCTGTCCTACCGCTGGCTGGCGAAACGCTGCCAACCGAAGAAGTCGAGCGCATTTTCACTCGGCTGCCTGATCTCATCATGGAGCCAGAGGACCAGCTTGCATTCAACCTGCCGGCTGAGCCCATCCCCCCTCCACGGCCAGGTGAGACCATCCAGGGTGAATTCCCCCCACCCCCAAGCGATGTCACCAGACCTCAAGCTGACTCAGGCCCGCTGGAAGTGCTGCGTTACTCACCAGAAGGGGAGATCCCACTGGCGCCATTCATCAATATCACTTTCAACCAACCGATGGTAGCGCTTACCAGCCTGGAAGACCTAGCGGCCGAAGAAGTACCGGTCATCGTTGAACCAGCCATTCCCGGCACCTGGCGCTGGTTAGGTACAAAAACGCTCAACTTTGAGCATGATTCAACGCAGATCGACAGACTGCCGAAAGCCACCGAATACCAGGTGACCGTCCCCTCCGGGACGACTTCCGCTATCGGGGGTGTGCTAGCAGAAAGTGTCCAGTGGACATTTACAACTCCACCACCGCAAATCACGAACAAATACCCTAGCGATATCCCCCAGCCGCGCGAACCGCTGATCTTTATCCATTTTGACCAACGGATCGAGCCGCGCGCAGTACTCACGACGATCCAACTCTCAGCTAGCGGCGACCCGATTGCCACCCGCCTGGCGACAGCGGAGGAAATAAAAGCTAATGAGACGGTAAATCAACTTGTGGAGCGCGCTAAAACTGACCGCTACCTGGTATTTCGTCCCCAAGAACCGCTGCCAACCGACACCACCTTCTCCGTGCATGTAGGTCCCGGCACACCATCAGCTGAAGGACCGTTGGTCACTGAAGAAATGGAGTCCTTTTCTTTCCGGACATATGCGCCATTACGCATCATTGAACACGGCTGTCGTTGGTACGATGAGGTCTGCCGTCCACTCATCCCTTTGTACATCAGATTCAATAACCCGCTAGATGTCGATGCCTATGATGACAGCCTGCTCACTGTCAACCCACCCATTCCGGGTGCGACAGTCAACATTTTTGGTGACACGCTCCAAATCCAAGGAGCGACTGAAGGTCAGAAAACCTACCGCATCACCGTTGATGCCGCAGTAAAAGATATTTTCGGCCAAACTCTAGGGAAAGATGAAACGTTAACCTTCCGGGTTGGCCCGGCTGAGCCCTTCCTGACTGGACCTGACCTGGATTTTGTCACCCTGGACCCAGCTGCTGAGAAACCAACTTTCTCGGTCTATACCATCAACTACAACAAGCTGGATGTCAAGGTTTACGCGGTCCAACCGTCCAACTGGCCGGATTATAAGGTTTATTTGCAGGAATATCACCGTCAAGACCCTCCGCCACGCCCACCAGGAAAGCTGGTGTTTGACGAGACCGTACCGGTTGAGGCACCCAGCGATGTACTGACCGAAGTACCCATAGATCTGAGTGAGGTTATGGATGGAGATTACGGTCAGTTCATCATCATCGTGGAACCAGCGCGGGGTTTGAGTTTCTTCAATGCGGACCGCGATCGCTTCCGGGTGCAAGCCTGGGTGCAGGTAACCGATATCGCCTTGGACGCATTT
Source organism: Anaerolineales bacterium (assembly GCA_041551115.1). Lineage (GTDB taxonomy): Bacteria > Chloroflexota > Anaerolineae > Anaerolineales > UBA4823 > DAOVXM01. The sequence continues at coordinate 3,308 of JBFENN010000240.1, forward strand.
GTCGACCACTCTGAGATGTTCGTCTGGGGGACTGACTTGCTGAGCGGTGCACCCTTGGGAGAGTTAACTGTCGAAGGCTACCCACGCGGTTTGAGCCAGTCTACCGACGCCAGCGGTATGACCCGCTTTGATTTACCCGCCAGCGGGTTCAGCTATTTAGTTGGCCGATTGGGTGCTGACCAGGTGCTTCTGCCAGAATCCACCCACGCCTGGAGCGATGAAGGCTGGCAGCGCCGCTCCGTAGATGACGAACTGATCTGGTATGTCATTGATGACCGCCAAATGTACCGCCCGGGTGAACAAGTGCATATCAAAGGCTGGCTGCGGCGGATGGGCGGACGACAGAATGGTGACGTAAGTTTACCGGGTGCAGATCTGAGCGAAGTCAGCTATTCCATCATCGGCTCGCAAGGCAATGAACTTGGTACCGGGAGGGCTGATCTGAACGCTTTTTCAGGCTTCGATTTTGTGATCGATTTACCGGAAAACGTCAATCTCGGCTATGCCCAAGTGGTATTGAACGTACATGGTGATACTTCAGGAATGTACGGAACCACTTTTTCACACGATTTCCAAATCCAAGAATTCCGACGACCGGAATTTGAGGTGACTGCACGCAACGAGACAACCGGACCTTACTATGTTGACGAGTACGCTATCCTAGCAGTGAGCGCCAATTACTACGCCGGCGGCCCCCTGCCCAACGCGGAGGTCGAGTGGGGTGTCAGCACTTCACCGACCAATTACCAACCACCGAACTGGCCAGAGTACAACTTTGGTATCTGGGAGCCGTGGTGGTGGTACTATTCGCCACGCATCTCATATGAAGTTGAGAGCTTCAGCCCGTATTGGCCGGGAAGCGAAGAGACCGAATACGAAACTTTCTCCGGCGTGACGGATACAGCTGGCGAGCATTACCTGCGTTTAGACTTCGATCCTTACAAAGAGCCACGCCCTTACAGCGTGCTGGCAGAAGCAACGGTCTTTGATGTCAACCGCCAAGCCTGGACTGGAACCACCAGCGCACTCGTCCACCCCGGCAAATACTACGTCGGCATGCGGTCGGCGCGCACATTTGTCCAGCGCGGCGACCCGCTCGAGATTGAATTAATCGTGACAGATATCGATGGGAATCCCATCAGCGACCAACTTATCCATGTTAGTGCAGCCCGGTTGGAGTGGAAATACCGCAAAGGTGACTGGCAAGAAGTGGAAGCCGATGTACAGGAATGCCAGATAGGCTCGCAGGAAGATCCGGTCAGCTGTACTTTTAAAACCGATATCGGCGGCAAGTACCAGATCACTGCCGAGGTAAGCGATCAGGAAGGCCGTCCGAATATGAGCCAGTTTACTCGCTGGGTCAGCGGAGGGAAACAGAAACCAGCGCGGAACGTAGAACAAGAGGCTGTCACGCTAATCCCCGACAAAGAGTCCTACCAACCAGGGGACGTTGCCGAGATACTGGTGCAATCACCGTTCAGTCCAGCTGAAGGGCTGCTAACCGTGGCACGCAGTGGGGTGCTCTACACCGAACGGTTCCAACTGGAAGATGGCAGCTACACACTACGCATACCGATTGGTGATGAACATATCCCGAACCTGCACCTGCAGGTCGACCTCGTAGGATCTGCCCCAAGGTTGAGTGATGCTGGAGAACCTATCGATGATATCCCACCACGGCCAGCCTTTGCTCTTGGTTCGCTGACCCTCGATGTGCCACCGCTCGTACGAACCTTAGCACTGGAACTAACTCCAAAGGAAACCGAGCTTGAACCAGGGGGCACGACAACGCTTGACC
>JBFENN010000241.1:0-5094 GCA_041551115.1 Anaerolineales bacterium
GGCAGCCTGATCCTGCGTGTGGATGGTTCGTTTCTCTACTCACCGGATCCAGCATTCACGGGTTCGGATCAGTTCACGTATCGGGTGAGCGATGGTCAGGCGTTGTCCAACATTGCTAGCGTGACGATCAACCTGACCCCAATGAATGCTGCACCTGTGGCCGGGGATGATGCCTTTGAAGTCGAAGCGGGCGGTGTCCTGCTGGTGGCAGCTCCTGGCATCCTTGCAAATGATGTTGATCCAGAGGGACAGCCGCTCCAAATTATCCTCGAGAGCAACCCCGGGTTTGGGGATCTCACCCTGGCTGAGGATGGGAGCTTCGAATACGTACCACATGATGGTTTCAATGGTGAAGATGCTTTCTCGTATCGGGTAAGGGATGGAGAGAAGCTATCCGAGATCGCGTATGTCCGGATTCAGGTAACAACGGTGAGTGATCTTCCAGAGAGAATGGATGACAGCGTGACCGGTATCCAAGATTAAGCTCTTGAGATTGTGGCCTTGCGAGATGATGTTGGTCTGGGAGACGCCCCCGTATGATCCACATCGGAATGTGAATGACCTTCCATCTGGAAGGTCATTGCGTTAGGTGGGCATGAGAAAGCAACTGGTAGGGGTATATGGAGGTAAACCAAGGGATGCTTCTTGTGCGGTATTGTTTACCTCTCCGCAGGTAGGCGCCCATATTAATCTACGGGTCCACGGGTGATAGCCGTCATTTCCTCCATGACATCAAATTGTCGTATTGTCACATCGTTGATGTCCCCAGTTTCGTTTACCCCATCTCCAAACTTTCCTGCCTTCCGCTGTGTCATGATTGGACCATTGAGATAGGCATTTAATGAAGCCTCGTCTTCAAATAAGTAAACGCCACCCGCTTCGTCTTTTTCATCGTTGTAAAGGTAAATCTTCCAGCGCAATCCTGGGATTTTCGAAATTTGTTTTGCTCCTTCGCTTGCCCTGGCTTCAAGTTTGTCCATATTGTCGATGATTTCTTGAGAGAATTGATAACTTACGAGTAAGACTTTCATTATGATCCCTCCAAATTCTTTCCCTATGAGATGGATGGAAATCTGTTACTTACAGCGGGTATGCGACAATTAAATCCCAGCACTGGAACGTACAGGATTGAAAAAATTGGTGAGGGGAGGCTTCTCAGACTTAATACGATCGAGGGCAGCCTTCCAGCGATAAAGGATCACCCCTTAACCTTATAGCAGGCATTACAGTTCTATCCGAAGCGAAGCAAGGTGGACACTAAAACCCGCTCTCGATGATCACGTCATCAGATCTGACTTTATAATTTCAATCAGGTGGAGATGATTAAGTTCTCCCGGCCGTCTACTTTGGTGCTTGGTAGTCCGGCTAGCGTGTCTTCGGGCTGAAATCCATTTGCTGAAGGATTGATCAAGGCAAAGTCGAGCGATTACTGTTCTTGAGCTTGCACGGCCAGGTTTTTTCGCAAGCGAATGCGGCGAAAGATGAACCACACCAGCGCCAATATGCCGATCAAAATTAGAGTGATCACCACCACTGATATCTTGGCGATCAAGGGAAAGCTCATCAACCCAACATCGAAATTCATTGGTTGGTAAGTAAAGTGCGAGTCGTCCACCCTGCCAGTGTCGAAAAAGCTCGTGAGTAGATGTCTGGTAGCCTCTGGCTGCAAAACCCATATATCATCTGTGTGACCAAATTCGGAGAGAATGACTTGTTCAGCATTTCCTAGCACGGGTAGGAGCTCGTTGGTGGCTAGCATCATTGGCGTCGAGAAGTCCACACTCCCACTAACCATCAAGGTTGAGACATCTGAGGGCTGAACCTGGCGAAATTCATCAGGGATAAAGGCAGTTGGCCATCTACCGAGCTGCAGCGAGCACCAGTAGAACTGGGAAACAGGTGCACCCATGATTGAATCGGGGGGGTTCATATCCAGGCAATAATCACGGTTTGGATCGAAATCTGCGCTGGCCGCTATGCTGGCGGCGAAGCCCCAGGTGTTTGCAGATGGAAAGATGAACTCGCCAACCACGGAGAACATAGCCAATCCACTTGGATCGCCGGCTTCAGCCGCCAGGAAGGCATCGTAAGTTTGTGCCGCACTCGAACGGTAAAACAGGTTCATAAAGGCAACAGCTCTTACAAGGCCGGGATCGATGGGTAAAAACAACCAGCGGTCGGGGGTGCTGTGTGCCACGTCGCTTATGGTTTTCGCAAGATCGCTCGTGCGAGCACTGCAATCTAAGTCCTTGGCGCATAGGTCCGCGTCATACCTTATCAAGGCGTCAATATAGTCAGGCTCCCAAACCATGTTGCCGGGCGGATTGACGCTTATCATGGCAACGCGGTGCAGGCTTTCGGGATACATCCACATGTAAATCTGCTCTAATCGCGTACCGTAGCTCCCTCCAAGCAGGTTGATGCGTTCGTATCCGAGTGCAAGCCTTGCTGATTCATTATCTTCGATGGTTTCGATCATCGTATAACCGTCCAGGTCGATGCCCTCAGACTCAATTCGATTGCTGCAGCGCACCCACGCGTTTCCGATACTGGAAAGTGCGTCATGGCTCAAAAAATCGGGATTGGCTTTCTTAATCGCCTGGTTCACTTCAGGACATTCCAGTACAACTGAGCCGTCCACGCCACGATAGCCGACCTGGACGATATCGTGGTTTTCAACCAGGCCTTCAAGCTGCTGGAAATGCAGATTGGGACCGCCTGGTCCGCCTGCGAAGTAGAAGATCGGTTCAGCAGGGTTTTCCCCTGTAGCTGGCACCCGAATGACAGGGATAGCGATCAGGTTTGATCCAGGGTCGACGCGGTTCTCCTGCGCAACCAGCAGGCTGCATTCGGCGGCGTACTCCACATCGTTTGCCACGTAAGTGCAATCCTCTGTTCCTGCCAAATCTCCAGCCTGTGCGCCCTCAGGCACAGAGATGGGGGTGTCTTTACCACCACATGCAGCCAGGAAGACGAAACACAGCATTACCACGAGCATGGTCACGGATACACGCAAGAGTTGAGAGGATTTGAATTTCATAAGCTTTACCCCGATCCAGCTAATTACTTCTAAGTTCCCGAATCTATTCATAGAGCATCCCAGCATTAATTTTCTCGAGACTGAGGTTTATTCTTGATCGAACCGCCTTCCGTCCATTGGACAGAGATTAATGGGAAGCCCATCGTATAAAGACGGCGCAGCAAGCCGTGTAGTGCAGCCTGGTCTAGCACACCAGTTATGATGCTGATTGGTGGATCACCTTCGTAAGAAACCTCTAATCCGGTAGCCCAGGTTGCCTCATTCGGATTGAGCACTCCCGGCACTTTGATCTGGTATACAACCGGGCGATCCAGGGTAAGGCGATTTCCTCTATGGTTGATCATCCATTCCCTTTCTAGGTGGTTGCTCGTCAGCAGCGCCAGGGCCGATCTTTCCCCATGGCAAGTCCTCAGTCAACGCGCTTTCTGTACTCAAACATGCTTGCGCGCAAATGAAGGACTTACCCAAACCGCCCCACGAGGAGCCACATCAGTTTGATCAAGCTGATTTCGATTGCCGGGACTTGTACTCGCCTACCAGGACAAATACCCAGCCCAGCACAAGAAACACCATGATCTCGCTCGGGATCGGCATTGGATCGTTCTCAAACGCTTTTAGATGCAGTTTCGAAGTCTCTCCACAAAGGAACCAGGAGGCGTTAATCCAAAACAGATACCCAATTAACCTGTAGCTCCCTGCGATTCTTTCCTGAATATCCAGCGCCGCATATTTTTTCAACCAGATCCACACAATGACGAAAAACGAAATTAATATGATCACTCCGCCAATGCCATAAAGGAGCGGTGAGTACACGCGGCTCCATAGGATATTCATCGCGAGCACGGCACCCAGCACCCCTATACCCGTAAGCCATGGGAAAACCGGCCTGGTTCTGGCATACACAAACGCGGCAATGACTGCTAGAACCGCCCCAAGTGGCACAGCAAATGCCCAGAACATAAATAGAGGTCCATCCAGATTCCACATGGTGGTAGAAATCTCTTCCCTCGTGAGGTTTCTCAGGACGCTCATCAGACTCCCGGTGCCGATGATGGCGATCGAGGTTGCGATCAGAAATCCGACCCAGAATAGCGTTATGGCAATTGTTTGTTTCTTCATGAGCTGCTCTCCCTTCTGTTGTCCTGGCTGTAAATAAATTTTCCATTCCATATGTTCGAAAGACCTTGATCACATCATAAGGAGAGAGTGGTATTAGTGTCATACCCCAAACGTATTAGCCTTAGGGTTAATTCCAGCCTGGAGCAAGAAAAGAAGGGCTCAGCTCAAATCCTTGCTCTAACATTTGAGCGAGCCCTTTATTTCAGCCAATCCAGTGCTGTTAGTTTGTGACTGTCGCAACCAAGGGGGCTTTTTCTATCCAATCCTCTGAAGCAATCTGATCCAGCATGAAGTCTACGAGATCTTCTACATTGACCTGTGTCCGGGCAAGATTCTTCTCATCGGCAGTTATATGCCCATCCGGTTTTTCTTCCGAAATTTTGGGGGGCCTTATGAGTGTCCAATCGAGATCCGAGTTTCTTAACACTTCCCATTCCAGCTGCTTGCCGACCAATATAGGTTTGCTGACCATATTGAGATATAGCCTGAGCAGCCTTCTTCCCAGAGTCCAGTTTTCATCAACGCCACCGCCGTGCACTGCACCACCGATGTGAATGAAGCGCTTAATCCCGTTTTTCTCGAGCAGACCAACCAACCCCTTCATGAGACCGGCGGTTTCTGCCGGGTTGTTGCCGTTCATCACTGGCGGCAGCGTAGATAGGACTGCGTTAGTCCCGACAATCGTTCTTTCCAGGTCTCCTGGCTGGGAGGCATCTCCCTGGATCACCTCGACCCTCTTTTTCAAGTCGCCCAATTTCTCTGGATCTCTGACCAAAGTTTTTACCTCAAAGCCTTTGGCCAAAGCTTTCTTGAGTAAACGTTGTCCGACAAATCCAGTTGAACCTAATAATGCTATCTTCATGATCTTTTCCTTTCTCTGCTATCCTTTCCACCTCCAAGATAGCAAGCACGTAGTGGTAGTGTCATGCCCCAAA
>JBFENN010000242.1:0-5066 GCA_041551115.1 Anaerolineales bacterium
CCAGCTTGCTGCCAGCCACGGCTTGAATCACGATCGATCACCTCTGATGGCAGGTGCTGCTCCTTACGAAATAATTCGCGGGTCATCTTCTGCTTGAGAAACTCTCCCTGAAAATTTATGCTTGCATACATCCCTGCAGCGAGGGGATCGGTTTGAACATGGATACCATCCAGCAGGCGCTGAGCCATCGCGATGGCTTCCGCATCAATAACTAACTTCTCGGACGAGTGGCAAGCTAGAAAATCAAGCATTCCGGCTCCAGAGATCATGTTTATGCCTCCCAATGAGCCCAATATGGCTGTGATACCCGATTCCATACCTGCCTGAGCATCGACCACCTTTGCATCACTCGCACCTAGATATGCATGTGTTGGGATGCCCAGGGATTTACCGACCTGGGCATAGGCAATGTCAATCATCGCAGTTTCGACTGCCCCCATGGGTGTGGTACCTTTGCGCATGTCAAATATAGCTGGTGCACCACCCCATACAATTGGCGCACCGGGCTTCGATAGCTGGTGAATCGTGATTCCGCTCAAGCATTCCGCGGCGTGTTGGACAACAGCTCCAAGCAGGGTTACCGGAGCAGCCGCACCAGCTAATGGCATGGACACAATCTGAGCGGGGACATCTGCTAGCGCCAGCTGGATGAGATTATCAGCTCCAAATTCACTCCAAACCAATGGCGGTGTAGGACAAACATCGAATACTGCTTGCGGTCGTTCAGCCAAACCCTTTCTGCCGCCAGTAAATATTGCCAGCATATCAATCATATGCTTGAGCGTGGGAACTGTAAATGCGCCAGTGACTACTGGTTTCTCAGATAAAGAGAGAACAACGTAGAGTCTATAGAGATCTCCTATAGATTTGGGAGCATCACTACAGATCACTGCAGTTGATTGGGCTGCATATTGGGGGAGTTGCTCAGTGACTTTTACGATCTGAACCAGGTCTGGAGTTTGGGAAGGTTTGGGGCGAAGCGTTTCAGGGTCCAAGACACTCACACCCGATGAACCCGGATCAAAGTGAACCTGGTCACCGCAATAATTGACGGCAGGTTCGCCATTCCGATCGTATAGGACGAACCCGTTTGGTACTGTTTCAAGAGATTGGCGAACTAACCGCTCAGGGATACGGACGACTTCGCTGCTATCGTCAGCATCCGCACCCGAAGCGGTCAACAACCCGCGGGCAGCTTTAGATCGAACCTTGATACCTGGTTCTAGCATCAGCTGGAAGGCCTCATCCAGCACGCGTGCAATCAGATCTGGGGGAATTAATTCTATTCTAGGTTGCATTATCTACTCGATTCCAGCGCTGTGATGATACGCTGCAGTTCAATAGACAACTGTGGATCAAGCGGATCAGGTAAATGGGTGGCAAGAATCTCGCGCGCCTGGCTTAATGCCCATTCGGGGGCGTTATCCCCGACCGCCTCCCAGTCGTTGTAAGGCCGTCGGTCCATGAATTGAGGTAGAAACACATCACGCATATGTGACCGAGTATGCTTCTGGGTAAGGAAATTGCCACCCGGTCCCACAGCAGCTATGGCGTCCATCCCTAAGGTATCATCGTCGACAACGATTCCCAGCATCATCTTATGGACAATGCTGAAGATCTCACAATCCATCAGCATCTGGGCGTAAGACCAGATACGGGAGCCGTGTAGAAAACCAACCCCTAGCAGCATATCAGACATGACGATGCTGGCCATGAATGTAGACAAAGAATTATCAACACCTGCTTGCCAGTTGGGTTGTTTCGCGCCTGTGGCAAAAGATCCCATGGAGAGTGGGACATTATAGAAATCAGCTAGCACATTGGTGGCTGCGCCAAAAAGGAAATCCTCCGGACCTCCACCGGTATAAGCGCCAGTACGAAGGTCAGAGGCTGTCTGGGCTGCGGCATAGAATACCGGTGCCCCAGGATGAGCAAGCTGGATAAGCGCAAGAGCACTGATCACCTCTGCGTTGCCAACCGCAAGTGTACCTGCCATGGTGGCTGGTCCGGTAGTTAGGCAGGAAGCCATCGTCATAAAACCAACCGGCAGCCCAGCTTCAGCACTAATCAAGGCTGCTTCGAGACTGCCGCCATCATGCCCTAGTGGCGGTGCGGTACATTGCATGATGGATAACGGAGGGCGTTCACGCAGCGCACTCCGATCACCAGCAACAGCTGCTGCCATCTCGATCGCCGCGTAAGCTTCTGTTGCAGTGTAAATACTCTCCGTCTGGAGGTGTTTGGTTGAGTTCTCCCAAACTGCGAGCAGCTCGTGCAAGCCACGTGACTCGGCAGGGTAATCTTGGGCAGATAAAGCAACCCAATGGAAAGCAATTTCGGGTAGGTAATCGGCAATCCGGGCGATATCTCGCACATCTTGAAGGTTAGAGCGCCGTCTTTCCCCTGTCACGATGTCGAGCACTTCAACACCACAGCCGTCAGTGCCCACAAAGACATGATTACCATCAAGCGGTAGATCTTGTGATTGGGCCCGTGCCGCAAGTGTGTAATCGCCAGGTGCTTTTGCGAGTGCTCCTTCGATGAGTGTCCCAGGTGCTTTGACAATATAGGTTTCGTTATCCACAACTGCACCATTAGCCTCCCAGATGTCCAGGGCTACAGGAGTTGGGAAGCGCACACCTACATTCTCGATGATGTCTAGGGTGGCAGTGTGGATGCGATTTACTTCTTCAGGTGTGAGAATTGAGAGAGACAGTTTTGGATCCGTAATGGATTTAATCGAGCTAGGCATAATTACACCTCTACCCCGAGCAGCTGTTTTGCTACCAAAACAGCCCCGATCGCATCTTCGCTGTATCCATCCGCGCCTATGTCAGCTACCCACTCTCGAGTGACGGGTGCACCGCCAACCATGACCTTGATACTTTCGCGCATGTTCATATCCTCTAGGGCCTCAATGACATCCCGTTGGCGGACCATTGTGGTTGTGAGCAGGGCGCTTACACCGATGATGTCAGCATTCACTTCAAGCGCCTTTTCAATTAAGGTGGGAATTGGGACATCGACTCCGAGATCATGAACTTGGAAGCCTGAAGCTGACATCATCGTACCAACCAAAGTTTTACCGATATCGTGGATATCACCCGCAATAGTGCCGAGAACCACTGTACCGTGGACAGCCCTTTGAGTTCCGCGTCGTGCCATTTCCGGCTCAAGTGTACTTACGGCACTTTTCATCGCCTCGCCTGCCATGACAAGCTCAGGCAAAAAAGCATCCCCCCGGCTAAAAGCATCCCCCACGTGATTAACCCCGATTACAAAACCCTGATTAATCGCATCTAGAGGGTCTATCCCGCGCGCGATCGACTGCTCAGAGAGCGCTATGGCAGTGCTCGAATCGCCATCAATGATGCTCTGCGCCATAGCCTGGAACAATTCAGTTTGCATTGAACACTCCTGAAAGCAATTTAGATTAAGTGATTATAAATAAGTATACGGCATAAGTAAATGAGTAGAAGTATCGATTCACGATATGGATTTTGCTAGCCGCGCTTGACAAACAGTAAAATATTTGATATATTTATACAAACAGGTTTGTATTACAAACCGATTGGCATTACAGATGTGGAGGTTCAAAATGCAATCACGAATTAATGAAATAGTGAAAAAGACCTATCAATACTTCTACTTTGATGGGCTGCCTGAGATAACAAGCGGCAGCCTGTTCATCATTGCCGGTTTCTGGTTGATATTAATGGGGCTTGTCGAGAATCCAATTTCTTTTGCAGTGCTGTCTGCAGTTGGTCTACCCGTTTTGATTTTTGGTGGGGTTTTTATCCAAAACCGGGTTCTGCGAGGTTTGAAGGAACGGATCACCTACCCACGGACTGGATATGTGGATTACCGGCGAGAGCAGTCAGATAGGAAACGCTGGGTGCTTCTGGGTATCATCTTCCTGGTATCGTTCCTCGGGATATTCATTCCTGATACTTGGTATGAACTGCCGCTTGGTATTGGTGTCATCCTTGGGGCGATCTACATCTATCTGGGGTATCGCTTGGGAATCAGACGGTTCTACTTTGCGGGTTTCGTCGCAGTGATGGTAGGTCTCTTGGGCGCAACGATGCTGCCCAATGAGGTAATAGGTGCAGGGCTTGTTTTTCTATTAACAGGTTTGATGCTTGTCATCAGCGGTGGTTGGGGCCTCTATCAATATGTCAGGTCACATCCCGCGGTCAACGAGGTTGCGTGATGAACACTTCTATGCAAGAGGTGTTGGATATTGACCGTATCATACACGAGCCAGCCCGTTTGGCTATCTTAGCAATTTTGTGGGCAGTTGAAAGTGCTGATTTCCTCTATCTGCTCAACGCTACCGATTTAACGCGCGGGAACCTATCCTCCCATCTGAACAAACTCGATGAGGTCGGGTACGTTTCGATTAAAAAAACTTTCGTCGGAAAAATACCACGAACAGTGTGTTCGATGACGGAGTCTGGCCGCACTGCTTTCGAGGCGTACCGCTCTAAGATGAGAGATTTTTTTGGCGAGTGAAAATATTTCTGTCACAGCACCTTGACGGTCGCTGCACAAGTCTAGTCATTCGAAAAGGTGATAACTACCTCAGCTGACTCCCGTACTAGATACGGTTGAGAAACGCAGTATCAGATAGAATGCAAAGATCGCTAACAGAAGACTGATGACCATACCCACGACCACAGTGAGGGTGCCGAGCAGTTCAATTAACTGCCCGATAATCCAGGGTAAGACCATGCCCCCAAGTGACGAGCCAACAAAAAACCAGCGCGTGATCTCACCTCGGAGAGCCATTCGGCGTTCAGCCAAGTTTAGTGTGGTGGGGAAAATTGAAGCCATGAATAGTCCTGAGCCAATTGTGCACACCCATAGGACAAGCCATGAGGTAGGAAGCAGGAGGATTAACACGGCACTGACCAAACAGCCAAGCAGGTCAACAATCAATATTGTGCTTGATCTGAAACGGGTTGAGATCGGGATACCAAGCAATCGGCCGATAGTTAATGCTCCCCAGTAAGCAGATGTGAGATAAGCTGCGATCGCAGCAAACGAAACAGCCTGTTCGCCAG
>JBFENN010000243.1:0-5066 GCA_041551115.1 Anaerolineales bacterium
CCCATCGGCTATTGCGGCAGGAAAAAATGAAGCTGAATTGTTAAATCTACCATACCTGAGTGTTTCATTGATGCCATGGGCTATCCCTTGGGATGATCCTGAACGTTCAATATTCAAGCGGATCGTATACGGAACGATAGACGGACTAGTTAACTTGATCACTACCCGGCCGCGTAACGGGATCCGGAAAGGACTAGGGCTTCCACCGGTTTGAGTAGAAGGCTTTACTTCACCACGCTTAAATCTTGTCCCCATCAGCCCGGTAGTCTATCCGTCGAATCCGCTTTGGGAACGTCGCCATCGTATCGTAGGCTATTGTTTCGTCGAAGAACCCAGGGCGTGGAAGCCGCCAGAAGACCTGATTTCATTTCTTAACGAAGGTGACCCGCCAATATTAGTTAGCTTAGGGGCGATGAGCCTGGAGGATGGTGAGGCATTAGAATCGGCAGCATTATTTGTAGGGGCTATTAAACAAACTGGAGTACGAGCTATCATTCAGGGTTGGGAATCGGGGATCAGGCAATTGATTTTGCCTCCCAATATCTTTCCGACCGGTTCTTTGCCTCACAGCTGGTTGCTGCCGTGGTGCGCCGGTGTGGTTCACCATGGAGGATTTGGAACCACCTCTGCAGGTTTGCGAGCAGGCGTACCCGCATTTGTCATCCCGCATATCGCCGACCAATTTTATTGGGGCCAGAGAGTTCACGAATTAGGAGTAGGCCCAAAGCCAATACAGCGTAGGAAACTGGATAAACAAGGATTGGTATCGGCTCTTGACGAGTTGGTACAGGACAAATCCTTCCGTTCTTGTGCTGAAAGCTTGGGTGTTCAGATTCGCGCTGAGAATGGAATTGAAAATGCTGTACGGGTTATTGAAGAGACATTTGGATAATCTCAGTGGATGATATAAGAGGAGAAAGCAAAGTTACCAAATCCAACATTCACCTAGCAAGCCTTCAATTGGAAGGTATGCGGTTCGAAGCTAGATTGTAGCTTGAGTCATGTGGTAGCTAGAGCCAGATCATTAGTCGAGTTTTTATAATCTTCGGAATATGAATATGAGAAGCACCGAAAATGGGAAAGATGTCAATAAATAAAAAGTCAATCTTTTGTTCTCCAGCCAGCGCTGGGAGAAGAGAATTTTTGCACCGGTGTGCGGAACGGTGTAGAACATGCTGACGACTTGAGAGCGGAGTTTGGAGGTGCGGTGCTGTGACTCGGATGATCGGACATTCAAAAAATTGCTGATTATTGACTATCAGGATTCCGAGGATTCGTCTGAACGATCACCATGAAAACAATGGTCAAGGGCATCAACGTCTTGCTCACGAACAAAAGCAGTTACTTGATCTCCGACTTGAAACACTGTAACTCCATGAGGGATGATCACTCTTCCCTCCCTATGGATAGAGATCAAAATGGACTCCTTAGGCATGCAATAAGCCACATCCTCAACTTTTTTACCAATTACAGCGTCACCTTCAGAAATTTGCAATTCGATGAACTCGCCACCGTCTACAGCACGCGTACCTGCTAGTTTGGTGCGCTGCCGAAAGCCGGTTTTCCGGGTGAGGGCTAAATTGTAAGCACGGATGATATCAGCGCGCCTTATGATGCCGATGAGATGGTCGTTATCCTCGCGTGAGACAACCGGTAGACGACCTACTCCACGGATCCCCATTCGGGCTAGTGCTTCACCCATGCTTTCATCCGGATATGCCAGCATTGTTGCTGATTTATCTGTGCCAATTTCTGTTATTGGGGTATCATCCGGAAGATTTTTTTCCAATGCTCGCTCCAAATCTGTAACCGTTGCTATTCCCCACAGCTCACCTTGATTGTTCAGTACTGGCATTCCATGATGACGGGTTGTGGATAACAACTCGGAGAACTCCGACAGTTTGGTATCTGTGCTAATTGTATCCACCTGGCGAGTCATGACTTCACCAACAGTAACGCCATCCATAACGTCAATATCTTGTCCTGACTTTATGTGTACTCCTCTTCGCGAGAGCTTAAGTGTGTAAATCGACTCGCCCGACAGCATTCTTTTAGCTAGGAGTGTCGCTATTACAACTGTTAGCATGAGGGGTAGAATGATCCGATAATCACCAGTTAACTCAAATAATATGATGATAGCTGTGATTGGTGCATGAGCACTTGCTGCAAATACAGCTGCCATTCCTACGAGCGCATACGCGCCAGGAGGAGCTACGATCGAAGGGAAAAAGATTTTGATTACGAGCTCTACAGCTGTCCCTAACATTGCTCCCATGAACAGAGAAGGTGCAAACACGCCACCAGAACCTCCAGAGCCTAGGGTTAAACTGGTTGCTATGATTTTTAGCATTAATAATGATAGTACAACACCCAGCAAGAGCTGGTTAGATAAAGCTTGGCCAATGACATCATAGCCGACATTATATATATGTGGGATACCCACCCAAGTAGCGGGAGTAAATAATGGATAGGCTAGAGCCAACCCACCTAAAAGAGCGCCACCGACCGCTGGTTGCACCCATTCAGGTACACTTGTCCATTTTTCAAAGAGATCTTCTGTCCAGTACAGCAACCTAACAAAAATCACTCCAGTGAAGGCTGCAAGCACACCTAAAAGAATATAGAATCCATATTCCCAAAGGTTATTGATCCCATATTCCGTGAGTAATGGAAAAGCTGGGATGTCACCAAATACTACCCGGCCAACAATGCTCGCAGTTACGGAAGATATAACAACCGAGATAAAATAATGTACTTTAAAGTCACCTAGAATGACTTCTAGGGCGAATATTACTCCAGCAATAGGGGCATTGAAAGTTGCGGCAATGCCTCCCGCTGCACCACAAGCTACCAGATTGCGTACTCGATCATTGGATAAATGCAGCACTTGTCCAATTGTAGAGCCAAGCGCTGATCCAATTTGGACAATTGGTCCTTCGCGCCCGACGGATCCACCGCTGCCGATACTGATTGAAGAAGCCAAGGATTTAATCACCGCTACCCGGGGACGGATCCGACCTCCATGGAGTGCCACAGCTTCCATTACTTCCGGAACTCCATGACCTTTTGCCTCACGAGCAAAATTATAGACCAGTAGACCAACTAGCAATCCACCAACAGCTGGCACGATGATTACATATGCATATCCCCAATTGCTGGTAACGCTTGGGAACCATGTATACCCAACCCACTCAACTGCTCTTATGAGGTAGCGGAATGCGACTGCTCCTAATCCAGCTCCTAATCCGACCAATAATGACGTTCCAAATAGAATAACTTCTTCTGATGGCTGCCTTTGTTTTAGCCAAATTCCAAATCGATTTGTTAGGCGCTTGTATGCGGAATTTATCGCTTGGGTTTCTGTTTTAGTGTTTAATCGATTCATAGATTTGATCTACTTTTCTCTGTGAACATGACTGATGATTCTGGCTCGCATCGAACTGGTACGATAACAGCTTCTTCACTAAACGACTCATCGACAAACTTTGGAGTGGAGCAGTCAAAAACCCCTACTGCGAAAGTAATTCAGTAGAGGCTATCGGTCCAAACGGTAGGTCTTTACGGTGAGTTTAAACGCCAGAAAAGATTGTACCACAAGTGAGTATTATCCAGACCATATAGGCATGATTCCAAATGAACCGATAAACAATGGAGAGATACCAATTGAAAATGTCATGCATATCAATGATTCATTTGGGTATGTTGAAAAATGATATTATTTCCTCCATCCTGGGAAATATCCTGAAAGCTGAATGTAGTTTGACGATTGGTTTCCAGACATTTGGCAGGAGGATCTTGCTGTGTTGAATGAGCATGCGACTTGATCAAAAGCGTATCATATGGAGTAAAATCATGGCAAGGACGGCAAATTTGCCGTCCTTGCCATGATGGTTGGGAAGCAAACCAATTTTTATTACGAAGCGGATAAGAACGGATGACCATACGGCACATATCTTTTGTGAGTACAGTACTGCTCGTTCTATCAGGTTGCAGCAAACTTCGCTCAATACCCTATCTCCCGATACAAACACCAGAAACTTGGCTTACTATCCAACCTTTCACGGTGATTAATATTGGTTCGTTTGAGTTTACCTTGGTCCAGCCTAGCTCTACGTTCTTTGTGTATTCGCTTGGAATTGTAACTATTGGTGCTGGTCTTTACTTCTTGCGAATACGCGATGCTCATCAATCTCGTACTTGGTGGGGAATTGCACTTTTGCTTTGGGGAATTGGGGCATTGTTTGCTGGAACGAGCTATCAAGCTTTTAGCTATGAAATCAAGTGTGCAGGACAGGAAGTTTGCTCTTGGACTAGCTGGTGGGAAGTTGTCTATCTCATGCTCTCAGTGGCGAGTGTGGATGCGATGATGATTGCGGAATCCTATTCATGTCAAACAGGCAAATGGCGTAGAATCCTGATGGCATACGCTGTCTTGAATATTGCTTTATATATAATTGTTGTGTTGCTGGGGGCATTATTCCTAAATAGGTTCCTGCTCTCGTTTGAGTTGCTTCTTATCATTGCTGTACCCAATATCCTGTTCTTCTTCATCTTGAACGGAAGAAGATATCTCAAGTATAGGGACAGCATGGATTTGGCTCTGTTAGTCACCTGGTGTTGGTTAGGTATCACTTTCGCCGGGTACTTTATCTACCTATCATTGGATATTACACATGTTTTATGGGTGCGTGGAGCTTGGTTTTCAGAAAACGATGTGCTTCATATTGGGCTTATGATTTGGATGATCTATATATCAGTAATCGTAGCTAACCGAATCGTAGATGTGCCAGCCGCTGATGCCACGGAGGTAACTAGTTTACAGCTATAAAGCAGGATGGAATCTAATAGCGTGTTATGAGAGAATAATCATGTCCAACAATAAGAATGATAAAAAACCCCAATACCAGATCAGGGATGTCCTCTTTGGTGATCTTCCCGCCTCCGATTGGCCAAAAGAAACTGCTGCCACTGATGAGCAGCCATGGTCATCGTTTTGCGAAGCTCGCAGTCAACTCAACTCAGGTCATCAACAGGAAGCCATCCGTATATATCAGCGCATCCTGGCC
>JBFENN010000244.1:0-5037 GCA_041551115.1 Anaerolineales bacterium
CAAACTCAGCCAAGTCCACGATTGATTGGCTGCTGCCGCCGAGCCGTGCGCCGCCTTCCCACTCTCCAGCATGGATAGGCGCGCCTCCAGCGCATCGATCTGTGAATTCTGGTCATCCAGCTCGTCCTGTTGTTCCTGGATAGCCTTGACCAGCACCGGCACCAGCTCGCTGTAGTTCATCCCCAGCGTGCCCTCGGGATCGTTGCCGACCCTGACCACATCGGGAAGGACTTCCATCACCTCCTGGGCGATCAAGCCGTAATGAATACCATCCTCCGGACTATCGGTCCATCTGAAAACGACCGGTCGCAGCTGCGTAATCTCCTCTAATCCGTATGATAGATTCATGAGCTCATCTTTCCATCGTCCATCGGAGGTTTGGATCGTGCCGTTAACCGCATAAACTGAAGTCCAGCGTATACCATCAGCACCAAGCGAATAAGCATTATCTTCTCCTGGAGTTACATTTCCATCTGAGTTGATAATCAATCGAGAAAGCATTTGTATATCATCAGCCCCTTGGGTGTAGAAACGTAAACTAGTAGTATGTGTAATAGGATCAGCGGCATCGAATTCGATGCGTGCAGTTGGGGTAACAACCGAAGACTGATCGCTGTGAATGAAGTCGATGTAACCATCTTCATCTGAACCAGCATTGTTGCTGCGGAACACTAAATTATTGTGCTCGTTTACTCGAAAGCGGGCTTCACCATGCACATCTAATTGATGGGTGGGATATATGAACTGGGTTATTGCTGTGTCACTGAATACCTTTCCAGCAGCACCAATACTCAAGGCTCCCATTATATAGTTCTCATCCATGCCCGATACTGCAAGCTGCCCTTCAATAAGCACGCCACCAGGGCCAACATTGAGCCCACCGCGGACGTTCACATCATTATTGAAGAGAGCATTATCAGTGACCTCCAGGTAGCCAGCCTGCAGCATTCCTGCTTTGATGACTGGTGCTGATAGGTGGTTGACTTCAAAAATGGTCACTGTGTTGTGATTGCCGTTGGCGATGAAAATGTGCTCCCCATTGCCGGTCACGGCGGCAGGTCCGGGAGGAAGTTGCTCCCAGGTTGGTTCTTCGATCGTACCCCCTTTGATCCACATCATCCACTCGCTCATGTCAATAACATTTAGAGTGGTAATGTTGGCTGGATCAGATATGTCGAATACTGCTAATCCACAATGATCGGCTGTTATGACATCCCCCTCATAGGTAACATAAGCGAGATCACCTGTTAGGAATAACTCTGCCGGATTGGTTAGACTCGTCGCAGCGTGACCGACATAGATTATATTATCCGGATCGGAGATATTGAATATCACCATCCGATCGTTGTTTTCTGAGATAACATAGGCATGGACCCCACGTACGTGGACGTTAACTGGAGAATTCAAAAAGTCTGAAGTGAATCCTCTTGCGATAATATTCTTCGGATTTGAGACATCGAATATTACAAGCTGGTTGTTATTCGCACTGGTTACATAGGCGAAATCGCCAACGACGTACACATCGCTGGTCAGATCTAAATTAGTGCTGGTAAAGCCTATCAACAGCACCTCTTTCGGATCTACAACCTCGAAAATAGCCAACCCATCCGGCCCCCCCCCATCCCCACCAGAAGCCACATAAGCATAGTTTCCGGTCACATATACTGCTTTTGGATGGTCGAGATTTTTATTTGCGGAGCTAAGTGAGTCAGGATTGGCTGGATTTGAGATGTCCATCACAACCAAACTATCGTTAAGCTCCGATGCGATATAAGCCCGGTCCCCCATTACCTGCACATCGACAGGGCCTTGTAGACTAGAAGTACTGTAACCTTTGGGCACAGGGTTCTGAGGGTCAGAAACATCAAAGCTAGCCAGAGTATTTGTAGAAAAAGAAGTTACATAGATAATATCCCCAACCGCAAAGATAGAGGAAGGACGATCGAGCCATGTGTTATTGGAGAGCACCAAACCAACAGTTATGGCGCTTCCACCATGAATTTTGACATTCTCATCAATGGACATATCACCTAAGATATGTGCATTACCTCCTACAGTTAGCAGTTCACTAGGCGAATCGGTACCAATACCCACTCCTCCAGAGGCGTCAATCAGGAATTGGTCCTGCCCAGTCGATGCAAAGCCATCAGTTGAGTCTGACCAAACGAAAGTCCCCTGGTGGTCAGCGCTGGCCTGGACCCCAGCTGCAAAACTGTAGTTACCATTGACACTGTTCCCATATCCACCGGGAATTGTTCCATAGGCGCCCGAGACCGAATTGCCCTGTCCACCGCTAATGGTCGC
The DNA here is from genome assembly GCA_041551115.1 of Anaerolineales bacterium. Taxonomy (GTDB): domain Bacteria; phylum Chloroflexota; class Anaerolineae; order Anaerolineales; family UBA4823; genus DAOVXM01. The sequence continues at coordinate 2,305 of JBFENN010000244.1, forward strand.
ACGTGAAGCCGTTATACTGTTAGAGTTCCCGCCGGCGATAATGCCATACTGACCACCATTCGAGTTAGCAGCCCCCCCACTGACAACTGCATAATTGCTCCCTGCAGTATTACTCGATCCCCCACCTACGGAAGTGCCATATGCTGACGCGCTGTTACCAAACCCGCCGCTAACCGTGCTGTATCTACCACCCGCGTTATTATTTGACCCACCACCAACGATGCCAAACTCGGCGCTGGATGTATCTCCATCATTGCTTCCAGTTACATTATTTCCCCCGCCACCGATCGATCCGTAATCGTCATATACTCGGTTGTTGGTAGTCGTTGGGTTGCCCAAATCACTGGGGCCACCCCCGGTGATTGTCGCAAATTTTGCTTCTACCTGGTTGTAGTACCCCCCACCGATGCTTGCGTAATTCCCAATGGCCATATTCAATGCGCCGCCTGGGACTGTAGCAAAGGTTCCCGTTACGCTGTTACCGCTGCCGCCGCCAATCATCCCGTAAGCTCCATACACTAGATTATTTTGTCCGCCCAGCAGGCTGGCATAATTCCCAGCAGTTGTATTCGCGCTGCCCCCACCTACCGCGGCATAGCTGCTACTTGCAATATTGCCCTCACCGCCATCGACCACCGCCGCGTAGCCGCTGGCAGTATTCCCTCTGCCGCCCCCGACAACTCCATAGTCCGCAGTGACCTGGTTGATCGCCAAATCATACCCTCCACCGCTAACTGTGGCTCCGGAGACACCGCTTCCCGCCGAGTTTAAGCTGTACCCCGCGATGATATTTGGGCTGTTCACCCCTGGTTCCAACCGCCAGGCCCGTTGGTTGGCTACCCGCAGTTCCATGGCGGTACTGTCAATCGTTCCGAGGAAGTTCACCCCTGGGGTTGTACCGCTGTTCCCACTCAGTAGCCAGGCGCTGTCCCCGCCGCCTGTGTCATCGCTCCCGCAGACCCAGCTACTGCCGTTCCACTCGGTAATCTGCCCCTCGCTGCAGTTCAGCAAACCCAAGGCATCGTCGTCAACACCATCCGAAAAACCAGGTGGGATCGCGCTGAGCCCAGACCATGGTGCACTGCTGGCATAATGAGCAAATGGCACCGGTGTAATCGCCTGGCGCGGCTCTAGTTCTGTAAAGGCGTCCCCAGTACCGCTGGCGCGTACCCAAATCTCAAGCCACAAGGCGTTGCCATTGAAAACCGCGCCGAAATCCAAATCGACCGTGAACAAACCAGCCTGGACCGGAACACTTGACAGGTCAACCTGTCCTAGAAGGTTTCCCGAGTCCGTACCGGCAGAATCGTACAGGTCAAAACGAAAATCAAAGGATCCATTCGCCGGTGTACCACCGTCTATCAGCTGTCCCTGGTAGCTGAAAGCGGTCCCGAGATTCGCTGCCGAGCTCAATGGAGCTTTGTTGATCTGCCCATATGCTGCCACCCGATTTGCTTTTGCCAGGCTGATCAAGGTGCTGACCGCTAACAATGCACCCACAAGTGGAAATGCTAATCGATTGTACATAGCTACCTCCGCTTATCATATAAACACAGAATAACCTGAGAATCAATAAACGAGCGAATTGACATGGATAACTATACAACAGGTTTGTAGTAAGAATCAAGTTACTACTTTACCCTGGCACCTGTAAAATTCGGCAATCTTTGCTAGAGTAGCATTCATAATGTTGGGAAGGTGTAGATCAGAACGAATATTTCCTTTCGTAGTGTTGAATATACACCCCACGCGGTCAATTACCCCCACCCGTTCTGATAGTTTTATTTAATTAATGCGAATTCACAACAATTCAAGCTGCTTCTCGCTGCACAACTACCACGGCGATATCATCATATTGGTGCGCGAGGTGGGTAAACCGCTCAACGCTAGTCATCACATCACCCAGCATCTTCTTGGCCACACCCCCGCTGCCGTTTTGTACTGCCTCGAAAAGCCGCCCCTGCCCGAAGAAATCCCCCTCGGGGTTTTGAGCTTCGGTGATGCCATCGGTGCAAACGACAAGGTTGTCGCCGGGAGTAAACGAGATGATTTGTTTTTCCCAAGTTGCTTCATCAAAAATGCCGAGCGGTATGCCCGTCCGGGTCAGCATGCGATGATCTCCGGGTGAAATCTGGTTGAACAGCAGTGCCGGCGGGTGTCCGGCATTGCTGTAAATGAGCTCTCCGTTGGCTGGGTTCAGCACGCCGTAGAACACCGTCACGTACTGCCGTGCACCGGTATCCGCCAGGATGCGCCGGTTTGCCTCTTCAAAGACCTTCTCCGGCTCGGTGGGGTATTCAGCCGCAAATGTGCGGATCAGGCTCCAGCTGAGAACCATGAACAACGCGGCGCTGACCCCCTTGTCAACCACATCCGCAACCAGAAAACCAAGTAAACCATCCGGCAGTGGGAAAACATCAAAGAAATCACCCGATGTCTCGCTGGCTGGGATGATCTCCGCCGCGATCTGCCATCCAGCGATTTTTGGCAGTTTACTGGGCATGAAATTTGCTTGCAGTTCGCCCGCTAGCAGCAGCTCATGCTCGAGCTTTTGGTTGGTGTCTTGTAGCCGTTTTTGCAGCTTCCGCAAAGCCAGGTGGGTCTGCGTCCGCACCAATACCTCCTCCAGTTGGAATGGTTTGGTGATGTAATCAACTCCCCCGACTTTGAATGCCTGGACTTTGTCTTGAATCTCGCTCAGTGCGCTGATGAAGATTACCGGGATATCGCTGG
>JBFENN010000245.1:0-5035 GCA_041551115.1 Anaerolineales bacterium
GAGATTCACTTGATAAGTTGTCCTGGATGGCGATCCGCAGCAAATTCTCATGGTCCACTTCAGCGCGCACGATAAATAAAGAGTACTGCAGGTTGACCTGATCCTGATAAGTGTTCCACTGATTGGTGAACTCACAGAAGGAAAAAACACCGATATGCCGGTCCCGGGAGCTGTGGTTGGTGATTTCAAGCTTCCAATATTCGAATTTCTGGTCTACTGGGACGAAATAGGTGGTTTCGGTTGCGATCCCCGCATAATGAGAGCTGATTATCGTATATCCAGTACCATGGCGGCAGGTGGATTCATAATCCGCCAGGTCTTTCCCAACCGGCTGCCAGGAGGCTGACCAGTAGTCACCATCTTCCATGTCCCGCAGATAGAAATATCGCCCAGGCTGTTCCATTGGAACGGCATTGAAGCGCATCCGCAGAAAACGTCCCCGTGCACCGGACTGGTAAAAACTGTAACCACCAGCATTGTTGCTGATCAGGGCACCGTATTCAGTTGTGCCTAGGTAGTTGCTCCAGGACTGCGGGGTATCCGGACGGGTGATCACATATTCTTTCGCCTGGTCGTTGAAATAACCATATCGCATGGAACTTCCTTAACATTCCACCGCATTCTGACGAATCACTTGCCCGTACCATTTTGCGCTGGATTTTGGGATGCGCTGCTGGGTCTCATAATCCACATAGACGAGGCCAAAGCGCTTGGAATAGCCATGCGCCCATTCAAAATTATCGAGTAATGACCAGGCAAAGTAACCCTCAACGGGTACGCCTATTTCGATGGCACGATGAACCTGCTGCAGGTGACGACTGATATAACGCAATCGAGCGGGGTCATCCACCTTTCCGTCGGGACCGACATCATCCACCAACGAGGCACCGTTTTCTGTAATGTAGATCTTTGGGATCGCGTAATCGAAATACAGACGGCCCAATGTGGAGTAGAGGCCTTCGGGATACACTTCCCAACCCATCTGGGTATGTTCTTTATTAGCGAAGACCGTGCGCGGAGCATTTTCTGCTTCGCTGATCTTTCGAGAGCGAATGATGCCGCGTGTGTAATAATTGACTCCCAGGAAGTCAATCGGAACAGAGATCACCTCAAGATCACCGGGCTGCATAAACTCCATCATGCTGCCAAACGTGTAAACGATATCGTGTGGATATCCGCGTCCGACCAATGGATCAAGGAACCAGCGGTTAATGTAACCATCGACCCAAACCGCTTCATTTCTATCAGCGATACTTGGGGATGCAGGAATCTGGGGAGATAAGTTCAAAGTAATGCCAACATCTGCGTCTGCCGAGTTCTCACGAATGACTGGAACCGCCAATCCATGTGACAAGAGCAAATGATGAGATGCAGCAATGGCTGCACTCAAGTCCTTTAGCCCTGGTGCATGGCGTCCTTCCTGATACCCAACGAAGGCGCTCACCCACGGCTCGTTGAATGTGATCCAATTCTTAACCCGATCTCCCAATGCGCGGCTGGCTATATCCGCATACTTCAAATATGCATCCGTGATCATACGTGCAGGCCAGCCACCTTCATCTTGCAAGGCTTGCGGCAAGTCCCAGTGGTACATGGTCACATAAGGTTCGATACCCGCTTCCAGGAGTGCGTCGACAAGTTGGGAGTAGAAATCGATCCCAGCTTGATTAACCTCACCACGACCGGCAGGCAAAATTCGCGGCCAAGAGAGGGAAAACCGGTACGCTCGCAATCCAATTGCATTCATCAAGGCAATATCCTCACGCCAACGATGGTAATGGTCACAAGCTACATCACCAGTTGCACCACCTTGCACCTTGCCCGGCATGTGGCTGAAACGATCCCAGATGGATTCGCCCTTTCCGTCCACATTCCAAGCACCCTCGATCTGGTAGGAAGAGGTTGCCGCACCCCAGACAAATCCTTCAGGGAAATCATATGTCTTGGTTGTCATGATGTTTGGGTAATGTTCACGATATGTACCACTGAGCGCAGATCACCGGCTCAACTGCGATAAATTCACTCCTGGTTCACAGGGTAATTAGGTTTTCATTACCACAGCCGATACAAGTTAAGTGAATCGCATCCTCAGCAGACTCAACCTTTCGGTCATAAAATTACACTGTCAGTACCATTGCGCTAAGGGAAAGCCAGCCATCAAGCGCTACTGTAAACCTGGGCCAGCAATTCATCCACCATCTCTTCAGGCGATGTCGCCATTGAACTACCCAGGATGTGCAGCATGCCTGTCAAAGGCATGTCCATCAAGAAACCCATCGGATCCATCCCGATCAGATCACTATCATTGCCTCCAAAATTAGCCCGCATCTGTTCAGTAATTTGCTGAAAGAGAGGAGCTAGAACGGTCATACCGCGTGGATCGTCTGTCCATTCACGAAGGGTCGATTCGCGATCTAATATAGTTGGCAGTTCAAGCGTGGAATGCAACGTAACCGTCTTTGTACAATGGATGTCGGTAGAAGAAGCACCGATCAGGATGTCAAACTCTCCATCCTCGGTAATCCATCGTCTGTAAGCTGGATGGTAATAAGCAAAGGCACGGAAATCGAGTGACACGGCTACGGTCTTGGTCTCACCTGGCTGGAGTTCAACTTTGGCAAAGCCTTTAAGTTCTTTGGGGGGGCGAACCAGTCTAGATTCATGATCTCGCACATACACCTGGACAATTTCCTTACCCGCCATCTTGCCAGAATTGGTCACATCCACAGAAACAGTCAAGCCATCCACGTCCCGGAAGGTTTCCTTGGAAACCTGCGGATTTTGATACTCGAATGTGGTATAGCTCATCCCATAACCAAAGGGGAACAGAGTCGGAACCTCTTTGGTATCATAGTAACGATAGCCAACATATAATCCCTCACCATAACGCACGGTTCCATTTTCTCCAGGATAGTTTATATAGGCAGGTGTATCAACAAGCTTTAGCGGGAAAGTTTCCGCAAGCTTGCCAGAAGGATTTACTTTACCAAAAAGGACATCGGCAATTGCACCGCCACCAGCCTGCCCCATCATCCAGGCTTCAAGAACAGCTGCAGTGCCACTAATCCACTCACTCATCACCACGGGCGCACCATTATTGAGGATGACAACCGTATTCGGTTGGACAGCAGTAACCGCATTAATCAACACAACCTGGTGCGATGTCAGGTCGAGATCAGGCCGGTCATACCCTTCCGACTCTTTGGTCGCAGGGAGCGAGATAAATAACAAGGCTACATCCGCTGTCTGGGCAATATTACAAGCCTCATCGATAAGCAGCTGGTCAAAACTTTCGTCACCAGGATAACCTTCAGCATAACTGAATTCGGTCTCGCCTGCCATTTTTTGCAGCTCTTCAAATGGAACGTCCAGCCGAGTTGGATTGATGTGCGAGCTGCCGCCTCCCTGATAGTAGGCTTCTCTGGCGGAGCGACCAATCACCGCAATATGCTCATGATTTTCCAAAGGTAAAATGCCATTGTTTTTTAGCAGAACCATGCCCTCTCCAGATACTTGGCGTGCCAGGGCATGTTGGCTGTCTACATCTATTGAACCGCCCTTTTTCGTCTCAGCAGCTTTGAAAACAATGTCCAGAATCCTGCCTACCGACTCATCCAGCACTGATTCATCCAGTTGGCCGGAGCGAACGGCATCGATAACTGCCTTAACCCGTCTATCCCTTGGACCAGGCATTTCTAAGTCCAGACCCGATTGCAATGCTGCCACCCGGTCGTGGACGGCGCCCCAGTCGGAAACGATAAGACCCTCAAAACCCCATTCATCCTTGAGGATCTCTGTCAGCAGCCTGCGATTCTCTGCGGTAAATGTGCCATTGAGCTTGTTGTATGAGCACATCACTGTCCATGGTTTGGCTTTTACAACTGCCGTCTCAAAGGCCGGCAGGTAAATTTCCCGTAATGTACGTTCATCGACTTCAGAGCTGATCGTGGAACGCTGGTATTCCTGGTTATTCGCGGCGAAATGTTTCAGCGAAGTGCCCACCCCTTTACTCTGCACGCCATTGATAAAGCTGACTGCTATTTCACCGGCAAGGTAGGGATCTTCGGAGTAATACTCAAAATTACGGCCACACAATGGGGTGCGCTTCATGTTTACCCCGGGTCCAAGAACTACATCGACGTCCAAAGCGATGCACTCCTCTGCAATTGCAGCGCCTAGTTTATAGATTAATCCCACATCCCAGGTTGATGCCATGCTGGCAGCGGTTGGGAAACAGGTTGCGGGTAGGCTTTTTTCAACAAACGCGTTCAAATTTTCAGCCCGCCGGACCCCATGTGGACCATCTGATACGATCATCTCCGGGATGCCCAGTCGTTCAACAGGTGTTGTTGTCCATGGACTGGCGCCAGTACAGAGTGCGGCTTTTTCTTCAAGAGACATTTTTGAAATCAAATTATTAATTTCAGCCACGGTTTAATCCTTCCTTAGGTCATAAGTAGCGATGAGGTTACACGCTGAACTCGGTGTCGTTGGATAGAACAGGAATTAGGTTCAATATTTAGTGGTTATCACTAAGCATGCTACGAGTAAGAATCATATACGGAGCAGATATGAATTTCTTTATGCGCCCTGCTTAATGTCCAGCCAGCTGGCAGCGGACAAGAAATTTGAACCGATCGTCCAGGAGGCAGATTGAAGTAGTTATCGCTAAAGACGACATCAGCTTCTTTCAAGGATACCTCCACAAGCAGTGCCAGAGAGTGCGAATTCAATTCAGCAATACATTCTCCATTCTGACAGCGCAAGTTCACGGAAATTGCCGGATCGGTCAGGGACAGATGCTTGATCGGAGCAAAGTACGCTGTTTGACGGGTGACAAATTTATTTCCCTGCCAGAGATCAGCAATAAAAACCAGCCTGCGGAGATTGTCCTCTGAGATGCGATCTGAAAAATCCAACTTACACACCTGGGTAGCAGACTGCGGCGGTGCCATAACCGGTACCTGATCCGATGTCAGAACCTCTCCATCGAAGGACTCCAAAGACCAATGCACTTTCCCTTGCCAACCTTCCA
>JBFENN010000246.1:0-5015 GCA_041551115.1 Anaerolineales bacterium
CAGGTGGGCTGGCGGTCTTTAACCTGCATACTGAACAGGGTGGTTATCTGATCGAGGCCGGCGAGGATCCCAGCAGCACACTCGCCACGGTAATTGATCAGATCATGGCACTCTTCAAGTAAGTGAAGAATATCAGGTGGGCTTCAAGCCTACCACAGTAAGGAAAAAGGGTCCTTCGGGGCCCTTTTTTCATAATAATATGGCAAACGTAGAAGTAATGCCCCCCCATACCGAGAACGAAGCAAAGCTTCAAGAACTCAATGCTGCACTGATGCCGCAAGCATGTAGGAAACGGAAGACCCGACTTCTAGGACAATACCTATATCCACAAAGTAGACCATTGGATGCGTATGCACAACTCATCTTAAACCAATCCCTTGCTTGATGCTTGCTTGGAAGCGTTGCAGTAACCTGTTGAACAAGCAGACATAAAGTATTACCGACAGAGCTGCCATAAAGGCAGCTCTGTTCCTATAACAAACACTGCCGGCAGTATCCTCCGGCAGCAACCCAGATGCTTACTATTCAGCAAGACCCCCGGGAAACAACACGGGGGTCTTGCCATTGACGCCACAGCCTTTCCTTGCTCAACACGGAGGAGCATGACCTCTGGTACTTGTGGGGGCTGTCGAGGGTATCCCCGTCGCAACCAGATTGTCATACCGCGACTGTAAACGATAGCCGATCTTGACCAACCACTCACCAATTTTGACCAGAACTTGCCGGTAGCCCATCACGTTGGAATTATTCGTCTTGGTTATGCTGGTGATTAAGCGTTCCTTCTGTGCACGCAAGATATGATCGTTGCGCCGCTGCTCTTCAATTAATTCTTGTACATACCAACTGTTATTCATGATCGTACTCCTTATCACCCGTAGACCATCCACCAATCTACAGGTCATATGATTGATCTCGCCATTATCTGCTGTAGCTATGCCCGGTGCATTCATAATCATCATCCATAAGTACACCTCCTGTAAACGCTCAAGGGCACTTACTTCACCAGCAGGAAGTACTCAATTGCCTGCAAAGTATCTTTGATCCGGCCTGTGTTCAAACGATAGCACTTTGCACCCTCACAGCGGCGTTCGATTAAGTAACCTGTCGCACTCAACTGGGTGAGATGCCTTGAGCTAGCCGATTGGCTGAGAGCCAACGCCTCCTTGATCTCTTGTGAGCGTGTTTCACCATTCTCGGCAATATGCTTCAGTATCAGCAAGCGGGAATCATCGGCCAGGGCATTCAACCTCACCAGGATCTCGTTGCGGCTAAGGTCCGGCGAATCCATCATGACCCCTTCCGGCAGGCGAGCTCCAAAAATGATCCCCAAATTATCCTTATAGCGGAAATAATATTCGTACGGTCCAATGTGCGGGTTTGGCACAAACACCAGGTTGATTTCGTCCTCGATCTCTGTGAACCACTTTTGGTCTTCTAACTCGTGCCCGACAACCTGTTCGATGACTTCTTTTTTCCTCATTTGTGAGAAATCTAGCTGGTTGAATGCAATCACCGCATCCTCCAACATGGATTTGGTCCGTTGCCACTCGCTGGACAAATAACGCTCCCACATTTTCTGCATGTACTCGACAACAAATAACTTTAGTTTGGGGGGATCGGCAGCATACGTGTACGCGCGCCTCTCAACTTCGGGATAAATTGCTTTTTCTGGAAAGCGTTGTTTGAGATAGGCCAGATAGGTATCGGCGTTCGCGAGAGCTTCTTGTTTACTGAGGGGAGTCTCTTCGGAATTCATTTCACAGCAATCCATTTTGTCATACTCATCTAGCATCCGATCCCGCAGCGTTTCTGGGTCTTCACTCTTTAAGTAATGGATGTATGCCTCGAAACTTGTAAAGCTGCGCGCTGGTTTTACTGCATAATTCAACCCGTTCATGACCACTTCGGTTTCTTGCTGCTCATCTTCCGATAAGGCCTCCCAGGTTTGATACACCCAATCTGCCAATCCAGATAGTACCCTGGCCCTGGTGAGCAAAGTCAGACTGTAAAACGCATTGAAAGCGGGTTCGCTCTCTACACGGATCTGCGTTGAGGGTGGTGCGGTGATGACATTCTGGACGGGCATCTTATCTCTCCTATGTGTTATATCCACTATCCCGGTTATTCTGGTTACCCGTATTATCGGGTTATAAGCATATAATAGCAGAGGTGTGATGACTTGTCAAGAGGTAAAATTGGGTTGTGCTAGCGCAAAGTAGGAGGGGTTCTGCTTATGCCAAGTTAAAATGGCTTGTTTCAGAGATAAACGGCAAAAGATGCTACGGACAAATTGGAGGTACTAATAATGAAGACTCAAATAGTATCGACCTACTTATAAGTCATATGAACGGGAACTGTTTAGTCATTTGACATCTCTCAAATGTATTCCCACAAAGCACCACTCCCTCATCAGAAGCTGTGATCGCAAATCAACAATTCCTCACCTAGAACACTTCCCAAAACCCATTATTTGTGGTACAATTGTTCTAGTAATTGCGATTACATTTCCCTTCCTCGCAGCAAATCATCGCACCAAGCGCCAGAAAAAAATATTACTCAAAATTCAGCCTGGGCCTCGCTGCACTCCCCATAACTTTCGCTCCCAATCAGCGTAGAGCTTTACACCTACCGTAGGATCGTCAACCCAACACGCCTGATTAATGCGCAACCATTCCCTCTTTACCACCAGCACAGCTTCTGTTGTCGTGGCGCGTTAATAGAATGGGTCCCCGCTGCTTTGTCTTGCTAGAGGTACACCGAATGCCTACAGGGATTGTCCGGGCATCAAACGGGCAGCATGGAAATTTCCATGCTGCCCGTAAATCCTCTTGACTTGATTATTCAACTAGCTGCAGATCGTTGTCATTCCTTGCGCAAGCGTGTGCCGCAAGATCGGCAGAAGCGGTCATTGCTGCTCGCACGTTTTCCGCACTGGTGGCAGTAAAAGTGCTCCTCATCCAAGATGGTCTCAGTTTGTACGCTGGTCTTACGCCGCCGCCTTGGTTTTGCCCTCTGTTCCTCACCACGACCTGACTGCCAGTACCACAGACCACCCCCAACGATCAAAACCACGCCCAGAATTCCTAAGCCCCACGGCAAAGCTGCGACGAGCTGGCTCTGCCATCCGGCAGTGGTGATATCAACTGGCGCGCTAGGCTGCACCTGCAAACTCTCGGCTGTAAGCGTAGTTGTGTCTTTGATGTATTCAACGGCGATATCAAACGTCTGATCAGCATCCAGCGCCCCGACCTCGGCCCCGAAATACTGTAAACCATCCTGCCCGACTACGGCACTGCCCAAACCAGGCGATGTGCGCAGATCATATGCATCCACCGGCTGCTGTACCTGTACCGAGAGCGAATCGACATTGTAATCACCTGGCCACAAGAATTCGTACTGTCTAGCGTTCCCCTGGCGCTGTATCTGCGGGTCGTAGTATTCAACCTGCAGATCTGGCAGGGTAGCAGTAAAATCGATATAAGCCCATTCTCCATTCACCTGGCGCTCATAAGCCAGGGAATACAGCCCGCCATCTAACTGTTTCGCCGCCACAGCATTTGGTTCCCCAGATACTGCTGGTATGCGCAGCCTGACGTTGGCTGGTAAGCCGACATCCGGTGATAATGTAATCCGGTAGATAATCAGTACGCTTGGGCGGTCATACTCAGGCCAAATATCAACCTCCAAATTTGCTAGGTCAAGCGTTGTCTGAGCCGTGGCAATTTTCGCCGACCAGAGCACAGCTGCTGCCAGGAGGAATGTTATCAGCAGTATGAGAGATAATGTGGCGGTTCGTTTCACCATAGCAGATCAACTCCAGAATACAAATTGGTCTTGAATCTTACCACGGCTGCGGGATCAGGAAAAGAGCAGACCCACACCTTATCAACCAGTCATCAGTTAACTCATCTTCAAAGAAGTCTCTTATGTTGGTACGATTGCGGTGCGCAATCGTTGTGCAAAATTGCCGAATTTCTCGCTGTACTGGATATCATTCGCGCGTGGGCGCGGGATATCGACATCCAGCACCAGGTTAATTTTCCCTGGGCGGTCACTCAATACAATGACCCGGTCTGCCAGGAACAATGCCTCGCTGATCGAGTGGGTAACCATGACTACTGTCTTGCGGTAGACCGACCAGATCCGCAGTAGTTCAGAACCCATCCGTTCGCGGGTCATGGCATCCAAGCTGCCAAAAGGCTCATCAAGGAGTAGTATTTGTGGGTCATGAATTAGGGCGCGCGCAATCGCGACCCTTTGCGCCATCCCTCCGGAAAGCTCGCGCGGCAGCGCTTGCTCAAACCCTTCTAAACCCACTAGCTGAATCAGCTCCTGCGCTTGGCTGCGAGCTGTACCATGGAGAATGCCAATCACTTCAAGCGGTAAGGTCACGTTTTGAATCACTGAGCGCCACGGCATCAAGTTCGCATGCTGAAAGACATATCCCACACCATGCGCTGGACCGGATATGCTTTCTCCGTTTAAAACGATCGCTCCACTGGATGGCCTCTTCAATCCAGCCAATAAGCGTAGCAGGGTGCTCTTACCACTCCCAGATGGGCCTAATACACATACAAATTCCTGGGCGTGCACCTGAAATGATATCCCATCCAGGACCCGCAGACCGCCGTTGCCATTGGGAAACTCTGCAATTAGATTTTCGACAGCTATAACCGGTTGAGATGCCATTTCCATATCATTCATGTATGATCAATTCTTTTACAGCCGTAAGCGAGGACAGCTCACTCAGCAAACTGGTTTGTAAAAGCCTGATCCAAATCAAGTTCTTCATCCAGCAAACCCATCTCGATTAATACCGCCTGCATGTTCTCCCAAGCAGCCCGGTGCGAGAAGCCCAGTCGATCGGTATGCCAGAACTCGATCGATTTATTTAGAACTTCTCGTTGGATCGCTTGGTCAGCCTGCTCCAAGCCTTCTACATATTTTTTACTGATATCGTACGCCTCTTCAGGGTTTGCAAGTACATCAGAGATGCCGCGCTTCGCAGCCCGTAC